>NZ_JBICYQ010000002.1:0-310294 GCF_043201055.1 Streptomyces sp. NPDC048338
AGGCTCCCAGTAGACGACTGGGTTGATAGGCCGGATGTGGAAGCCCAGTAATGGGTGGAGCTGACCGGTACTAATAGGCCGAGGGCTTGTCCTCAGTTGCTCGCGTCCACTGTGTTAGTTCTGAAGTAACGAACTCGCCCCTTGTCGGCTGGAGTTTGTTTATTTCATAGAGTTTCGGTGGTCATAGCGTTAGGGAAACGCCCGGTTACATTCCGAACCCGGAAGCTAAGCCTTTCAGCGCCGATGGTACTGCAGGGGGGACCCTGTGGGAGAGTAGGACGCCGCCGAACAATCATTGTGGGAAAGCCCCGCACCTTATGGTGCGGGGCTTTTCTGCGTTCCGGACCCGGTCACGGGCCGGCGAGGGGCGCTGCGACGTGTCGGGGTGCGGCGTGATCCTGGAAGACATGGGGTCTTCGACGGAAGACTCCGAGTGTGAGTAGTCGGCGTACAGGAAATCCCGGTGAGCCGGTGGCGTCCGGCCGGTCGGCTGGGGAGCGCTGCTGAGGGTTCGTCATGGGCCCGGATTTTCGCGCAATGCAGGTCTCAGAAGGGGGTCCGTCCCGCATTTCGGGTGAGAACGGGTTCTGAGAGTGAATCCGGAGTCGGCCGGGGTTCGGCAGCCCGTGATTGATCTTGCGCGCGAAGGACCGTTTGTGAGAACGGTGGTCAGGACGATGCGTGCGGAACCTCTCGGTGGGGCACGGCTGCGGGCGCGGTCATGTCGAGCAAGAGCAGGGCGTCGTGGTCGGGGGTGCCGGGTTCGGCGGTGTAGACGCCGATGCGCTGGCCGGGGGTGCCTTCCAGCTGCATGGACTGGGAGGTGAGCGTGAGGGTGCCGACGCGGGGGTGGTGGAAGGTCTTCTGTGCGGGCTTGCGGCCGGTGACCTCGTAGCGTTCCCACAGCCGGGCGAAATCGGGGCTCTTGAGGAGGAGTTCGCCGACGAGGTTGGTCAGGTCCGGGGCGTCGGGAGCGGTTCCGGCGACGGCGCGCAGGCGGGCGACGCAGGCGGTGATCTGGCGGTCCCAGTCGGTGAACAGGGTGCGCGAGGCCGGGTGGAGGAAGAGGTAGCGGGCCAGGTTGCGGTGTTTGGCCGGCCAGTCCTCCAGTCCCGCGTACAGGGCGAGGCCGCCGGGGTTCCAGGCCAGCATGTCCATGCTGCGGCTGATGACGTAGGCGGGGTTCGGCCGCAGTGACTCCAGCAGCAGTTTCAGGTGGGGGCGCACGGTGCGGCTGGGGGCCGGGGGCGGTTCGGGGGCGTAGCGGGCGGCGCGGGCGGCGAGCTCGCGCAGGTGCTGGTGCTCCTGGTCGTCCATGCGCAGGGCGCGGGCGAGGGAGTCGAGGACGGCGGGGCTGGGGCGGGTCTCCTTGCCGCGTTCCATGCGCACGTAGTAGTCGATGCTGATGCCGGCGAGGGTGGCCAGCTCTTCGCGGCGCAGGCCGGGGGTGCGGCGGATGCCGGCGCCGACGGTGAGGCCGACGTGCTCGGGACTGGTCTGGGTGCGGCGGGCGCGCAGGTAGCGGCCCAGCTCGGCGCCCTCGCTGTTCGCGCTCTGGGATGCCATGGCTCCAGTCTCACCCGCTCGGCACGTGGGGTGCAGACGGGAGGGAGGCCCTGTCGTTACCCCCGAAGAGCCCGCCCTGCCACACCGGAGCGATCCGGGCGAAGGTGAATGAGGAAGACGCCGGCCTCTTCGCTCCGCCCGGCCCGGCGGGCACGGCCTGCCGGGCCGGGCAAGAGTGAGGGACCAGGCGACACCATGATCGGAAGAGGGCGAGATGCGGTACATCAAGCTGCGTGACCTGGAGGTTTCCCGGATCGGGCTGGGCGCGATGGGCATGTCCCACGGATACACCGGCTCGGGCACCGATGACGCGGAGTCGATCCGGACCGTGCACCGAGCCCTTGAGCTGGGCGTCACGCTGATCGACACCGCCGAGATCTACGGCCCCTACACCAACGAGGAGCTGCTCGGGCGGGCGCTGAAGGGCCGCCGGCAGAAGGTGGTGCTGGCCACCAAGTTCGGCCTGGTCTCGCACGCCGGCGACGGCGCGTGGAACCCGGACTCCAGCCCGGCCAACATCCGCACCGCGGTCGAGGGCTCCCTGAAGCGACTGGGCACCGACCACATCGACCTGTACTACCAGCACCGCGTCGATCCGAACACGCCGATCGAGGAGACCGCCGGCGCCGTGAAGGAGCTGATCGACCAGGGCAAGGTCCGCGCCTTCGGCCTCTCCGAGGCGGGCCCGGACACAATCCGCCGGGCCCACGCCGTCCAGCCCGTCACCGCGGTCCAGTCCGAGTACTCCCTGTTCACCCGGGGAATCGAGGACCGCGTCCTGCCCGTCCTGCGGGAGCTGAACATCGGCCTGGTGCCGTTTTCCCCGCTGGGCCGCGGCTTCCTGACCGGCACCGTGCGCTCCACCGACCAGTTCGACGAGAACGACTTCCGCCGCGACAACCCGCGCTTCACGGGCGAGAACTTCCAGCGCAACCTGGCGCTCGCCGACGAAGTCAAGGCCCTGGCCGACGAAGCCGATGCCACGCCCGGGCAGGTGGCACTGGCCTGGCTGCTCGCCCAGGGCGACGACATCGCCCCGATCCCCGGCACCAAGCGCGTGAGCCGGGTGGAGGAGAACACCGCCGCCGACACGGTCACGCTCACCGCCGAGCAGCTCGACCGGCTCTCCAGCCTGCCGCCCGCCGCCGGCGCCACCCACACCGAAGCCCAGGCCCGGATGCTCGAACGCTGACACCCCCCAGCATCACCCCCGTTTGGAGCAATAGCCCCTCATGCGTGCAGCAGTGATGTACGGAGCCGGTGACGTCCGCGTCGAGGACCGGCCCGACCCCAAGATCGTCCAGCCCACCGACGCCGTGGTGCGCGTCGTCGCCTCCTGCGTGTGCGGCAGCGACCTGTGGCCCTACGCCTCGATGCCTGCCACAGGCGCCGGCCGCCCGATGGGGCACGAGTTCCTCGGCGTGGTGGATGAGACCGGTTCGGACGTGACCGAACTGAAGGCCGGTGAGCTGGTCGTCGCCCCGTTCACGTACAGCGACAACACCTGCGACTACTGCACCAAGGGCCTGCACATCTCCTGCCGCAACGGCGGCCGGTACGGCTTCGACGGTGTCGATGGTGGCCAGGGCGAAGCCGTACGCGTCCCGCACGCGGAAGGCACCCTGGTGAAGCTGCCGGTGGCCGCCGACTCCGCGCTGCTGCCGTCGCTGCTCGCGCTGTCCGACGTGATGACCACCGGCCACCACGGCGCCGTCACCGCCGGCGTCGGCCGCGGGGATGCGGTGCTGGTGGTCGGGGACGGCGCGGTCGGTCTGTGCGCGGTGATCGCCGCCAAGCGGCTCGGGGCCGAGCGGATCGTGCTCGCCGGCCGCCACGAAGCCCGCACCGGCCTGGGCCGTGAGTTCGGCGCCACCGATGTGGTCGCCGAGCGCGTCGAGGAGGGCATCGCCCGGATCCGTGAGCTGACCGGCGGGGTGGACAAGGTCATCGAGGCCGTCGGCACCCGCCAGGCCCTCGACACCGCGCTCGGGGCGGTCCTGGACGGCGGCACCATCAGCCGCCTGGGCGTCCCCCAGTACGAACAGGGACCGATCGGCCCGGCCGAGTTCATGCGCAACATCACCCTGACCGGCGGCGCCAGCCCCGCCCGCGCCTACGTCGAACAGCTGCTGCCCGACGTCCTGGACGGCACGATCACCCCCGGCCGTGTCTTCGACCAGGAATTCACCCTCGACCGGGCACCGGACGCCTACCGGGCCATGGCCGACCGCCAGGTCCTCAAGGCCCTCCTCCGCCCCTGACCACCTGCCCCCGCCCTCCAGTGAAGGACGTCACGCTCATGCAGACCGTCACCCTCAACAACGGCGTCGAGATGCCGCTCCTCGGCTTCGGCGTCTACCAGATCCCCGCCGAGGACACCGAGCGCGCCGTCTCCGAGGCCCTGGCCGCCGGCTACCGCCTGCTGGACACCGCCGCCGCCTACGGAAACGAAGTAGCCGTCGGCCGCGCCATCAAGGCCAGCGGCATCCCGCGCGAGGACCTGTTCGTCACCACCAAGCTGTGGGTCCAGGACGCCCCTGCCCAGGACAACACCCGCCGCGCGTTCGAGACGTCCCTGACCAAGCTGGGCCTGGACCACCTCGACCTTTACCTGATGCACCAGCCCTTCGGCGACGTCTACGGCCAGTGGCGCGCCATGGAGACCCTCAACCGCGAAGGCCTGACGAGGGCGATCGGCGTCGCCAACTTCTACCCCGACCGGCTGATCGACCTGATCGTCAACAACGAGATCACCCCGCAGGTCAACCAGATCGAGACCCACCCCTTCTTCCAGCGCGCCGACTACCAGGACCTCATGCGCGAGCACGGGGTGCAGATCCAGTCCTGGGGCGGCTTCGCCGAAGGCAAGAACGACCTGTTCACCAACCCGCTGCTCGCCGAGATCGGCAAGGCGTACGACAAGTCCGTCGCCCAGGTCGTCCTGCGCTGGCTCACCCAGCGCGGCGTCATCGCCATCCCCAAGTCCGTACGCGCCGAGCGCATGGCCGAGAACTTCGACGTCTTCGACTTCGAGTTCACGGACGAGCAGATGGCCCAGATCGCCACCCTCGACACCGGCAGCTCCCTGTTCTTCGACCACCGCGACCCCGAGATGGTCACATGGCTCGCGGGGCGCCGCCTGGACAGCTGAACGCCTCACCCCCTGCCCCTCGCCGGCCGCGGGTGCCCTCAAGGCGAATGCCCGGGGCACCCGCCCGGCTTC
This sequence comes from Streptomyces sp. NPDC048338, assembly GCF_043201055.1. Lineage (NCBI taxonomy): Bacteria > Bacillati > Actinomycetota > Actinomycetes > Kitasatosporales > Streptomycetaceae > Streptomyces > Streptomyces sp. NPDC048338. The sequence continues at coordinate 4,790 of NZ_JBICYQ010000002.1, forward strand.
CACGGTTCACCGGGAGCCCCCCACCATGATCACGCCACCGCACCACGGTGCCCTGCCGGGCCGGCGCACCGTTCTGCGCGGCGCCCTACTGACCGCAACCGCCGCCTTGACCGCGACCCACCTCGCGGGCTGCTCACCGTCCTCACCGGGGCCCGGCACCCCCACCGCCCCCCAGTCCGACGTGACGACCGGAGGCAACGTGAAACGAGTCCTGCTGGCCTACTTCTCCCGCCCGGGCGAGAACTACTACTACGGCGGGCGTACCGACCTGAAGGTCGGCAACACCGAGGTGCTCGCCGAGAAGATCGCCGGCCGCATCGCCTGCGACACCTACCGCGTCCAGGCCGCCGACCCCTACCCGCACGACTACGACGAGACAGTGAAGCGCAACGTCCGAGAGCAGGACACCGACGCCCGACCGGCTATCGAAGGCCGCCTGCCCTCCCTCGACGGCTACGACACCATCCTCCTGGCCAGCCCCATCTGGAACGTCCGGGCACCCATGATCATGACGACGTTCACCGAAGCCCTCGACTTCCGCGGCAAGACCATTCACCCGGTCACCACCTACGCCATGAGTGGCCTGGGCACCACCGAACGCGACTACACCGCCACCTGCCCCGGCGCAACTATCGCCGAGGGCCTCGCGGTACGCGGCGAGGAAGTCAAAGACGCCGACACCGAAGTCGAGGCATGGCTGCGACGCATCGGACTGCCCACCCCGTGACCCGTTCCTGCCGGGTACGTCACGACTGCTCGCGCGTCGGGCAGCAGGTTCCGGAGGTTCGCGCGAAATCCCCTTGCGCAATGGTCAAGAAGTGTTGACCATTGGGTCATGCCTACCGATGACCTCCCCGAGGCGTTCCACGTCACCACGGACGAGCAGCTGCGCGCCGTCTCCAATCTCACGCGCCACCGGATCATGGCCGTGCTCCGCTTCGAGCCCGCGACGATCACGCAGATCGCCGAGCGGGTGGGCCTCGCGAAGGGGAGCTCCAGCTATCACGTACGGCTGCTGGAGCGGGCCGGCCTGGTGAAGGTGGTACGGACGCGGAAGGTGCGGGGGGTCACCGAGCGGTACTACGCGATGGCCGCGCGATCGATCGTGCTGCCGGATCCGGGCGAAGGGGGCCCGGATGTGCTGATGCGCCATGCGGTGGCGGACCTGGAAGCGGCGCCGTCGGGCAGCGAGCGACACGTGGGGATGGCGCATCTGCGGCTCACGGAGGAGCAGTTCACGGAGCTGGGGGCGCGGCTGCAGGCATTGGCCGACGAGTACCGGGAGCTGTCCGATCCGTCGTTGCCGGACGCGTCACTCGTCTTCGCACTCTTCCACCCGGCATCGCGCGAGCAGGCCGAGGGGGGCGCCAAGTGACGTCAGACATGGCGAAGTTGCCGACCGGGTTCGGACGCCTGTGGACCGCGCAGACGGTGTCCTCGCTCGGTGACGGGGTGTCACATGCCGCGCTGCCGCTGATCGCGTTGACGTTGACGCGGGATCCGATGGCGCTGGCCGTCGTCACGGCCGCCGGGACACTGCCGTGGCTGCTCTTCGGGGTGCTCGGCGGTGCGCTGGTGGACCGCTGGGACCGCCGGCGCACGATGTGGGTCACGGACGCTGCGCGTGCGGTGCTGCTCGCGATACCGGCGGCAGCGGCCGCGCTCGACGTGCTGAGCATCCCGCTGCTGGCGGCCGTCGCCTTCGTGCTCGGCCTCGGCGGGCTGTTCTTCGACACGGCCGCCACGGCCTATCTGCCGGATCTGCTCGGCCGCGACCCCGCACTCCTGGAGCGCGCCAACTCCCGCTTGCGCGGCGCCCAGACCGCCATGTCCGGCTTCGCGGGGCCGCCTGCCGGCAGTGCGCTGCTCGCGCTCGGGCGGGCGGTTCCGCTGCTCGCCGACGCGGTGTCGTTCCTGGTGTCCGCACTGCTGGTACGTACGCTGCCCGCCATGCCCCGGCCCGTACCGGAGGCCCGTGAGTCGCTGCTCCGGCAGGCGCGGGCCGGTGCCTCGTACGTCTTCCGGGACCGGTTGCTGCTCGGGCTCGCGCTCCGCCCGGCGGTCGGGAACGTCGCCTTCCTCGCCGTGGAGACCGTCCTCGCCCTCTTCGCGCACGAACGCCTCGGCATCGACACCTTCGGCTTCGGTCTGCTCCTGACGGCGGAGGCCACCGGCGGTCTGCTCGGCGCGGGCATCGCCTCCTCCCTCGGCCGACGACTCGGCACCGGCACTGCGCTGACCTGCACGGCCGCAGTCGAAGGGCTGGCCGTCCTGGGCCTTGCCGCTGCCCCGAACCCGTACGTGGCCGGGTCGGCGCTCGCCGTCTGCGGGGCCGGCATGGGCGCCACGATGGTGCTCGGGCCCTCCCTCCGGCAGGCGATCGTCCCGGCCCACCTCATGGGCAGGGTCGCCTCCACCTCCCGCATGCTGGCCATGTGCGCCGCCCCCGTCGGGGCCTTCCTCGGCGGCTGGCTGGCCACCGCCTACGACATCCGCACCCCGCTCTACGCAGCCGCCGTCCTCCTCCTGGCGATGACGGCCGTCACGGCGTCCATGACCGGCAACCGCCGGGTCGAAGCGGCGCTGCGTGCCGCCGCCCCGGCCGGCGGGCCGGATCACCAGGTGTCCAGGGAACCCGCCCGGGGGAGTGCACCCGACTCGTCGTGACGCCTGCCGCGAAGGCGTCCCCGCACGTCGGGTGCCGGATCGCGCGGGCCGCGACGAGTGCGACGCCGGCGCCCCCGTTCCCCGGGGAGCACGGCTGCCACCTGCTGACCGTCCGGGACGGCAGGGCCGCCGTCGTCCCGGACGACCGGGAGCCCGACCCCTCCCCGCGCGGACGGCATCCGACGCCGGGCCGCCCGCCCACGTACCGAAGGAAGGCCGGGGTGCCCGCGGACGTATGCCCTCGCCTCCCTCACGGACCGGCGGATCCCGGGCGCGGTCTCAGGGGAGGACCAGCCACCGCCGGCCGTCGAGGAGCTCGCGGGCCGCGTCCAAGTGGCCCGCGTGGCAGGCCGTTTCGGTGATGACGTGCAGCAGCACGTCCCGCAGGCTGTGGAGATGGGGATCGCCGAAGAGGTGATGCGGCCACCACGCCAACGGAGTGTCCGGCGGCAGCTGTTCGGCCACCGCGTCGGCGAGCGTCGTCTCCGCGCGGTAGCGGTCGAGCACCTCCGGTGCGGAGACGCCGGGAGCCACCTGCCAGGCGTCGGCCGCGTCGTCCAGCGCCGCGATCACCTTCTTGTCACCCGCGACCACCGCACCGAACCAGAACCGCTCCACGTCGAGCGCGAGGTGCTGCACGAGACCCAGACACGTCCAGCCGGACGGCAGGGCCGGCTGCCGCAGGGCCCGCTCGTCCAGGCCGTCGATGATGCCGAGGACGTGGCGGCGCTGGGACGCGAGGGCGGACAGGAGCGCCCGGACCTCGACGTCCGGCGCGGTGGCAGCGGTCACCGTGCGATCTCCCAGATGTGACCGGCGGGGTCCTGGAAGCTGGCGGTCCGGACACCCCAGGGGCGGTCCACCGGGCCGTTCAGCAACGTCACCCCGCGGGCCGTCAGCTGCTTGCACATCGCGTCCACGTCGTCGACCGGGAGCGTGAGTTGGAGGCGTGCCCCGGCCGCCGGACCGGCGACCCGGGCGGGCTCGATCAGCTCGCCCGCGGCCGGGATCTTCAGCAGGTTGACGAGGATGTTCCCGAAGCCGAACACCGCCGAGTCCTCGTCCTCGAAGGTCACCGGAAGCCCGAAGACCTCCTCGTAGAAGCTCTTCGTGGCCTCGAGGTCCTCGGCGAAGAGGGTGACGACGCTGATGTTCCGGGGCCAGGTGGGATCGCTCTGCGAAGAAGTCACGCTCCGAAGGATCTCCGACCCGGCGGACCGTGTACAGGGGGACCGGCGCGCGAGGGGGCAGGGGGCGCCGGGGCTCGCGCCCGTGGTGTCGTCAGGGGACCTCAGGGATAGAGCCGTACGTCGTCGGTGTACTCCCGGGCCCGGTCCCGGACGAGCTCGGGCAGCGTTCCCGCTGCCAGGTCGGAGAGTGTCGTGCCCTCCAGGACCTGGCGCAGGCTCGCGCGGACCGCGCGCCACACGTCCGGCATCGGCGCCGCGGCGCCCTGGTACTCCAGGCCCGTCAGTTTCAGGTCGCGCACGCTGACGAGGGGGCCGTCCATCGCGCGGATGACGTCCGCGAGGGTGATCTCGCCGGCGGGGCGGCTGAGGCTGTAGCCGCCCTCCGGGCCGCGCGCGCTCCGGACCAGCCGCGCCTGGCGCAACTCGCTGAGGACGACGAAGAGGAAGCGGACGGGGATGTCCTGGCGGGCCGCGATGTCCTCCGCCTTGAGGGGACGGTCCGGGGAGCAGGCCAGTTCGGCCATCGCCCGGACCGCGTAGTCCGTTCTTGCTGAGATCCTCACCGGCTCAATGTCTCACGGTCGGCGCGAACGCGTCCTTCCGCGGACGCCCGGTTCCTCCACCCGTGCGCGGCCGATGCGCGCTTTCTCGCCAACGTCATTCCGGGATGCGCGCGTTGTCGGCGAGGCGGGGTTGTCACTGCACATTGTTCATCGACATAGTGAACTTCGCCCGGCGGCCGACGCCGGGCACGAGCGCGATCCGCTCGGCGGCCCGCAGGGTCGCACCCGTCGGCGCACGACCCTCGGCAGTCCGTCCCACCCCTGACCCGCCTTTGCTCGGAGGTACCCGTGGTGACCGCTCATCCGCGATCGACCGTGGCAGTCGTCGGCGCCGGCGCGGCAGGAGCGCTCGTCGCCGTCCAGCTGTGCGAGGCGGCCGCCCGCCGGCGCACCCCGCTCGACCTGCTGCTCATCGACCCGGCCGCGGAAGCGGGCCGGGGCACCGCGTACGCCACCGAGGTCCCCGAGCACCGGCTGAACGTCCCGGTCGGCGGCATGAGCTGCTATCCGGACGACCCCGGCCACTTCCTGCGCTGGCTCTGCCGGCACGGCGAATCGGCCGTCGACGCCACCGACTTCGCCTCCCGGTACCGGTTCGGCTCCTACCTGGCCGACACCCTCGGGCGGGCCATCATCACCGCCCACGGCACGGTCGCCGTGCGGCGGCTGCGGACCAGGGCGACGCGCTGCACCGAGGCCGCCGACGGACGCGTCACGCTCGCCCTCGCCGACGGGGGCACGGTGACCGCCGACAGCGTGGTCCTGGCGACGGGTCCAGCCGCCGGCGGAGCCGGCTGGGCACCCGCCGGGCTCACCTCCTCGGAGCGCTTCGTCGGGCGTCCGTGGGCGCCGGGCGCGCTCGACGCGGTGGGGGAGGGCGACGACGTCCTGCTCGTCGGCACCGGACTCACCGCGGTCGACCTCGCCCTCGTCCTGGACCGGCCCGGCCGTACGGTGCACGCCGTGTCCCGCAGCGGGCTGCTGCCCCGGCCGCACGCCGTCGCCCCGCTGCCGCCGGTGCCCCCGCCCCCGGGGCTGGAGGACCTGCCGCTCAACCGGCTCCGTACGGCCCTGCGCCGCCACTTCGCGGCCTGCCTGCGCGACCACGGTGACTGGCGGCCCGCCCTCGACGGTCTCCGGCCCCGGATCGCCGGGCTGTGGCAGGGCCTCGGGGACGAGGAACGGGCCGAGTTCCTCGGCCGCGACGCCACCCGGTGGAACGTGCACCGGCACCGGATGGCACCGGCCACCGCGGAGACCGTCGCCCGGCTGCGGTCCGCCCGGCGGCTGCGCGTGCACGCCGGACGGATCGCCTCCGCCACGCCCACCGCCGAGGGCGGCCTCGCCGTCGGGCTCGCCGACGGCCGGGAACTGCGCGTCGCGTGGGTCGTGGACTGCACGGGCCCGGGCCTGCGGGCCGAGGGCGCCGGCGACCCGCTCTGGAGCGGACTGCTGGCCGACGGCCTCGCCGCGCCCGGCCCGCTGGGCATCGGGGTGGCCACGGACGCCGGCCGCCTCGTCGACGTCCGGGGGCGCGCCGGGCGGCAGCTCTACACCCTCGGCTCGCCCCGCCGCGGCGAACTGTGGGAGACCACCGCCATCCCGGAGATCCGCGCCCAGGCCAAGGAGGTCGCCGAGGCCGTCCTCGCGCCGCTCACCCCCGCGCAACGGGCCACCCGCCGCCGGCCCACGGACCAGTTCGGCCTGCCGCTGTCCACGCACGCCGCCGCGGCGTCGTCCTTCCGCAGCGGCCTCGCCCGGGTCGTCACCGTGCGGGCGAAGGCGGCCGAGGCGTTCGCGCGTGCCACCGAACTGGACCCCGGCTTCGCCCTCGGGCACGCGGCGCTCGCCCTGCTCGGCCACGAGTCCGGTGCGGACGTCGACGTCGCCCGGGAACTCGCCGACGCCCAGCGCAGTGTGCGGGAACGCGGCGACGAACGGGAGCGCTCCTTCGTCGACGTCGTCACCCGCCGCGTCGCCTCGCACGCGGCGACCGACGCCGGCGCCGACCGCGACGGTGACACGGCGCTCATCGACCACCTGGACCGCTATCCCGGCGACGCCTTCGCGCTCAGCATCGCGGTGCCGACGATCGCCTTCGCCGGCGTCGGCGACCTCGACGGCACGCTGGCGCAACGGCTGGTCGAACGGACCGCGCCGGCGTACGACGGCCACTGGTTCCACACCTCGCTGCTCGCCTTCCTCCGCCAGGAACAGGGGCGCATCGACGAGGCCGGTGCCCTCGCCCGGGTCGCCCTCGCCGCGGAGCCCGCGTCGGGCCACGCCGTGCACGCCCTGGCCCACGTCCACTACGAGTCCGGCGACCACCGCGTCGGCCGCGACTGGCTCGACGGGTGGATCGGCGGCCAGGGGCGCGGCGCCGTGAACCGCGCGCACTTCTCCTGGCACGTGGCCCTGCACGAACTCGCCCTGGACGACGCGGCGGCCGTCCGCCGCCGTTGGCACTCCCAGCTCGCGCCGAGGCAGGTGAGCGGGGTCCGGGCGCTGGTGGACTCGGGATCGCTGCTGTGGCGGGCCCACATGTCCCGGAACTGGACGGGGCGCGTGCCCGTCGACGGGGTGCTGGACGCGGTCTCCCGCGACCTGGTCGAACGGCCCGCGACGGCGTTCACCGCCCTGCACGGCGCCGTCGCCCTCACCGCGGCCGGGGACCTGCCCGCGCTGCGCCGGCTCCGTACGCACGCCGCGGGCGCCGACGCCGTCCAACGGGAGGTCGTCGTCCCGCTCTGCCGCGCCCTGGAGGCCGTGCTGGAGGAACGGTGGACCGCGGCGGTACGCGAACTCCGCGACCTGCTGCCCTCCCTGCGGCGGGTGGGAGGCAGCGCCGCACAACGCGAGGTGGTCGAGGAGACGCTGCTCTACGCGCTGGTGCAGGGAGGCCAGAGCGACACCGCCCGCGTGCTCCTGGAGGAGCGTCTGGACCGGCGGGAGTCCCCGCTCGACCGGCGCCGGCTGGTCGACCTGGACGAACCCGTCCGTGGGGCGGGGCAGGCCGGTGGGCGCGGGTCCGGCACGGCCGGCGGCACGGGGGCGCCGGACCGCGGCGAACTGGCCGTCGTGCGCGGCTGATCACCGGCCGGCGGGACGGCTCCACGGCTCCCGGGCTCCACGGCTCCCGGGCTCCACGGCTACCGGGCTCCACGGCGCCTGGGAGCAGGCCGCCGTCCCGCACGGCGGGACGGCGTCGCCCCCCGTCCCGCGGATCGTCATACTGACCCCTCTTGATCACCATCACGCCACAGGAGGAGTCATGGCCGCCACGTTCAAGACCGTCGTCGAGGTGGGTCCCGAACACCTGGAACAGGCCCGCAGCATCGAGCGGCGGTTCCAGGAGTCGATCGCGCCCGCCACGGTCAACTTCGACTTCGACGACATCCGGGACGCCGCCGCGGCGATCCCGGACAGCGACATCGTGAAGACGGTCCGCGGCTGGGGACTCCAGGAGGACGCCCCCGTCCTGGTCATGGTCCTGTCCCTGAAGGAGGCCGTGCGGCAGGCGCTCCCCGGGGAGTTCGCCGCCGCCGGGTTCTGGGACACCGTCGAGCGGGAGCTCGCCGGCGCCTTCACCGGGCTCGCCGCGCAGGAGGGCGAACCGGGCCTGTCGTACTACGAGGAGGGAGCGGACCGCACCGCCTACTACCGGGACCTCTTCTTCGCCCTGCAGGACGAGGAGACCGGCGACCACATGTACGCGATCGCCTTCTGCATCGACGTGACCGTCGGCCTGGACAAGGCCGGGGTGGGCGCCCTGGAACTGACCGACGTCGCCCCGTACACGATCCGGCTCAACGCGATCGTGGTGCGCCAGCGGCTGCTCGCCGCCGTCCGTCCCGCCGCCTGACCGGTGTCCGACCGACGGTGACGCCGTCGCGGCCCCGGCCGCGCCGCCACGTCCTGTCCACCCCGCACCGGCCCGCCGTCCCGGGCCGGCCCCGCTCGTCCGCGTGCCGACGCCGCGTCCGACATGAGCGGTCGGGAGCCGACGGTCCCGCCCGGCGCGAGCCGGGTAACTAGACTGGGCCAATGGCGAAATACTTCGACGTGCATCCCGAGAACCCTCAGCGGCGCGTCATCAGCGGCGTGGCCGACAGCATCCGCTCCGGTGCGCTGGTCGCGTATCCCACGGACTCCTGCTACGCGCTGGGAAGCCGGCTGGGCAGCCGTGACGGGATCGACCGGATCCGTTCGATCCGCAAGCTCGACGACCGGCACCACTTCACCCTGGTGTGCCAGAACTTCGCGCAGCTGGGCCAGTTCGTGCACGTCGACAACGACGTGTTCCGCGCGGTGAAGGCGGCGACGCCCGGCAGCTACACCTTCATCCTGCCCGCGACGAAGGAAGTACCGCGGCAGCTGCTGCACCCGAAGAAGAAGACGGTCGGTGTCCGCATCCCCGACCACGCCGTCGTCCAGGCCCTGCTGGAGGAACTCGGCGAGCCGCTGCTCTCCAGCACGCTGCTCCTGCCCGACGAGGAGGAGCCGCTGACGCAGGGCTGGGAGATCAAGGAACGACTCGACCACGTGGTGGACGTCGTCCTCGACTCCGGTGACTGCGGCACGGAGCCGACCACCGTGATCGACTTCTCGGGCGGCGACGTGGAGATCGTCCGCCGGGGTGCGGGCGACACGAGCCGCTTCGAGTAGCCGCGAGCCGTCCGGCCCGTCCTCGCGCCCGTGCGCATCCCGCGGCGCGGCGGGGCGGGCGACGGCACGGGACCGGGGCTCCGACCCGGTGGGCACGGGACGGCGGGCATGGCAGGGGCCCGGCGGCCGATCAGCGCGGGGGCCGCCCTTGGGGTTCGTTCCCGGCGGGCGGGGCGACCAGTGTCGCGGACCGGTGCGAGCGGCGCAGGGCGTCGGCCACGAAGCCCGAGGCCTTCAGCTCCTCGACCACGGCACGGAGGAAACGGACGGTCTCCGGACGTCGTGCGACCGTCGTGCCCACGGCCTGCCGGATCTGCATGAACCGGTCCTCGATCAGCCGCACTTCGGGGTGCTCCGTGACGAACTCCGTCATCGGCTGCCGGATACCGGCCGCGACGTCCAGACCCTCGGCGAGGAACGCGTCCACGCCCTCCGCCCCGCGCACCAGGGTGGCGTGCCGCAGCGTGCGGGTCAGGAACAGGTCGTAGGCCGACCCCTCCTTGACCCCGATCCGCACACCTTCGGCGTCGACGTCGGCGACGGTCCGCAGGGCCGAGTCCCGGGGCACCGCGTAGACCCCCTCGATCACGACGTACGGCGCCGTGAAGGCGACGTCGGCCTCCCGGGCCGGCTCGACCGCGAGGAAGCAGAGGTCCGCCCGGCCCGTCGCCATCGCCTCGTACGACTTCCGTGCCGCGTCGAAGCAGACGAACTCCACGGGCACGCCCAGGCGGGCACCGATCTCCCGGGCGAGGTCGACGGTGACGCCGGCCGGCTCCGCCGGGGTGCCCTGGGCGAGCACCGGATTGCCCAGGTTGATCGACGCCCGGAGCACGCCGGTGGGGGCCAGGTCCTCGGCGACGCCCACAGGAACGATCTTCATGGAGCGGAGTGTAGGCCGTGCGGTCCGGCCATGGCCCGGTGGGCCCCAGGGGGTGTCTTTCCGATCTTGCCGGGCTCGCGAGGACCCGGCCGGACGGGTTGATCCCGGGGGCGGAAGGCATGCTTCCGTGAACCCCGAACGGCGTAGTCGCCTCCCTTGGGTCCGCCTCGCTCGCCGCTCTGCCCGCCGACGTGCCGGCCGACCTGCTCGGCATCATCAATGCAGGTCAGAGGTGCTGTGAGGTCCGCTTCGGAGAGGCGGTGGCACATGACCCCAGTCGCCTGCCGGACAAGATCGTCCACTTGGTGAGACGTCGGATCGGGGCTCGTTCCGGGCATTCACGAAGCCGTGTCCTCGGCTTCGTTTCAGGTTCTGTTCTGGGAGCCGCCGGGGCTGCATACTGTCCTCCTTCGCACTGGTGCGGAAGCGTCTCACCTGCCTGTTTGTGGATCCGGCAGGGCGCTCGGCATCCGGGCGACCACCTCCCCCGTTCCGTGCCGGGCATCGGCCGGGATGACCCCTGCGCGTGAAAGACCCGAGGTTCCGTGCCAGTACCTGTTGTCCTTGCCGGGCGCACCGTGCGCCTGGAACCGCTGGCCATGCGCCATGCCGAGGGCCTCGCGTGGGCCGGCGCGCTGGACCGTGCCGCCTATGCCTACACACCGGTGCCCGACGGCCTGGACGCGTCGTGCGACTACATCGCCCGCGCCCTGACCGATCAGGCGGCGGGCAGGGCGCTGCCGTTCGCCATGGTGAGCACGGCGGACGGACGCGTGGTGGGGTCCACCCGCTTCCTCGAACTCGATTACTGGCGCGGCCCGCTGGTGTGGCCGCCGACCACCGGCGTGCCGCACGGTGACCCGCTCACCTCCGTGCCGGACGCCGTCGAGATCGGCAACACCTGGATCTCCGCCGAGACGCGAGGGTCGGGGATCAACGCCGAGTCGAAGCTGCTCATGCTCCGGCACGCCTTCGAGACCTGGGGCGTCCGGCGCGTGACGATGCGGGCCGACGCCCGGAACCTCCGCTCGCGCGCCGCCATCGAACGGCTCGGGGCCACGTGCGAGGGCGTCCGCCGAGCTCATTCCCGTGGCCTGGACGGCGTGGTGCGGGACACGGCCTTCTACTCGGTCCTCGACGAGGAGTGGCCGGCCGTCCGCGACATGATCCAGCTCCGGCTGTCCTCCCCGCGGATGGTGGGAGTGCTCGACCGCGCCTATCCGGGGGAGTACCAGGAGCACGGCGGTGGGAGCGGGCAACTGCTCCTGACCTGACCTGACCTGACCTGACCTGACTGGGCAGGGCCGGACCTGACGCCGGGGTCCGCGGCGGATCGGAGTGCCCCGACCCGCCGCCGAGCCTGTCCGGAGGTTCGCGCGAGCCGGCCTCCGCCGGCTCGCGCGGCGAGGCTCCCTGCCCAGGGACGGATCATCCCAAACAGTCGTTAGGGGTCAATTCCCGTCACATGTCGCTGATTTCACGCCACCTCGCTGCTGAAATCGTCACTCTGTGAAGATCGCCGGTAACTTCATGCCGTCGCCGCCACACCAGGGGCACGAGGCCCCACGGGACTAGCGGCCCGAAGGACATCTCCTCACTTGACGACAGCGACCGACAGCTTCAAGGTCCAGCCGTACACGCGACACTGCCAAGTGATCCACCTCGAAGGCGCCCACACCGTCATCGGCGTCTCCCCGGGAAACAGCTACTTCTCGGCACAGCGCGTCGCCGACCTCGCCGCCTGGGGACTGCGCAACTTCGAGCAGGTCGACCTCATCTACACGGACCTGCACGTCGACGACATGTACGAGGCCCTCGGCTATCCGCCCGACGAGGCCCGCCGCAAAGCGGTCAAGAACCTCCGCGGCGTACGTGCCAAGGTGAACAACGCCGTCGCCGGCCTGGACCCCGGCGGGGAGCGGCTCCGCGGACGCCCGATGTCCGCGCTGCTCGACCTCCCCGCCTACCGCTTCCTGCGCAAGCACCTCGACGACCTGCTCGCCACGGACGCGGACTTCCTCGCGGCCTGCGACGGACTCGTCGAGTCCTTCCTCTCCTCCAAGGTCCTCGACGGGCAGGCGCCGACCGCCCGCCAGCGCGAGGTGTGCCTCCGGTACGTCTGCGCCGAGGCCCCGCTCTTCCTGGACACCCCCGCCGTCCTCGGTGTCCCCTCCTCCCTGAACTGCTACCACCAGCTCCTGCCGATGGCCGAACTGCTCTACTCCCGCGGTTCCGGCCTGCGTGCCTCCCGCAACCAGGGCCACGCCATCGTCACGCCGAGCGACGGAGACCACCATGACCACTGACGTACTGACCGACTTCCCCTTCTCCCCGCGTGGCGACCGTCTTCCGCCCGAGATCGAGGCCCTGCGCCACGAGCCGGTCAAGCGGGTCCGCACCATCGCCGGTGATCCGGCCTGGCTGGTGTCGTCGTACCCGCTGTGCAAGCAGGTGCTCGAGGACCCGCGGTTCAGTCTGAAGGACACCTCGGCGCCCGGCGTCCCCCGGCAGTACGCGCTGACCATCCCGCCCGAGGTGGTCAACAACATGGGCAACATCACCGGGGCGGGACTCCGCAAGGCCGTGCTCAAGGCGATCAACCCCAAGGCGGGCGACCTGACCGACTGGATGCGCCGGGAGGCCACCGCACTGGTCGACGGACTCGTCGCCTACGGCCCGCCGGCCGACCTGCGGGGCCGTTTCGCCAACCCCTACGCGGAGCACCTCCACTGCCGGATCCTCGGCATACCCGAGGCGGACGCGCCGCGCCTCGCCGCCAGTCTCGACATCGCCTTCATGAACTCGGCCTGCCCCGTCACCGGCGCGCGGCTCAACTGGGACCGGGACATCGCCTACATGGTCGAGCGGCTCGACGACCCGGCGACCACCGGTCTCATGGCCGAACTCGCCGCGCTGCGCGCGGACCCCGACTACGCCCATCTCACCGACGAGATGCTGGCCACCGTCGGCGTGACCTTCTTCGGCGCCGGCGTCATCTCCACCATGGGCTTCCTCACGATGGCGATCTTCTCGCTGCTCCAGCACCCCGATGTCTGGGCACGGCTGCGCGAGGAGCCGGAGAGGATCCCCGCCGCCGTGGACGAACTCCTGCGGATCAACCTCTCCATCGCCGACGGACTGCCCCGCCTCGCCACCGAGGACGTGCGGCTGGGTGACGTGGAGGTGCGGAAGGGGGAGCTCGTCCTCGTCCTCGTCGAGGCCGCCAACACGGACCCGGAGGTGTTCGCCGATCCGCACACCGTGGACCTCGACCGGCCGAACGCGTCGGCGCACCTGTCCTTCGGCGGCGGCGGCCACTACTGCCCGGCGACCGCGCTCGGGAAGAGGCACACCGAGATCGCCCTCGAAGTGCTGCTGGACCGGATGCCCGACCTGCAGCTCGCCGTGCCCGTCGACCAGCTCGTGTGGCGCACGCGCTTCATGAAGCGCATCCCGGAGCGCCTGCCCGTGGCCTGGTAGACCGCGGGCCGGCCCCGAAGCCGCGCCGGAGCCCCGGAGCAGCCGGGCTCCGGGGCCCGACGGGAGGCCGTCCGGCCCGCCGACGCCGGGCGGACCTCCGGCCCGCCGACGCCGGGCGGACCTCCGGCCCGCCGTGCGCGACACGGCGGGCCGGGAACGGCGCCCCTACTCGGCGGCGTTGCGCCAGACCGTCAGGTCCAGGGTCATGTAGGTGCTCGGCGAGTCCTCCGAGGAGAACCCCTGGACGGTGACGAGCCCGACATGGCCCGAGCCCGTGGTCACGCAGACCTGGCGGCCCTTCGAGAGCTTGTTCACGTAGACGTTCCTGGTGAACCGGGTGTCCTTGCGGCAGGCGTCGAGAGAGCCCTCCTGGCCCGGATCGAGGAGCACCAGGTTGCCGCCCGTGCTCTCCGCGTCGAGGTAGCCGCCGGTGTCGTACGAGAGCTCGTAGTTGCCGTCCTCGCCGTCCTGCGGCCGTACGTCCTCGTCCCCGAGCGTGAGGTGGTAGCCGGCGGTGAGGTTGATGCCCTGGTAGGTGGAGGGCTCGGGGGTCCTGGCACTCGGCCTGGCGCTCGGCGCGGCCGACGCGTCCCCACCGCTTCCGCCGCTGGAACCCTTGCCGGCGTCGCCGTTCCCCTCGCTCGGCGAGGAGTCGCTCCCCGTGGTCTGCCGGCCGTCGTCCCTGCCCTTGTCCTTGAGCAGGACGTACGCCGTGCCGGCGCCCGCCACGCCGAAGACCAGCACCGCGGCGAGCGCGATCAGCAGTCCGCGCCTCGCGCCGCCCTTGCCACCCGGCGCGGGCGGCACCGGCGCGGTCGGGTGCCCCCCGGACCGGTGGTGCGCGGCGGGGTACGGCATGGGCGCGTAGGCCTGGGCGTGCGCCGGTGACGGCTGCGGCGGCGGGGTGTGACCCGGCGGCGGAGCCTGCGGAGGCGTCGGAGCCCCCGCCCCGGGCGGCGGCGTGTGGTGCTGCGGAGGCGTGTACGACCCGGGCGGACCGAAGCCCGGCGGAGGCGTGGCCGGTGCCGTCGGCGCGTGCGGGGCGCCCGCGGCGGTCGGTGCGTAGGAGGCGCCCGCGGCGGTCGGCGGCGGGGTCGCGGGTCCGGCCACCGGCGCGGTGGGGGAGTAGCCCGCGGGCGGTGTCGCCGGCGCCGCCGGGAGGTGACCCACGGAGGGCGCGGCCGACGGGGGCGGCGGAGTCTGGACCGGGGCGGGCGCCGCCGCCCGTACGGTGATGTCGGCGGCCACCGAGACCGGCAGCCAGTCCTCGGGGCGCCGCAGCACCGTCTCCGCGTTCGCCGACTGGCACAGGGCGATCACCTCGGCGACCGTCGGCCGCGCCTCCGGGTCCTTCGCGAGGCAACGGGTGACCAGTTCCCTCAGCCGGTCGGGGACCTGCGCGAGATCCGGCTCCTCGTGCACGATCCGGTAGAGCACCCCGTGCGAGGTCCCCTCCCCGAACGCCGGCGAACCCGTGGCCGCGTACGCCGCGACCTGGCCGAGCGCGAAGATGTCGGTGGCCGCGGTGACCCGGCGGCCCGCGGCCTGCTCGGGGGCCATGAACGACGGGGTGCCGATGGTGACCCCGCTGCCGGTCAGCGAGGTGGCGTCGGCGGCGTAGGCGATGCCGAAGTCGATGACGCGCGGACCGTCTGCCGCGAGCAGGACGTTGGAGGGCTTGAGGTCGCGGTGCACGATGCCCGCGCCGTGGATGACGTGCAGGGCCTCGGCCATGCCGGCGATCAGCAGCAGCACGGCCTCCACAGGCAGCGCGCCGTGCGCGACGACCGCGTCGGCGAGCGAGGGGCCGGGGACGTAGGCGGTCGCGAGCCAGGGCTGGGCGCCGTCGGTGTCGGCGTCGATGACCGGCGCGGTGAACAGCCCCTGGACGCGCTGCGCCGACTGCACCTCCTGTGCGAACCGGCGCCGGAACTCCGCGTCCTCACCGAACTCTGGCCGGATCACCTTGATGGCGACGGGCCGGCCGCCCGGCGTGTACGAGAGGTACACCTTGCCCATGCCGCCCGCACCGAGCTTCGCGGCCAGCCGGTAGCCCGCGATGGTGGTCGGGTCGTCCGCGGCGAGCGGCTGGAAGACGTGCGGGGCGCCACCCCGGGACGGTTGCTGACCACTCATCAATGTTCACTTCTCCCCGTGCGGAACGCCGATACCGACGGGCACCCTACCCAAGTGCCGTCGTGACCGCGCGTCATCGACCGACTCCGACCGGCCGCGCCCGAGCCGGGCCGAATCGGGGCGGGAGGCGCACATGGTGAGGCATCGGGCAGGGGGGTGGGGTGGTGTCACCGTGCGCGCGGTGTGACCGGATCATGACCTCATGTCGAACACCTCCCGACGCGGTCTGCTCGCCGCCTTCGCGGCCACCGCCGCCGCCGTCCCGCTCGGCGGCCTGGCCGCCGCTCCGGCCCGTGCCGCCACCGCCGCCGCGGCCACGACGGCCACCGTGCCCGGACTGACCACGCCTCGCTCGTCCGTGACCCAACCTCCGCTGGACGCCTCGTACTTCACCCGGCTGACGCTGGACGGCGCCCTCACCGCCACCGTGCTGCCGGGTACGCCGGTCCGCACCGAGGTGACCTCGGGCGGTCGGCGGGTGGCCCTGCTGACCCACGGCGCGCGGACCGTCGTCGTGCCCGGGCCGGAGCGGACGTTCACGGAGAACAAGAAGCCCTTCGTGGACGACTTCCAGCGCACCCTGCCCGACCTGTCCCTCCCCGCGGCGGACCGGGCGTACTGGGGCACGTCGCCGGGCGGCGGCGCCTGGAGCACGCTGGGGCCCGTCGACACGGACTACGCGGTGGTCCCGGGCGGCGGCGTCATCACGCTGACCACCGACTTCGCGAGCCGTCACGCCAGTCTCCGGGACGCCGAGATCACCGACGTGGACGTGCGCGCGGTGGCCAGGTTCGACAAGGTCCCCACCGGGCAGGCCTGTTCGTACGCGCTGACCTTCGGATACGTCGACGTCCACACCAACCGTCGCGCCCGGCTCTCCTTCCTCACCACGGGCGCCGTCGAGCTGCGCGTCGAGAAGGAGGTGGACGACGCCGTCGCCCCGCTGTCCCCTGTCGTCACCGTCGCCACGGGCGTGCCCGCGGGCACCAACTGGACGATCCGGGTGCTCCGCGAGGGCGAACGGGTCCGGGTCAAGGCGTGGCGCAGCGACACGACCGAGCCGGCCGCGTGGACCGTCGACGTCACGGACGCGGGCTCGCCCAAGGGGCGGGTGGGGCTGCGGGCGCTCGCCAACGACGGCTGCACCAACCTGCCGGTCAAGCTGACCGTGAGCCGCTTCCAGGTGGACGCCGCCACCTGGGAGGCGCCGCCCGCCGTCACCCACCGCGACTGGGTCCGCGTGCTGCCGCAGCCCTTCGACGGGACCTGGACCCCGGAGCTGGAGCAGGTGATCCGCGGGTGGGCCGGTTCCACCGAGCCCGACGTGCTGTCCTACGCGGCCATGTTCCTGGCCGACGCGCCGGCGGTGCGCAGCGGGGCGGGACCGGCCCTGGGCAAGCAGGTGCTGGGAGCGGCCGGTTACGGCCACCTGGACCCGCAGGGCTACCGCTACGAGGGTGCCGACTTCCACGAGTACATGGGCCTCGGCTGGACCTTCCCGGACGGCACGTACACCGGACCCACCGCCCAGCAGGTCGGCAACCTCGACTGCTCGGGGTACACGCGCATGGTCTTCGGCCACCACATGGGTGTCCCGATGGCCGCGGGCCAGGACACCTCCCGGACCCGGATCCCGCGCGCCTCCCGGTACATGGCCGACTACGCGCCCGGCGTGCGCGTCGACCGGACCGACGGCGCGAACCCGCCCGCCGCGCAGGCCCTGCAGCCGGGCGACCTCGTGCTGTTCAACGCCGACTCGGGCGATGACGGCCCGACGGCCACGGTCGACCACGTCGGCATCTACCTCGGCCTGGACGGGGCGGGGAAGCGGCGCTTCCTCTCCAGTCGCAAGACCGGCAACGGACCCACGATGGCCGATCTGGGCGGCGCCTCGCTGCTGGACGGGACCGGCACCTACGCGAGGACGCTGCACACGGTGCACCGCATCTGACGGGCGGGGACGCCCCTGCCCGCGGTGCGCGCCCCCGTTTCAGGGGCGGGGCCAGGGGCGTCCCTCCAGGCGCTCGATGTCGCTGTTGAAGCGCCTCAGGTAGGCGGCGAAGTCGGCCACCTCGTCGGGCGACCAGTCGGCCAGCACCTTCTCCAGGCCGTGGAGGTTCGCGGAGCGGTCGGCGTCCAGGCGGCGCCGGCCCTCGTCCGTGATGCTGAACTTGCGGGCGATGCCGCCGTCGGGGTCGGGGATGCGCTCCACGACCCCGGCCTTCAGCATCGCGGCGGTCTGCCGGTTGAGGGTCGAGGTGTCGAGCCCGAAGGCGTCGCTGAGCTGCCCGATGGACATCGGCCCGTCGATCCGGATGCGGTTCAGCACGACGTACGCACTCCGGTCGAGCCGCCCCTCCGCACTGCGCGCGCCGGGGTTGAACAGATGCGAGTGCCGCCCGATCAGCATGGTCTCGAACTCGATCAGGTGCGTGGGCTTTTCCATGGAAGGCATTTTCCCAAGCCTTTCCCGTGACCCGGCCATCGGCATTCCGTCGCCTCCGCTCCCCTGATCGCCGCCGGTGCGCGGCCCTGGTGATGTGCACGATACATGAAGAGTGCATGATGCAAGGCATATGTATGCTGCACATCGATGGTCCGGGCGACATGACGCCGGACCCATGCGTAGGGAGAACCAGTGACCGGCTCCAAGACCGACGCCCGCCCCGGTGGTGTCGTCGGTGTCCTCGCCTTCGCGGGCATCGTGGCCGCGCTCATGCAGACGCTGGTGGTGCCCCTCATCGGCGACCTGCCGAGGCTCTTCGACACCACCGCCTCCAACGCGTCGTGGGTGGTGACGGCCACCCTGCTCTCCGCCGCGGTGGCGACCCCGGTCGCCGGCCGGCTCGGCGACATGTACGGCAAGCGGCGCATGCTGCTCGTCTCCGTCGCGCCCCTCGTCCTCGGCTCCGTCGTCTGCGCCCTGTCGTCCTCCGTGGTCCCGATGATCGTCGGCCGCGGCCTGCAGGGCCTGGGCATGGGCGTCGTCCCGCTCGGCATCAGCCTCCTGCGCGACGTCCTGCCGCCGGAGCGGCTCGGCTCCTCCATCGCCCTGATGAGCGCGTCCATGGGCGTCGGCGGCGCACTCGGCCTGCCCTTCTCGGCGGGCGTCGCCGAGAACTCCAGCTGGCGCGTGCTCTTCTGGGTGGCCGCCGCCCTCAGCCTGGCCGTCGGCGTGCTCATCGCCCTGCGCGTGCCGGCGGACCACGCCCGGCCCGCAGGGGCGCGCTTCGACTTCCTGGGCGCGTTCGGCCTGGGCAGCGCCCTCGTGTGTCTGCTCCTCGGCGTCTCCAAGGGCTCCGACTGGGGCTGGACGAGCGGCACCACCCTCGGCCTCCTCGGCGCCGCGCTCGTCGTGCTCCTCGCGTGGGGAATGTGGGAGCTGCGCATCGACGAGCCCCTGGTCGACCTGCGCGTCACGGCCCGTCCCCAGGTCCTGATGACGAACGCCGCCTCGATCCTCGTCGGATTCGCGATGTACGCCCAGTCCCTGGTGGTCCCGCAGCTGCTCCAGCTGCCCGAGGCCACGGGCTACGGCCTGGGGCTGTCCATGCTGGCGATGGGCCTGTGGATGGCCCCGGCGGGCCTGATGATGATGGTGCTGGCCCCGCTGGGCGCCAAGCTGACCGCGGCCCGCGGCCCCAAGATCACCCTCGGTGTCGGCAGCCTGGTCATCGCCGTCGGCTACGCCTCCTCCCTGCCGCTGATGGGGTCCACCGGCGGGCTGCTGGTCGTCACCCTCATCTGCAACACCGGCGTGGGTCTGGCGTACGGGGCGATGCCGGCGCTCATCATGGGCGCGGTCCCGCAGTCGGAGACGGCGTCGGCCAACAGCTTCAACACCCTGATGCGCTCCATCGGCAGCTCGGTCTCGGCGGCCGTCATCGGCGTGGTCCTCGCCCAGATGACGACCGACTTCGGCGGGCACCTGCTGCCGTCCGAGTCCGGATTCCGCACCGCGATGATCATCGGCAGCGGGGTGGGACTGGCCGCCGCGGTCGTGGCGTTCCTGATCCCGGCCCGGCCGACGCCGGGCGCGGACGCGGGCGTCGTCCCGGGCGACACCGGCACGGACGCGGTCGCGACGGGTCCCGACGCCGGCACCGCACCGCGCCCCGCGTCCGGCGCCACGGCCTGACCACCGGCCTGACCACCGGTCGGGCGCGGGACACTCGGCCCGCTCCGGGGACGGGGCCGGCCGAGTGCCGCGCGTTCGCCGGCATCCCGGCCCTGAGGACTGTCCCGCAAAGCTCGCCGTCGCCGGACAGGTCGCAGGTGCACGATGGCCCGCCATGCCCGAGGCGGCTCCAAGATCTTCACGGGACACCCCTCAGGGCACGGTGAAGAGGACCTTGTCCTCGTCCGCGGCGGGGTCCGCCTGCTTGAGCGTGGCCCTGATGCCGGATCCGAGCTGGAGATCCAGGCCGTTGGTCGAGACGACCTTGGCCAGCACGGCGGGGTCGGCCAGGAACACCTTGCCCTCGCGCGGCTTGCCCCGCTCCGCGTCGGTGTCGATGACCGCGGCGTCGAACACCTCGCCCACGCGGTCCTTGAGCACCGCGGCCTCGACCAGGTCCACCGTCTGCCGGTCCGCCAGGCCGCCCTTCCCCCGTGCCGTGTCGCACGGGATGCAGGACAGCGCGTCGAGCACCCAGTTCGGCGGGGCCTTGTCCGCGCACGCCATGACGCACAGCTCACCGGTGTAGCGGTCGACCAGGCGCCGCAGCGGAGCCGTGCAATGGGCGTACGGGGCCGCGATCGCCGCGTGCATCGTGTACGCCGGCTTCTGGTTGTCGCGGAAGACGGTGTACTCCGCCTTGAGCATCGTGCTCGTGGCCTCGGTGAGGAAGGCCATGTGCTGCTGGTTCTGGGGATCGAGTTTGCGGACCAGCGTGGCGTACGAGATGCCGGGCCGCCAGACGATGCCCAGGGCCTTCGCGATGTCGTGCAGGCGCTTGATCACGTTCTGATCGGCCTGCTCCTTCTGGGTCCGCAGGATGCCGGTACCCGTGTCGAGCATGATCTGGGCCGCGGACATCCCGGTCATGAGGGAGATCTGCTCGTTCCAGCCCTCGACCGGCAGCGTCGCCACGTAGCGCAGCCGGAACGATCCGTCCTCGTCGAGGGTGACCTCCTGGTCCGGCAGATTCACCGAGATGCCGCCGCGCGCGACTTCGACGGCCTCCCGCAGCTCGCCGATCTCCCGGAGCAGGGCGAGGGACGCCTGCGCCGTGCCGTTCTCGATGGCCTGCTGGGCGCCGGCGTAGTCGAACCGGGCCTGGCTGCGGATCATGGCCCGGCTCACGGACGAGTCGGTCAGATTGCCGTGGGCGTCGAGGTCGTGCTGCCACAACAGGGCGGGGCGCTTCTCGTTCGGCAGCAGGCTGGCCGCGCCCTCGGAGAGGACGGGCGGGTGCAGGGGCACCTTGAGGTCGGGGAAGTACAGCGTTTCGATCCTGTCGTGCGCCTCGATGTCCAGAGCGCTGCCCGCCCTGACGAAGGTCGCCACGTCCGCGATGGCGTAGTACACGCGGTAGCCGCCACCGGGCCGCCGTTCCAGGTGCATGGCCTGGTCGAGGTCCTTCGAGGTCGGCGGATCGATCGTGAAGAACGGCAGGTGGGTGGCGTCCTTGTCGGGCAAGCGCGCCTCGTCCGCGGCCTTGTCGGCCGCCTTGAGTACGCGCTTGGGGAAGCTCAGGGGGACCTTCAGCTCCGCGCGGAGTTCCTCCAGCGCGGTGCGCAGAGCTTCCTGGGCCCCGGCAGACATGTGCATCGGGCGGCGTCGCATGCCCCGAGCGTAGGGCGGCGGTCACGAACCGGCGCGGCGAGCGGGGCCGGGCGGCGGAGGGGACCGGGGCGACGGCGGCCGGGCGGCGAAGGGGGCCGGGGCGACGGCGGCCGGGCGGCGAAGGGCCGTACCCACGCGATCACGCAGGCGTCGGAGGCCTGCTCCCGGGTCCGCCCCCGCACGGGACAGGCGTCAACGGCCGTACGTGGCCCGGCACAGGTCCACGATCTCGGGCGGGACGGCGTGGGAGCCGTCCGCCTGGCGGCACAGGGACCGCAGGCTCGGGGCCTGCCCCGCGGGCCGCTTCCCCGGCTGGGCGCGGTCCGGCCTCGTCGGCACCGGCGTGACGGCCGGGCGCCGGCGCCGGGGTGTCCGTGCCGCCTCGTCGGCGTCGCGCCGCGTCCGCTTCTGTGCCTGCCCCGGAGCCTTTCCCGCCCGCGCTTCGCGGACGGGCTTCTCGTTCCCGAGGGGCTCCGTCTCGGCGAGCGTCTCCCGGGGTGCCGGCTGCGCGGGCACCGGCCAGGCGGGCCGCGGAGCCGGAGGCCGTACGAGCGTGGGGCCCGTACCCACGGCGGGCGCCGAAACCGCCGGTGCCGGGACGTCGGGGACGGCGACGCAGCCGGTGGTGACGAGAAGCGCGGCCATGGCGAGGGGCGGAGTGACGCGGCGCAGGTGCATGGCGCCACGGTGCCCGACCATGGCGCCTCGACGGCGCCGCGCGAGACCGCACCACCGTGACGAGTGAACGGCGCGCACGGGACGACGCCTCCGCCACCGCGGGCAGATCGCTGATCGGAACAGCACCTGACGGCCACTCCGGCCGGTGCTTGACCTGAACCTCGGTTGATGTACGAGGGTCGTCTCATCGAACGGCGAGACGAGGAGTTCCGATGACACAGCCCAGGATCCTGGTGACCGGCGCGACCGGAAAGGTCGGCGGCGCGGTGGTGACCCGGCTGCACGCGGCGGGCGTGCCCGTGCGGGCGCTGGTGCGAGGGGAGGCGGACTTCCCGGAGGGTGTGCAGGCGGTGCGCGGCGATCTCGGTGATCCCGCGTCGCTGGGCACGGCTCTGGAGGGCGTCGATTCGGTCTTCCTGGTGTGGCCGTTCCTGAGCGCTGAGGGCGCGTCGGACGTGATCGACATGATCGGGAAGCACGCTCGACGGGTGGTGTACCTGTCATCCGCCGGGGTCGGGAGCCACAAGGAGAAGCCCGGCGAGGCGATCACCATGTTCCACACGGAGCTGGAGCGGCTGATCGAGGCATCGGGCCTGGAGTGGACGGCGCTGCGGCCCACCGGGTTCGCGAGCAACACACTGGGCTGGGCGGAGGAGGTCCGCACCACCGGTGCGGTAAGGGCGCCGCTGGCAAGGCTGGCACGCCCGCTGATCCACGAGGCGGACACGGCCGCGGTCGCCGTCGAGGCGCTGACGACCGACGCCCTGCTCGAGGCCCGCCCCCTGATCACCGGCCCCGAACTGATCACCCAGGAACGGCAGGCGGCCCTGATCGGCGAGGCGATCGGGCGACCGGTGCGGTTCGAGGAAGTCGCGCTGGACGAGGCCGTCGAGCAGATGAAGGCCGCGGGCTACCCGGCAGAGCTGGTGGAGGCCGTGCTGCCGGCCCAGGCGGAGATGCTCGACCATCCGGAGCCGGTCAACGATGAGGTGGAGCGCATCACGGGCACCCCGGCCCGGTCCTTCCGGGAGTGGGCGGTGGACCACGCGGCGGACTTCCGCTGAGCGGGACGTCGGTACACGTCGACACGGACGACCAGGGCACCTGATCCCGCCCCGTCGCCCACACGCCTGCGGCCTCAGGTCGGGCTCCTGCCCCGGCCTGAGGCCGGGGGAGTGCCGTGGCCGGCGTCGTGCGCCCGCCGGGGGATTGCGGGACAGCCCAGGGGGTGTCCTGTCGATGATGCCGGGGCCCCGGCCGTCCGGCCGGTCAGCGGCCGGGGTGCGCGGCAGCCGTCGCCGCTCCCGCCGTGGCGAGCTCCCGTGGTGCGACCGGCTCGCCCAGGTGCGAGGCCGCCGTCCGCCACGCGGCCGTCACGGCCTCGCGGGCGCGGGCCGTGCGCTCGGCGCAGTCACCGCCCGTCAACTCGACGGACGTGCCGACGTGTACATGGAGCCGCGGCCGGCGCAGCGGCGCGGTGAACAGGCCCGCGAGCTGCTTGGCGCCGCCGCCGGACGTGACGCGCCGGGCGCCCGCCTGGCCCAGGGGCACCACCGGCGCTCCCGTCCGCTCGACGAGGCGGGCCAGTCCGCTGCGGAAGTCCTCGGGCGCCGCCTCCCCCGCGTCGCGGCGGCGCGGCAGGCCCCCCTCGCCGTAGATCAGGACGACGCGGCCCCGGTCCAGCGCCCGGGCCGCGCCGGTCAGGGCGTCCGCGGCCCGCTGGTCCCGCCGGTGGACCGGGACGTGCCCCTCGCGCTCCAGGGCGCGGCCGAGCACCGGTACCCGCCACAGTCCCGCGGTCGCCAGGACGACGGGCTCCACGCCGAGCCGGCGCAGTGCGGCGAGGACGATCGCGGGGTCGGCGAGCGAGGTGTGGTTCGCGACGACGACGCTGCCGGGGGCGAGCGTGGCGCCGGGGTCGGTGGTGACCGTCAGACGTCCGAAGGCGGGCACCAGGGCGTCGGCGAGGCGGCTGAGCATGTGCGCGGGTCTCCTGAGCTCGACGGGGCTGGCCTCCATCGTGCCGACGCGCCCCTGCCGCGGACCTGAGTAGCGCTACTCAACCGCGGTACTCAACCGCCCTGCTCGACCGGACCGCGCCTCCCGCCCTCCGCTGCCCCCACCCCCCTCTCCCGGGCTGCGCCCGGCCCGACCGAGGCGCACGACCGAGCCGCTCCCGGCCCAGCCCCGCCGTCCTCCCGCGCCCCGCCGTCCTCCCGCGCCTCGCCGTCCTCCCGCGCCCCGCCGTCCGAGCGGGCCGCTCCCGGCCTCGCGGCCCCGATCCGGTGCGCATCCGGGCCGGCCCGGCGTGCCGCGCGGGACGCCGACGGCGTCGAGGAGGCCCGTCAGGCGGCCGGGGCGTCGCCCCAGGCCTTGGCCAGGCCCTCCAGCCATGCCGGGGGAAGCTCCGCGGAGTCCCAGGCCGCGCGCAGCTCCTCGGGTGCGGTGCTGAGGCGTTCGAGTACGGCGATGCCGCTGGGGGAGTGGGCCAGGGAGTAGCGGCTGTGGATGCCGACGGCGCTGCCGGGACCGTAGTCCGCGTACAGCCGCGTCAGCCGCTCGCCGTGGGCGCGGGTGAACTCGTCCAGCCGGCCCGCGTACCCGGCCCGCTCCAGGGCGCTCATGGTGCCGAGCACGGCGGTGAGCACCCGGTCCGACTCCTCGGGGTCGAAGTCCGAGGCGTGGGCGAAGACCAGGTACAGCGGGGTCACGGCGACCTTCGCCCGCTCCACGTCCACGAATCCGACCGGGGGGAGCGGCCGGCCGTCCTGCCGGGTGCCCCCGTGCGGTCCCGTCGCGGTGGCCTCCTGCAGGAGGCGGTCGGCGATGCGGCCGAGCGCGGCACCGGCGGCGTGGGCGCCGTCGGACCAGCCGTCGGCGTACTCCCCACCCCGCCCGTCCGGGAGCTCGACGCCGGTCTTGCCCAGCTCGCCGTGCGCCTCCGTGAGGGCGCCGGCCTCGACCAGCGCGACGAGCATGGCGGCCTCGTCCCCGAACACTCCCGCGCGGCCGAGGAGTTCGAGGACGGTCTGCTTGGTGTTCTGGACGCTGGCGGAGTTCAGCGGGTGCCGTGCCTCCTCGGCCGGGTTCACGGTGCGCTCCCTTTCGTCGTGACGGTCTCTCTGTGCTCTGCCTCGGTGCCCTGTGCTCTGCCTTCCGGGATCCGCGCGTGTCGGCGCCCGTGCCCCTCCCGGGCGGGCCGTCAGCACGGGGCGACGGCTCCCGGTGGCCGTGGTGTCCTCTCCGTGCGGATCAACATCACTCCATCATCCACGACTCCCGGCGCGGGGACGGGCGTGGGCGCGCGTCACGCGACGGGCGACCGGGTGCACCCGCCGGTCCACGCGCCCCACCCGGCCCGCGTCCCCCTCGCCGTCCCCGTCGCGCCCTCCGCGTACGTCCCCGATCCGACGATCCGTCAGGTCGTCCATCAGGTCATCCGTCCCGGACTCTTGACTCTGCTTCCTCCAGTCGGGATTCTCGACCAACCCTCGCGCGGAACATGACAACTCTCAGAGCCGCGCCGTCCGCCGACCGGAGACGTGAGTGATGTCCATGACGCGACCCACGCGCAACAGGCGTAAACCCCTGGCGGTGCTGTCACTGCTGTTGGCCATGATGGCCGTCCTGCTCGCTCCCGCACCCGGCTCCGCCGCCGACGGCGCCTGGTGGAACCCCGTCGCCCGGCCGGCGCCCGACTCGGAGATCGACGTCGTGGGCGAGCCGTTCAAGGGCACCAACGCCCAGGGCGAGGTGCGCGGTTTCGTCGACGCGCACAACCACATCATGTCCAACGAGGCATTCGGAGGCCGCCTCATCTGCGGCAAGGCATTCTCCGAGGGGGGTGTCGCCGACGCGCTCAAGGACTGTCCGGAGCACTACCCCGACGGCTCGCTGGCGGTCTTCGACTTCATCACCAAGGGCGGGGACGGCAAGCACGACCCCAACGGCTGGCCCACCTTCAAGGACTGGCCGGCCCACGACTCGCTGACCCACCAGCAGAACTACTACGCCTGGGTGGAGCGCGCCTGGCGCGGCGGCCAGCGGGTGCTCGTCAACGACCTCGTCACCAACGGCGTCATCTGCTCGGTCTACTTCTTCAAGGACCGCAGCTGCGACGAGATGACCTCGCTGCGCCTGCAGGCGCGCAAGATGTACGAGATGCAGGACTACATCGACAAGATGTACGGCGGCGCCGGAAAGGGCTGGTTCCGCATCGTCCTCGACTCGGCCCAGGCCCGCGACGTGATCAAGCAGGGCAAGCTGGCGGTCGTCCTCGGCGTCGAGACCTCCGAGCCGTTCGGCTGCAAGCAGATCCTGGACATCGCGCAGTGCGACCGCGCCGACATCGACCGCGGTCTGGACGAGCTGCACCGGCTCGGGGTCCGCAGCATGTTCCTGTGCCACAAGTTCGACAACGCCCTGTGCGGGGTGCGGTTCGACCAGGGCGCGCTCGGCACCGCGATCAACGTCGGACAGTTCCTGTCCACCGGCACCTTCTGGCAGACCGAGACGTGCAAGGGACCGCAGCACGACAACCCGATCGGACTCGCCGCCGCCCCGAAGGCGGAGGCCGAGCTGCCGGCGGGTGTGGCGGTGCCGTCGTACGCGTCCGGCGCCCAGTGCAACACCCGGGGCCTGACGGAACTGGGCGAGTACGCCGTCCGCGGCATGATGAAACGCAAGATGATGCTCGAGATCGACCACATGAGCGTCAAGGGCGCGGGCCGGGCCCTGGACATCCTGGAGTCCGAGTCGTACCCCGGCGTCATCTCCTCGCACAGCTGGATGGACCTCAACTGGACCGAGCGGGTCTACGCGCTGGGCGGCTTCATCGCCCAGTACATGAGCGGATCCGAGGCCTTCAGCGCGGAGGCGAAGCGGACCGACGCGCTGCGGGACAAGTACCACGTGGGCTACGGCTACGGCACCGACATGAACGGCGTCGGCGGCTGGCCGGGCCCGCGCGGGGCCGACACCCCCAACCCGGTGCGCTACCCGTTCCGCAGCACCGACGGCGGCTCCGTCCTCGACCGGCAGACCACCGGGCAGCGGACGTGGGACCTGAACACGGACGGCGCCTCGCACTACGGCCTGGTCCCCGACTGGATCGAGGACGTCCGACTGGTCGGCGGCCAGGGCGTGGTGGACGACATGTTCCGCGGCGCCGAGTCCTACCTCGACACCTGGGGCGGCTCGGAACAGCACCGGGCCGGCGTGAACCTGGCCGCCCACGCGCCGGCCTCGGCGTCCACCAGCGAGTGGTGGAACCCCTTCGTGTCGTACGTGCCCGGCCGGGCCGTGGACGGAGACCGGGGCACCCGCTGGGCGAGCGAGTGGAGCGACGCCCAGTGGCTGCGCCTCGACCTCGGATCGCCGCAGCTGGTCAAGCGGGTGACGCTGGACTGGGAGTCCGCGTACGGCAGGTCGTACCGCATCGACCTCTCGGACGACGGCAGCACCTGGCGAACGGCCTGGTCCACGACGACCGGCGACGGGGGTCTCGACACGGCCCAGTTCGCGGGAAGCACGGCCAGGTACGTCCGGATCAGCGGGGTGCAACGCGGGACCGGGTGGGGCTACTCGCTCCACGAGGTCGGCGTCTACAGCAGCTGACGGCACCGCCCCACGGATCGTGCGTGGGGCGGGGCACGCCCATCGGGGCGGACCGGCGACGACGGCCGCGTCCGGTGGGCGGACCGTGCGACGACGGCCCGGGAATCGCCGGGCCGTGCACAGACAGCCCGTGACCGGGCGGACCGGGAGACCGGTCCGCCCGGTCACGGCCGTACCACCGAGAGGGACTTCGCATGACCCGCATGCCGCTCGTCGATCGGCGCCGGCAGCTCACGGAGGCGGCGATCCGGGCGATGGCCCGCGACGGCGTCCCGCGGACGACGACCCGGTCCATCGCCGCCGAGGCGGGCGTGTCCCTCAGCGTCTTCCACTACTGCTTCGACTCCAAGCAGGCACTCCTGGAGTCGGTGATCACGGTGATCACCGACCACTACGTGGGGGTGGTCAAGCAGGCACTGCGGCCCCGCGACACCGTGCGGGAGACGATCCGGGCCGGCTTCGGCGCGTACTGGGACCACGTCCGCGCCCAGCCCGAGGAGCACATGCTCACCTACGAGCTCACCCAGTACGCGCTGCGCACCCCGGGCTTCGAGCCGCTGGCGCGCCGCCAGCACGAGCGCTACGGCGAGATCTACCTCGAACTGATCGAGCAGCTCGGCGCCGCGATGAGCCTCGAACTCGCCGTCCCCGCACCGGTGCTGGCCCGCTACCTGGCCGCCGCGACCGACGGGCTGACCCTCAACTTCCTGGTCCTGGGAGACGACGAGCCGGCCTTCGCGGCGATCCTCGACATGATCAGCGACCAGGTCGCCGCCCTCGCCGAGGACCCGGGCCGACGGGAGGCGACGCAGGCCGAACGGCCGTGACCGGTGCGTACCCGGACGAGCGGGGCCCCGCGCGTGCTAGGTTCCTGCTCCACCCGCCGCCCGCTCCGCGAGAGCCGCGGACGGAGTGGGGCACGAGAGGCACAGCGGAGGAACGGCGGCACCCGATGGTCTCGGCAGCGAACGACGGACCCGGGGGTCCCGACGACTCCGGCAGCGCACCCGTGGCGCACGTCCTGTGCGACACGGCGGCCCTGGCGGCGATCTCCCCGGGGCGTTCGGGTGCCGTGTGGCGCCTCGCCGAATCCGGCCGTCAGCTGGACGCCAACGTCGTGAGCATCCCGCCCGGGGGACGCGTGGAGACCCACGTCGAGCCGGAACTCGACGTCCTCCTCCTCGTGGTGGCCGGCGACGGCACCCTCCTGCGCCCCGACGAGCCGCTCCCGATCGGTGAGGGAAGCCTGGTCTGGCTGCCTCACGGCGCCACCCGCGGCCTGGCCGCGGGTGCGCGAGGGCTCGCGTACCTGACCGTGCACGCCCGCCGACCCGGTATGAGGATCGGCGGCGTCCGGGGCTGAGCCCCCGCACGCGTCACGACTCACCCGCCGGCGGCGCACACGGCACGGCGCCCCGCCCGGTCTCATCGAGCGCCCGCCCGCCCGCCCGCCCGCGCCCGCGCCCGCCGAGCCTGCGCCCCGAGCCCGGCGCCCGCCGAGCACGCACCGGGCGGCCTCCGGCCGTCGGCCGTGGGGGCACGACCCGCAGACGTGTGGGATTGGTGACATTCGTTCAAATGTTCTCAGGGGGCGTGGATTCCGCTTGCTAGCGTATGGGTCCCGCGCGCGCCCGACGCATCGTCAGGAGCGCGCCTGACCAGCATGTTTCTCCCGCGAGAGGCCCTTACGTGACAAATCCGCCCCATCGAATACGCCATCTCGCCGGAGCGGTTCTGGTCGGTGCCCTGGTGTCCGGAATCCTCCCCGCCGCGGGCGCCTCCGCCGCGCCCGACACGGCGCCGCGCGCGATGGTTGCCGTGGACGATCCGGTCGAGGGCATGCCCGAGGACGGCTTCGAGGACGAACCCGATGGTGAGCAGGACGACTTCGTGTCCGCCTCCGCCGCGGCCTCGGCCCGCACGGCGGCCCCGACCGGAGCGCAGGCGCTCGCCGCCCCGGTGCCCGGCCGGGCCGGTGACTTCCAGCTGGAGACGGGTTCCTCGCTCGCCGGCCTGGTGAGTCAACTGGAGGGCGCACTTCCGAAGCAGGGTCTGACCGACCTGATGGAGGAGGCCAACCGGGAGTCCGGCTGGGAGGGCGCCTGCGGGACCGCGGGCATCTACGGTCCCGATCTCGCCGTGAACCACCGGGTGTGCTGGAAGAGCGACGACGCCACCTCCACCGAGTGGATCCCGCAGGCCATCACCGGTGTCTCGGACGCTCAGGAGGACGAGGACTGGGGCACGTCCAACGCCGAACCGATCGCCGTCGCCGCGTACGACAACGAGAATCCCGGTCGCAGCGACTACACCGCCGGACGCGACAACTGCGTCCAGGACAGCGCCTCGGACGCCTGCAACGAGAAGGGCATCCGGGTCAGCTTCTTCAACCAGGCCACCCGGATGTACCGCCATGTGCTGCTGGTCTGGCCCTACGTCAACTCCAAGGACCACATCTCCTTCGACGCGCTCCACGCGAGCGAGGGCACGTGCACCACTTCCGTGACGAAGGCCTGCAAGGCCCAGACGGGCATCCACGCGGGTGGCATGGTCTGGTACGGCAACTACCTCTACGTCGCCGACACCTCCAGCGGTCTCCGGGTCTTCGACCTGCGGAAGATCATGGACCTGAACCCGGACAACGACGCCGACGTCAACGACCCGACCCTCGACGGCCTCGTGAGTGACGTCGTCGACAAGAAGCGGATCGGCCGGCAGAGCAACGTCTGGTACGGCTACGGCTACCGCTACGTCATGCCGCAGGTCGCCTCGCTGCGGTTCACCGCCGCCAGGACCACCGGCGACACCAGCAAGAACCAGTGCTACGCCACCGCCCGTCCGAAGGCGTCCTACGTCTCGCTCGACCGCACGGACACGGACCACCTGGTCCTCGGCGAGTACTGCAACACCAACAACGGCGGTTCCAGCCCGGGCCGGGTCGGCACCTACCCGATGGCCTCGGTCGCGGCCGCCGTCGAGGCCGCGGCCGGCACGAAGGCGAACGCGGACGCGGCCTACGGCCTGCCGGCCGGCCCGACCTTCGGGAGCGAGCCGCTCTGGCACAAGATCCAGGGCGTCACGCGCTACGAGGGCAAGTGGTACTTCCACCGCAGCAACGGGTACGACAACGGCCGACTGCTCCAGGCGGCGGTGGGCACGGTCGACGGCACCTCGCAGCTGGTCGGCAACGCGAAGGTGCTGCAGAGCGCCTTCGGTCCCGAGGACCTGTACCTCGCGCACGGCCGCGGCGACGGCTTCCCGCCGCAGCTGTGGTCACTGAGCGAGCACGCGCCGAGCGCGTCGTGCGGTGCCTGCAAGCGTGAGCTGTACAGCTACAACATGAGCGAGGTGATCGGCGACTTCGCCCCGTAGCGTCGCCGCCCCCACCGGAGCCGCACGCGCGCCGTCGCGCGTGCGGCTCCCGCATGTCCGCCGCCCGGCGTGTGCCGCGGAGCGTCGGGAGAGGATTCCCCGCTCGGGTGCGGCGCGGTCCGGCGGCTCAGCGGGACCGCACGGCGCGCCGGCGGGCGATGAAGAGGCCGAAGAGGATGCCCACCAGCAGCGTGACCGTCAGGACGGCCCAGAGCGGCAGCGTCACCGTCGGGATCCAGAGTTTGATGGTCACGGAGCCCGTGTTGGCCGCGATGAACCAGATGGCCAGCGCGGCGAGGACCAGGAAACCGATGGTGCGCAGTCGCATGTCGCGGCCCTTGACGGTCAGGGTCGGCGGTCCGTGCGACGTGGATGCCTTCTGTGCCATAACGCTCATTATCGGACGAATCCGGCATTTATTCGAATGGTCGACGTCGCGCCACGGGTGCGCCGGCCTCCGGCGCCGCACCCATTGACGCCTCTGGTCCAGACCTCTGAGCCCGCGGGGCGGGACGGAAATCCGTTCGGACCTCGTGGGGAAGCGCTCTAGGCTCGGCGGGAGCCGGCCGGAGCGCCGGGCCGCGGGGGAGCGGGGGAGCCGCTGTGCGATGGCGCTGGGGCAGGAAGAGGACGCCTGCGACGATCGAGGAGGCACCGCCGGACACCGGGCCGCCGGACACCGGGCCGCTGGACGCCGGGCCGCCGGTGGACGACGACTTCAGTCCGCACCGCTGGGAGATCGAGGTGTGGGACGAGTGGCTCCGGGTCTCGCCGACCGGACCCGGGCTCCGGGCCTGGTGGACGGACGGGCGCACCGACGGGAGCGGCCCCGACGACGAGGAGCGGTACCGGGAACGCCTGGCCGAGATCCTCTCCCGGGCGGCCCCGCGCGACTGCGCCGCCCTCGGCCTCGGCTGCAGCCGCCGCGTCGACCGGCCCTGCCGCGACCCCCGGCTCTGCCGGCAGGACCCGCCGGCCGGCTCCGGGATCCGCTCGGGTCCCGTCCCCGGCGCGTGCAGCTCGTTCATCGACTGCTGGTCCCCGCTGGGCCTCCGTGTGAAGTTCTCCGGGAACGACCGGCACCGGGCCGTGCACCTGCGGCTCGGACCGCCCGTCGACCCGGTGGGCGTCTGGGTCGACGGGGTACGCCTCGCGCCGGACCTCTGGCTGGACGAGGCCGGCTACTGGCTGGACGACCGGTTCTACGTCGTGGAGGCGAGCGGTCCCGACGACCACCCGGAGCAGCTGATCCCCTCCATGGGGCATATGGGCTGCTCGATCATGACGCTGGTCGTCCACGACGTCGAGCGCGCCACGACCCAGGTGCTCGTGCCCGAGGCCGGCGAGAACTGGACGTGGCCGGTGCTGCGCCTGACCGACGGGACCTTCCGCGTGTACGCCGACGAGGCCGCCCTGGAGGCCGACGCCCCCGACCGGGTCCTGCCCGCCGCTCCTCCGGTCAGAAGTCGACCGCGTCACGGATGAGCGGGCAGGTCATGCAGTGGCCGCCGCCGCGGCCCCGCCCCAGTTCGGCAC
Organism: Streptomyces sp. NPDC048338; assembly: GCF_043201055.1. Classification (NCBI taxonomy): domain Bacteria; kingdom Bacillati; phylum Actinomycetota; class Actinomycetes; order Kitasatosporales; family Streptomycetaceae; genus Streptomyces; species Streptomyces sp. NPDC048338. Next base: position 37,364 of record NZ_JBICYQ010000002.1, read on the forward strand.
CGACGATGGTGACCACCTCGACGCCCGCCTTGCGCAGCAGCGTGTTCGTCTGGGTGTTGCGGTCGTAGGTGAAGACGACACCCGGCTCCAGGGCGACGGCGTTGTTGCCGCTGTCCCACTGCTGGCGCTCGGAGGCGTAGACGTCGCCGCCGGTCTCGATCACCCGGAGCTCCGGCAGGCCGAGCGCCTTCGCGACCACGTCGACGAACGGGGTCGTGCCCTCGTCGGTGATCTCGACACCGGGCGCGCGGTCGGCGGGCCGCAGCGAGAAGGTGTGGACGGCATCCATGATCCGCGGGTACAGGGTGACGATGTCGCGGTCGGCGAAGGTGAAGACGGTGTCCAGGTGCATCGCCGACCGCAGCTTCGGCATGCCGGCCACCACGACGTGCCGTGCGGCGCCGTTCGCGAACAGCGAGGCCGCGACCTGGGTGATGGCTTGACGGGAGGTGCGCTCGCTCATGCCCATGAGGACCACCCCGTTTCCGACGGGCATGATGTCGCCGCCCTCGAACGTGGCCTGGCCCCAGTCCTGCTCCGGGTCGCCCCACCACACGGTGCTTTCCCGGTAGTCGGGGTGGAAGAGGTAGACGGCCTTCATCAGCAGGGTCTCGCCGTGCCGGGCGGGCCAGTACAGCGGGTTGAGCGTCACGCCGCCGTACAGCCAGCACGTCGTGTCCCGGGTGTAGAGGGTGTTCGGCAGCGGAGGCATCAGGTACTCGCGCGCGCCGGTGGCCTCGCGGGCCAGTGAGACGTACCCGGAGCGGTGGTCCTCGGGCAGGTCCGCCGTCGACAGGCCGCCGATCAGGTACTCGGCGAGCGCGCGCGGAGCGAGCGACTCCAGGAAGGCCCGGGTGTCGTCGACGAGCCCCAGCCCCACCTCGTTCGCGATGATCTTGCGATCGAGCAGCCACTCCCGTGCCGCGGGGATCGCCATCGTCTCGGAGAGCAGGTTGTGCAGCTCGACGACCTCGACACCCCGCTGGGTCAGCTTGTTGACGAAGTCGGCGTGGTCGCGCTGGGCGTTCTCCACCCACATCACGTCGTCGAAGAGCAGGTCGTCGGAGTTCGTCGGCGTGAGCCGCCGGTGGGCGAGCCCCGGCGAACAGACGAGGACCTTCCGCAGCCGTCCGACCTCGGAGTGGACGCCGAGGGCCGGCCGGGATTCGGTGGTGTCGTGGCTCGTCATGGGGGACCTTTCCGGGATGCGGCGGCGCGGGGCGGGCCGGGGGCTCAGAGCTCGATCCAGCCCACGGCCAGGGCGACGACCCCCATCACGGCGCCGGCGATCGAGACGGCGCACAGCGCGGCCTCGCCGGGCGAGAAGGGGCGCCGGTTCTGCTCGCGACGCGCCTTGACGAACAGGAACGTGGCGGGCGCGTAGAGGATGAAGGAGACCAGGACGAACTTGAGCCCGGCCGCGTAGAGCAGGAACGCCGTGTAGAGGGTGGCCAGCACGGCCACGACCAGTTCCCCGCGGGTGCTCCGCCCCGTCAGGGCCGGATCACCGGCCGGGGCGCGGGCCACCTTCACGGCGAAGGCCGCGGCGAGGAGGAACGGGATGAGGCTGAGCGCGCTGGTGAGGTCGAGCGCGAAGGTGAACGCGTCGTCCGAGAACATCGTGACGACCAGGATGACCTGGCTCAGCAGCGTGGTCATGAGCAGGGCGGGTACGGGCACGTCGGCCGCGCTGGCACGGCTCAGGAAGCGCGGCATGTCCTTGTCCTTGGCCGCCACGAACAGCACCTCGGCGGCCATCAGCGTCCAGGCCAGGTAGGCGCCGAGGACGGAGACGATGAGGCCGACGCTGACGAAGACCTGGCCCCAGGTGCCGACGGCCGCCTCCAGGACGCCGGCCATGGAGGGTTGCCGCAGCTCGGCGATCTCGGCCATCGGCAGGATGCCGTACGACACGATCGTGACCGAGGCGAAGACGGCGAAGACGCTGAGGAACCCCAGGATCGTGGCCCGCCCGACGTCCTCGCGGCGCTTGGCGTGCCGGGAGTAGACGCTCGCGCCCTCGACGCCGAGGAAGACGAAGACCGTGGCGAGCATGGTGCCCCGGACCTGGTCGAAGAGCGATCCCGCGTAGTCGGCACCGGCCCAGTTGTCCGCGAACACGGACGTGTCCAGGTAGAAGAGCGCCAGGATCACGAAGACCAGGATGGGGACGACCTTGGCCACCGTCACGATCCGGTTGATCGCCGCCGCCTCCTTGACGCCGCGTCGGATCAGCAGGAAGAAGGCCCACAGTCCGAAGGACGACAGGACGACGGAGAGGAGGGTGTCCCCGTCGCCGAGCGCGGGTGCGATCGCGCCGATCGTCGACATGATGAGCACCCAGTACGTGACGTTCCCGACGCACGCGCTGGCCCAGTAGCCGAAGGCCGAGAAGAAGCCGAGGTACTCGCCGAAGCCCGCCTTCGCGTAGGCGTAGACGCCCGCGTCCAGATCGGGGCGGCGCACGGCGAGCGTCTGGAAGACGAAGGCGAGCATCAGCATGCCCAGGCCCGCGACCGTCCAGGCGATCAGTGCGCCCGCGACCCCCGTCTCCTGGGCGAAGCGGCTGGGCAGCGAGAACACGCCCGCTCCGACCATCGAGCCCACGACCACCATGGTCAGGGTGACGAGGGTCAGCTTGGCCGCCGGCGGGGCGCTGTCGGTCGTCGTGCCGGTTCCGGTGTCCTCCGCGGTCATGGACCACCTCGTCGGCACGCGCGGACCGTGGCCGGCTCATCCTGAGTCAAGGGGACCCCCCGTTCGAGGAAGGGACGGGCGTGGCGGTCACGCACGCTCACCGATTGGGAAATCTAACCCCTTTTGTCGGCATTGTCCGCTCGCATGGTCCGTTCGGGCCCGCTCCGCCCCTGGACGGAGCCCCACGCACGAGCGGCACCCGCCCGCTCCGCCCACCCGGGGGTGACGGTAGCGGGCGAGTGCCGCCGGGGGAGTGCCTGGATCAGCCCGCGGCCCGGTACGCGGCGGTCAGCTTGCCGACGGCGCCGGTGAGGTCCCCGGTCAGGAGCAGGTGGTCGGCCTCGGCGAAGGGCTTCGCCGTCGCCTCGGTGATGTCCTGCCCGATCCGGTGCTGGACGACGAGCCGGGCCCGGCCGACCAGTTCCGCCCCTTCCGGCGACGTTCCCCGGCCGGCCGCCTGGAGGACCTTGGCCGCCAGGCCGATGGCCTTCAGGGTGACCTCGCCGCCGACCGGCGCCGGCTGCGCGCCCAGGGTCGTCAGACCCCAGCCGTACGGGAACTGCGGGGCGTACGCCGCGTCGCCGACGTTGATCGGCAGCTGCGCCTCGGACTTCGGCCAGGTGACGGGGAGCCGGCCGGTGAAGGGCCGCTTCCCGTAGAGGACGTCGGCGACGCCGTCGCCCTCGGTGCCCGGCAGCCACGACGCGACGAGCGCGTCGATCGCGCCGAGCCGGTCGCCGATCAGCTGCGGCCGGCCGGACACGACCAGGACCGCGCACGGCATCGCGGCGCAGACCCTGTCGACGGCCGCCTTGTCCGCGGCCGTCAGTTCGAGGTCGTTGCCGTTGCCCACGTCGCCGAAGCCCTCGGCGTACGGGGTCTCGCCGACGACGACCACCCCGACGTCGTAGCCGTCGACGGCAGCCGAGGCGTCCTTGGAGTAGTCGATCCGCGCGTCCGGCGCGGCCTTCCGCATGCCTTCGAGGATCGTCGTGCCGGTGGTGGTCCGGCCCGAGGCGCCCTGCCAGCTGATGGTCCAGCCGCCGGCCTGGTTGCCGAGGTCGTCGGCGTTGGAACCGGCGACGTACACCTTCTGCGACTTCTTCAGCGGCAGGACGGCGCCCTCGTTCTTCAGCAGCACCTGGGACTTGGCGGCGGCCTCACGGGCGACCGCGCGGTGCTCGGCCGAGCCGATCGCCGCCAGGTTCGCGGTGTCCGCGTAGGGCCGCTCGAACAGGCCCAGCCGGAACTTCTGCGTCAGGATCCGCGACACCGCGTCGTCGATCCGTGACTGCGGGATCCGCCCGGCCGCCACCTCGTCCTTCAGGGTCCGGGTGAAGTCCTGGTAGTTGGTCGGCACCATGATCATGTCCAGCCCGGCGTTGACCGAGGTCCGGACGTCGCTCGGGTAGTCGCCCGGGATCTGGTCGATGGCCTGCCAGTCGCTGATCACGAAGCCCTCGAAGCCCATGCGGTCCTTCAGGACGCCGTTGATCATCTCGGCGTTGGCGTGCATCTTCACCGGGCCCTGGTCGTCGCCCAGGACGTCCAGCGAGGAGTACGAGGGCATGACGGTGCCCGCCCCGCGCTTCACGGCCTCCGCGAACGGTGCCAGGTGCACCGCCTCCAGCTCCTCCCGGGTGACCTTCGTGACGCCCTGGTCGATGGTGTACGAGCCCGTGGTCGAGGAGCCGAACGCGGTGCCGCCGTCGCCCACGAAGTGCTTGGCGCTGGTCAGCACCTTGTCGTTGCGTGCGAGGTCCTTGCCGTTGCGGGCGCCCTGCATGCCGTTGATCACGGTCTCCATGGCCGTCACCAGGGCCGGGTCCTCGCCGAACGCCTCGTAGGAACGGCCCCAGCGCTCGTCGCGGGTGACGCAGAGGCAGGGGGCGAAGTCCCACGGGATGCCGGTCGCCCGCACCTCCTTCGCGGTCACGGCGCCGGTCCGCTCGGCGACCTTCGCGTCACGGCTCGCGCCGATGCCGATGTTGTGCGGCATGATCGTCGAACCGATCACGTTGTTGTGGCCGTGCACCGCGTCCACGCCGTAGATCAGCGGGATCTGGAACCGGGTGGCCCGGGTGCGCAGCTGGTAGGCGTCGACCATCCTCGCCCACGCCTCGGGCGCGTTGGGCGTGGGCACCGACCCGCCGCCGGACAGCAGCGAGCCCAGGTCGTAGGCGGCGATGTCGCCCTGCGACCGAAGGGCGTTGCGCTCGGCCTGCGTCATCTGCCCGGCCTTCTCCGCCGGGGACATGCGGGCCAGCAGGTCGGCGACGCGCTTCTTCACCGGCAGCCGCTTGTCGAGGTACGGCAGCCCGTGCGCGTTCACCACGACCACGGGGTTCTCGGCCGGGGCCTTCGCACCGGCGACCGTCAGCGTCAGCGGGATCGTCTCCGCGGACTCGGCCGCGCCGTCCTTCCGGGTGGTCACGGCGATCGAGCGCGTCTCGCCGGAGGCGGTGCCCGCCGGGAACGTGACGGTGCCGGAGACCGGGGTGTAGTCCGCACCGGACTCGGCGCTGCCGTCGCCGGTGGTGTAGGCGACCGTGACGGGTTCGGGGATCGGCCCGGAGCCGGTGGTCGCGACCGAGACCTTCACCTCGGCCGCGACGCCCTCGGCGACCGGGTACACACCGGAGCCGACGACGACCTTGGTGGTGAGGGCCGGTTCCGCCTTGCCGTACAGCTCGACGCCGTCGAGGGCGAAGCCCCCGGGCGCCCCGGGAGGCAGCGTGAGCGCGTACCCCCACATCTCGTTCAGGCCGAGGACCTGGTCGATGCCGCCGACCGGCTGGTAGTCGGCCCGGTACTGGAAGTCGGAGAACGGGATCTCGACGAGGTGCCAGCCCTCCCAGTCGTCGGTGAAGGACGTCGTCCACAGCTCCGAGGCTTCGCCGTTGGCGCCGCCGTCCTTGAGCTCGAAGTGGATGCGCTTGCCGGAGCCGGGCGGCAGGGGAGCGGTGTTCTGGCCGAACCACCAGAACCGGATGCCCTTGGCGGCGGTCCAGTCGTGGGCCGGCCGGTCGAAGGCGAAGTCGTGGCTGAACCCGCCCCAGCCGCTGATGTCGTAGCTGCCTTCGAGGACCTTGCCGCCCTCGGGTGCGTCGGCCCGGTCGGCGATCCGCAGCTTCGGTGGGTCGTCGGCGTCGCTGCCCCAGGTGAAGATGCCCTCCGCGGGCGGATTCGCGAACGGCACCTCCCCCTCGAAGCGGTCGACGGCCACCGGAGCGGGCTCGTCGGCGGCGGCGCTGGGCAGGGCTCCGGCGAGCAGCCCGCCGAGGAGGGCGGTGGCGGCGATCGCCGCCGTACTGGTTCTGCTCCTGAAGCGGATCCCGAGGCGAGATCGTGGCATTGCGGCTCCTTCTGCGCGACACGGACGTGCGGGGAACAGGGGAACGGGGAGAGCGGCAGGGAAGGTGACGGGGTGTCGGCGACGCGGCCCCGCGCCGGCTCAGCGGGCCGGTGCGGAGCTTCGGACGACGAGTTCGGTGGGCAGGACGACCGGTTCGGCGGGGACGGGCTCGCCGGCCAGGGCGGCGAGCAGCATCCGGGCGGCAGTCTCGCCCATGCGCCGCATGGGCTGGCGGACCGTGGTCAGCGGCGGTTCGGTGTGCCGGGCCATCGGGATGTCGTCGAAGCCCACGACGGCCACGTCGTCCGGGACGACGCGTCCCGCCGCGCGCAGGGACCGCAGCGCGCCCGCCGCGATCAGGTCGTTGTGCGCGACGACGCAGTCGAAGTCCCACCCTCGGGCGAGGGCCTGTTCGACCGCCGAGCGCCCGGTGTCCTCGGTGAACTCGCCCGCGATGACCAGATCGGTGGGCATGACCTCGCGGAACCCCGCCAGCCGCTCGCGCACGCAGCCGAAGTCACGGCGTCCGGTCACGACGAGGGGGCGGGTGCGCCCCGAGGCGAGCAGGTGCGCGGCGGCGGACGCGCCGCCGGCCCGGTTCGTGGTGGCGACCGAGGGGAAGAGCGGGTGGTGGCCGCGGTCGTCGATCATCACGACGGGCAGTCCGCGCCGGTGCATGGCCGTGATGGTGTCGAGGGTGTTCTCCGGCTCGACGACGAGCAGCCCGTCGAAGGCCCGGGCCGAGACCTGGGCGGCGAAGTGGCCGACCGAGTCCGCGCCCCGGTTGCAGGTGAACAGCAGCAGCCCGTAACCGGCCGCCTCGACGGTGTCGACGACGCCCTGCAGCACCTCGCCCATCCACGGCCAGGTGAGCGACGGCGTCAGCATGCCGATGATGCGGCTGCTGCCACGCGCCAGGCCGACCGCCCCGGAGCTCGGTACGTAGCCCAGGCCCGCGATCACTTCACGAACACGGGCGGCGGTGCCGACGTCCACCTCGGCCCCGGCGTTCAGGACCCGGGACACGGTCGTCTTGCTGACACCCGCCTGACGTGCGACGTCAGCGATCGTGACACGCATCAGGGGCCTCCCCGTCGGTGACGCACAGCGGTCCGGGCACCGGCCGCCGTCGGCTGACATCGCTGTCGGAACCGCTTCCGGAACCGGTTCCGGCGCGGTGCGGCGAGTCAACAGGCAGGCCGCCATGCCGTCAAGAGTTCACGTCGACAACGGCTGGATTCCCAAGTTCACGGCGCGGGGTGGGAGTTATGCGTTCAAGGTCTGAATGCGAGAAGCCTTGACGGGTGCCGAGAGGGGCAGTTCACTCACGCCTCGGTCCATCACTCGGTCCACAGCGCCACCCCCACACTCCGCCGAGAAGGGCACCGCCATGATCCGATCGACGCAGCGGCCGCGGTTCGCCGGCCGGCTCGCGAGGGCACTCCTCGCCGGCGCACTCGCCACGGCCGGCCTCACCGGTCTGACCGCCGGCACCGCGCGGGCCGCGGGCGAACAGGTGAACATCTGGCTCACCACCACCGACGACGCCGGAGGGCGCCACGTCACCCGCGGCCTCCAGCAGCAGACCCCGGTCGCCTTCCAGGCCGGTACCGGCGGTGGCGGCACGAACATCACCGTCGACGAGAACACCCGCTACCAGACCTTCACCGGCGGCGGCGCCTCCTTCACGGACACCGCCGCCTGGCTCATGAAGGGCTCCGGAGCCCTCTCCCAGGCGACCCGCGACGAGACGATGCGAAAGCTCTTCTCGCCGACGGAGGGCATCGGGCTCTCCTTCGTCCGCAACCCGATGGGCGGCTCCGACCTCGCCCGCTTCGGATACACGTACGACGACCTGCCGGCCGGTCAGACCGACCCCGCCCTGGCGAGGTTCACCCTCGCCCACGATCTCCAGGACGTCCTGCCCCTGACCCGGCAGGCCCGGCAGCTCAACCCCGGGCTCACGCTCGTCGCCTCACCCTGGACCGCGCCCGCCTGGATGAAGGACAGCGGCTCCCTCGACGGGGGCTGGCTCAAGGCCGAGCACTACGGCGTCTACGCCGACTACTTCGTGAAGTACCTCCAGGCGTGGCGCGACCAGGGCGTCCCGGTCGACTACGTCACCGCCCAGAACGAGCCGACCTGCTGCGCCGGTTACCCGTCGATGAGCTGGAACGCCTCGGGCCTCGCCTACTTCACCAGGCGCGAGCTGCTGCCCAAGCTCCGGTCGGCGGGCCTCGGTGCGAAGGTCCTCGCCCACGACTGGAACTGGGACACCTACGACGCCTACGCCGCCCTGACGGTCGACGACGCGGCCGTGCGCGACCACCCGAACTTCGGCGGCGTCGCCTGGCACGGCTACGGCGGCGACGTGGCGAAGCAGACGGACGTCCACAACCGCTACCCGCGGCTCGACGCCTTCCAGACCGAACACTCCGGCGGGACCTGGATCGGGCACCAGCAGCGCGAGGACATGACGAACATCATCGACTACACCCGCAACTGGGCGAAGTCCGTGACCAAGTGGTCCCTGGCGGTCGACCAGAACCGGGGACCGCACAACGGCGGCTGCGGCACCTGCGACGGCCTGATCACGGTCCACAACGGCGACTCCCGGCACGGCCAGGTGGACTACACCGTCGAGTACTACACGATGGGGCACCTGACGAAGTTCGTGAAGCCGGGCGCGCACCGGATCGCCTCCACCGGCAGCACCGCCGTACCGAACGTCGCCTGGCGGAACCCGGACGGCTCGAAGGCGCTCATCGCCTACAACGACTCCACCGCGGCGCAGACCCTCACGGTCAACTGGGGATCCCAGCGCTACACCTACTCCCTGCCGGGCCGGACGTCCGCGACCTTCACCTGGTCGGGCGGCCAGGACGGCGGCTCCGAGCGGACCGGCGCCCTCGTGGGCCTGGCCGGTAAGTGCCTCGACGTCGCGGGCGGCGCCGACGCGGACGGTACGGCCGTCCAGCTCTGGGACTGCAACGGCACGGCGGCCCAGCGCTGGACCGTCCGCGCCGACGGCACGGTCCGGGCGCTGGGCAAGTGCCTGGACGTGACCTCCGGGGCGACGGCCGACGGCGCCAAGGCGCAGCTCTACACGTGCAACGGTTCCGGCGCCCAGCAGTGGCGACCGGAGTCGGCATCGGCCGATCTGGTGAACGTGCCGGCAGACAAGTGCCTGGACGCCTCCGGCAACAGCTCCGCGAACGGGACCAGGGCGCAGATCTGGTCCTGCACCGGCGCGGCCAACCAGAAATGGCGCCTGCAGTGACCGTGCCGTCCGATGTCGCCCGACAAGATCGGGCCAAAGGGTGTAGGCACGGCGCGGGACGGGGAATACTGGATCAGGCGCTCGCAGTGCGCGCCGCAGCGGCCGTCCGTGCCGCTGCTGAATTGACCAGAGGGACAAGCATGGCCAGCGGCACCGTGAAGTGGTTCAACTCCGAAAAGGGCTTCGGCTTCATCGCCCAGGACGGCGGTGGACCGGACGTCTTCGCTCACTACTCCAACATCTCCGGCAACGGATACCGCGAACTGACCGAGGGTGAGACCGTCACCTTCGACATCACGCAGGGCCAGAAGGGCCCGCAGGCGGAGAACATCATTCGCGGCTGAGACCCGGCCTCGCGTCTCTCGTCGCCGACGGCGCCCGTACAGCGGTACGGGCGCCGTCGGCATGTCCGCTCCTCGGGTGGTGACGCGCGGCGGACCGGTTCCGTGCCGTGGGCGCCAGCGGCGCGGAGCTCGTGCAGGCTTGTCCCGCCAGGCTCTTGACGGCCACTTAACTTACTTCTTAAATCAGGGAGGCAATAAAGAAGTGGCCTTCTGTCGGAGGTCGAGGCATGTCATGCCCATGACTTCCTGCGGTCTCCCTGTGGCCCTCGGTCTCCGGCAGGGGCACTCCTCCCCCCACACGGAAGAGAGAGCCATGCACTCCTCCCGCACCCCCCGACGCCCCCTGAGGTCGGCGCTGTCGGCCCTCGCGGGCGCCGCCCTGTTACTCGGCCTCGCGGCCGCCGCTCCCGGTCCCGCCGCCGCGAGCGCCACGCGGGCGGAGCCCGCCGCCCAAGCGGCGGCCGTCACGTTCGCCGAGGAGTTCGACGGGCCCGTCGGCTCCGCCGTCAACGCCGGTCGCTGGCAGCTGGAGACCGGCGACAACGTCAACAACCACGAACGGCAGTACTACACGGCCGGTACCGCCAACGCCGCGCTCGACGGCCAGGGCCACCTCGTCATCACCGCCCGCCGTGAGAACCCCGGCAACTACACCTGCTGGTACGGCCGCTGTGAGTACACCTCGGCCCGGCTGAACACCGCAGGACGCTTCACCGCGCAGTACGGCCGGGTCGAGGCACGGATGAAGGTGCCCCGCGGCCAGGGCATGTGGCCGGCGTTCTGGATGCTCGGCAACGACCTCGGGCAGGTCGGCTGGCCGAACTCGGGCGAGATCGACGTCATGGAGAACGTCGGCTTCGAGCCCTCCACCGTCCACGGCACCCTCCACGGGCCCGGCTACTCCGGAGCGGGCGGCATCGGCGCCGGCTACACGCTGCCCGGCGGGCAGGCGTTCGCCGACGCGTTCCACACCTTCGCCGTCGACTGGGCCCCCGACCGGATCACCTGGTCGGTCGACGGGACCGTGTACCAGACCCGTACGCCCGCCGATCTCGGTGGCCGCACCTGGGTCTTCAACAAGCCCTTCTTCCTCATCCTGAACCTCGCGGTCGGCGGCTACTGGCCCGGAGACCCGGACGGCTCCACCGCCTTCCCGCAGCAACTCGTCGTGGACCACGTCCGCGTCACCACCGGGGACAGCCCGGGCACGGCGGGCCGGATCAGCGGACTCGGCGGCAAGTGCGTCGATGTCGCCGCCGCCGGCACGGCCAACGGCACCCCGGTGCAGCTCTACGACTGCAACGGCACCGCGGCCCAGCAGTGGACCGTCGCCGCCGACGGCACGATCCGAGCACTGGGCAAGTGCCTCGACGCCGCCTCCGGCGGTACCGCGGACGGCACGCTCGTCCAGCTCTGGGAGTGCAACGGCACGGCCGCCCAGCGCTGGGTCGCCAACGCGGCCCGGGACATCGTCAACCCCCAGGCCGGCAAGTGCCTGGACGCGACGGGCAACAGTTCCGCCAACGGCACCCGGCTCCAGCTCTGGACCTGCTCCGGCGGAGCGAACCAGAAGTGGACGGTGGGCTGACCGGCGGGCCTCCCCGACAGGCCTCCCGCGGACGCCGCACCGGCGCCGCGGGAGGCGTGTCGGCAGTGCCGGATCAGCAGGGATGCTTGTCCTGGCCCGTCCCGCAGACCGATCCGGGATCCTCGTAGAGGGAGAACAGGAAGACGGCCCACGCCACCAGCGCGACGACGGTGCCGATGGTCCACCACTTGTTCTGCCGGCGGACACCGCCCTCGTCAGGACCACGGTTCTCGGTTTCGTCGTTCATCCTGTACCCCCCTCGGACCGGCCTCGTATCGCAGGACGTTCCACGCGGTGTGCCGGGTTCCCGGAAAACCTGGGCGGCGCTCATGCCCCCCGCCCGGCCGGGCCGCGTCCGGAGTGGGGCCCGTGCCGCGCACGGAGTCAGGACGACTGCCGGGAGGCCCGCCAGCGCGGCGCGAGGACGGACCAGACCTCCTCGTCGTGACGCCGGCCGCGGTAGAGGTGGCTCTCGCGCAGGACCGCGTCCTTGGTCATCCCCAGGCGCCGGGCGACCGCGATGCTCGGCGCGTTGCCCGAGGACACCACCCACTCCACCCGGTGGACGCCCCTGCTGTCGAAGGCCCAGTCCAGCAGAACCCGCACGGCCCGGGTGACCAGACCCCGGCCCACGGCCGCCGGCTCCAGCCAGCAGCCTGCCTCGGCGAGCCCCTGCGCCACGTCCAGCGTCCGCAGGATCACCGCCCCGACCAGTACGCCGTCGCTCCGGATGCCGTGGATGCGGCCGGTGTCCGCCGCGGTCCTGTCCGCGTACGCCTGGAGGAAGGCACGGCTCGACTCCAGGTCCGTGACGACGTCGGGCAGCCCGTTGTGCCGGCCGATGAACTCCCGCCCCCGGTCGATGTGGGCGAGGAACTCCTCGGCCTGCCAGGGTTCGAGAGGGCACAGTTCGGCGCCGTCGTCACCCAGGGATATCGCGTACATCGTCACCTTCCACGGTCGCCACGGGGCCGGGCGAAAGGATCTTCTCACGGAGCCGGCCCGAGGCTCGTGAGGTTTCCGTGGGCGGCAGGGCAGGCCGCGCGGCCCGGAGCGGGCCGGGGTTCCCGACCCGCTCCGCCTCGTGCGCGTGGCTCAGACGGTGGCGCGTTCCACCGGGATCCAGAGTTCGGCGGTCGCCTCCGTCGCGTCCTCCGACAGGCTCACCCGCAGGATCTCCGGGCCCGGCCTGCTGCGGTACGGGTTCGAGGGGAACCACTGGGTGAAGACGTCCCGCCACAGGTACTGGAGTGCCTGCGGGAACGGGCCCGCGTTCTCGAAGACGGCCCACGATCCCGCCGGGACGGACAGGGTGTCCATGTCCTCGGGCGCCTCGGCGGAGGTCGCCACCCCGTGGTAGTAGTCGAGTTCGGTGCCCTCCGCCCGGCTCGGGTCGAGCTGGTCGCTCACGGCGACGACGCCCGCCGGCTCCTGGTCCGACAGGGCCGCGATCCGCTCCAGCGTGTCGGGGCCGATGCCCCGGATGAACGCCGCGATCGCCGGGTTGACGCCCTCGTGGACGAGTGGCACCCGTGCCTTCCTGCCGACCACACGGAAGGTCTCCTTGTCCACGATCCTGTACCGCATGCTGCTGTTCCCTTCGACGACGAGTCGGAAGGAGAGCCGGGGCTGGGACTGCAGAGCGGCACCGGTCCGCCGGGCGTCGGCCGGACCGACGCCGTGCATCGCACGGAACGCCCGGGCGAACCCCTCTCCTGAGCCGTAGCCGTACCGCGTCGCGATGTCCAGCAGGGTCCGCTCGCCGGCGAGCACCTCGGCGCCCGCCACGGACAGCCGCCGGCGCCGTACGTACTCCGACAACGGCCGGCCCGCGAGGGCCGAGAACATCCGCCGGAAGTGGTACTCCGACGTCATCGCCGTCCGCGCGAGCTCGGCCACGTCGATCGGCTGATCCAGACGGGACTCGATGTGCTCCATGGCCTCGTTCAGCCGTTCCAGCATCCCGCGCTCCTTCCCTTTCGCCCACCACGTTAGGAAGGACCCACCCTGCCGGACCCGACGATCCGTGCCCGATCCGGTCGGGTGCCGATCACCGGGCCAGGCGCCCGCGGCCTCGCGGTCGACCGCGGGAACGAGGATCGGGGAAATCTGCCCGGGAGGCAATCCGAGAGGGGCTCTCGTGCCGAATGACAGGTAAAGCGTCTTTTGGGGTGTAGTTCGATGAAGATCGTCGAGGGGTGTGCGCGCACACCGGAAAGCATGACTCTCCTGCGGGGGCAGATCCGTGCCGGTCTCACGGCCCGCGGGTGCGCCTCCGTCGTCGACGACGTGATGCTCGTCGTCACCGAGCTGATCGCGAACGCCTCGCTGCACGGAGTTCCGCCGGTCACGCTGTCCGTCGTCCTCGCTCCGGCCGGCGGGGCCGTCCGCGTCGAGGTCGGCGACGCGGGGCGCGGAATGGACGTGGCCCGCGTCCGCGCGCGGTGGCGGCATCCGTCCTTCACCCTCGGGGAGCGGGGCCGGGGCCTCTTCCTCATCGACGCCCTGTGCTCCGGCTGGGGATCGCGCCTCTCGGACGACAGCCACACCATCTGGGCCGAGATCGCGCTCCCGGCCGACGCGGACGGGGCGGGCGGCGCCGGCGGCGGCGTGACGGAGTGCGAACGGCGGGCGCCCGGCCGTCACACCGCCCGTGAGACGCGCCCGCTCCCGCTGACCCCGGTCGCCGTCGCCGTCCCCTTCCTGCCCCTCCTCGTGGTGTAGCCGGCACCCTCGGGTGCCCGCCCGGAGGCGGGTGCCGGGGGGTCCTGTCCGGGCCGTCGGCACGGCCGCTCCGCCTCCGCCGTCGGGCGCGGCGCCGTGGCGGTGCGGGAGGAGCGGCCGCGCCGCATGCTGTGGGGAGGAACGGTGTGGGCGCCCGCCGCCGGTCCGCCGGCGGACGGCGGCGCGGGCCCGGCGGGAGGCTGGCGGGCATGCGGTCGGTGAGAGAGGCCGGGGACACGGCGGCGCGCGCCCTCGGCAGGGTTCCCTGGTGGCTCGCCCTGTGCGCCGGGGTGGGGTGCGCCGTCGTCGGGCTGGTACTGACCTTCCGGCCGTTCGCGTCCCTCGCCGTCCTGCTCGTGGTGGTGGCCGTGGCCCTCGCCGCGACGGGGCTGGCCGAGCTCTTCCACGCGTCCCGGGCGGAGCAGCCGTTCGCGGAGGTCGTCTCCGCCCTCCTCTGGCTGATCGCCGCCGTCCTGGTCCTGGCGCAGCCGGACCTGTCCCTGGACCTGCTGCGGGTGATCCTGGGCGTCGTGCTCTGCGTCACCGGAGTCCTGCGCACGGCCGCCGCGCTCAAGGACCGCGAGAGCGGGCGCCTGATCGCGGGGCTCCTGGGTGCGGCGAGCGTGGTCGCCGGGATCCTCGCTCTGACCTGGCCCGACGCGACGCTGCTGGTGGTCGCCGTGCTGTTCGGCGCGCACACCTTCCTCTTCGGCTGCCGGCAGGCCGTCGACGCCGTGCGGCGAGGTCGCGCGGCCGGGCGGTCACGGTGACCCGTCGGAGTCCCCGGGGCGGGGCGTGACCCGCCGCGGGCGCGCCACAGCCCTCCCGTGGGGAGCCGGGAGGGGCGGCGTGGCCCCGCCGCCGCGGGGCGGGCGGGGCCGTCGCGCGTTCCCTCTCCGGGGGTGGACTGCGAGGACCGCGCAGGGACACCTTGCCACCGGGGGACTCGGATGCAACAGGGTCGTGCGCGAAAGAACCTTGGGCATATGCCGAGTCGTCGGCCCGGCCTGATCGACAGGACACCACCCAAGGGCTGTCCCGTCATCCGCGGTGGGTCGGCGCTCCGCCGCGGACTCGGCCGACTGATCACGGAACAGCATCTCGAACTCATGCTCGTCGCGCTCGATGCGGCCGACGCCGGGCTCGCGCCGGCGACGACGGCCCACGCGCGCCGCCCGCCGGACCTGATCGGCAAGGGGTCGGCGACGGAGCTCGCCCCGCTGTCCACGCGGGCGAAACGGGCGGTGGCGCGCCTGCGCACCCGACCCCACGGCGAGGCACCCGGGGGCGCGGCCGCCCCGCCGCCCCCGTGCCCTGGCGGAGCCGTTTCCTCCGGCTCCGGAAATTCGACTGGTCCAACCAGTTGACCAGTGATCGTGGCGCGTCCACTCTGATCGCCATGACCCAGGAACGTCAGGAACCCATCCGGCGCGAGGCCGTCTCCGATCAGCTCTACGGGCTGCTCCGGGACCGGATCCTCGCCGGCTCCTACGCCGCCGGCGACGCGCTCACGGCGGAGCGGGACCTCGCCGCCGAGTTCGGCGTGAACCGCCACGCCGTCCGCGAGGCGGTCAAGCGCCTCCAGCAGGCCCGGCTCGTCGACGTCAGCCACGGCGGCCGGACGCTCGTCCTCGACTGGCGCCGCACGGCCGGCCTCGACCTCGCCGTCGGCATCGTGCGCGCCGACGACGACCGCAGCCTCGACGGACTCGCCCGCGACGCACTGGAGATGCGGGCCTGCATCGGCGCGGACGCGGCCCGGCTGTGCGCGCTGCGCTGCTCCCAGGAGACCGCGGCCCGCATCGTCGACGCCGCCGGCCGCTACACCCAGGCGGGTCCCGACCTCGCCGCACTGGGCGCCGCCGACATCGCCTGGTGGCGGCTGATCGTCGAAGGCTCCGGGAACCTGGCCTACCTGCTGGCGTTCAACAGCCTGATCAACGGCTCGCTGCCGATCGCGGACGTGCCCATGGACCTGCGCACCGCCGAACTCCTCGACGTCGACGCCCACCTGCGGCTCGCCGCACACATCGCCGCCCGGGAGCCCGAGCAGGCCGAACGTCTGGCGGGCGAGCTGCTCGCCCGCAGCGTGCCCGTCACCGGAGGGGCGGTGCGCTGACGTGATACCCGCCGTGATGTACGCGATCCCCGCCTTCGTGCTGCTGGTGGCGGTGGAGGCGCTGTCCTACCGCTTCCTCCCGGACGACGACGAACGCGGATACGAGATCCGCGACACGGTCACGAGCATGTCCATGGGAGCCGGGAGCCAGGTCATCGGCCTGCCGTGGAAGGTGTTCGCGGTCCTCGCCTACGCCGCGCTCTACTCCGTGTCCCCCTGGGAGCTCTCGCCGTCCTCGGTGTGGACCTGGGTCCTGCTGTTCTTCGCCGACGACCTCGCGTACTACGCCTTCCACCGCGCCCACCACCGGGTACGCGTGCTGTGGGCGAGCCACTCGGTGCACCACTCCAGCGTCCGCTACAACCTCTCCACCGCGCTGCGCCAGAGCTGGACGCCGATGACGAGCCTGCCGTTCTGGCTGCCGCTCGCGCTGCTGGGCATCCCGCCGTGGATGATCCTCCTCCAGCAGTCCGTGAGCCTCGTCTACCAGTTCTTCCTGCACACCGAGCGGGTCGGCACCCTGTGGCGCCCGGTGGAGGCGGTCTTCAACACGCCGTCCCACCACCGCGTCCACCACGGCTCGAACGACGTCTATCTGGACCGCAACTACGGCGGGATCCTCATCGTCTGGGACCGGCTCTTCGGCACGTTCGAGCCCGAGGGCGAGCGCGTCGTCTACGGACTGACCAAGAACATCGACACCTACAACCCGCTGAAGGTCGCCGTCCACGAGTACCGGGCCGCCTGGCGCGACGTACGGACGGCCGGGCGCTGGCGGGACCGGGCCGGGTACCTCTTCGGCCCGCCCGGCTGGACCCCGACGACGGAGGCCTGACATGGCGACACCCGATCGATCCACCGGACCGGGCCCCGCCGAGGGCGCCGTCCACCGGCCGCCACCGCTCCTCGCGGTCTTCGGGCTGCTGGCCGTCGTCGAGATCACCGCCGTCGCGCTGCGCTGGCCGGCCCTGCAGTGGGCCACCAAGCCCCTGCTCGCACCGGTGCTGGCCCTCCATCTGTGGCGCCGCACCGGTGACCGGCACACGCGCGTGCTCGCCGGTCTCGGCTTCGCCACTGCCGGGGACGTGGCACTGCTGGTCCCGGGCCCCGCCGCCTTCGGGATCGGCATCGCGTTCTTCCTCGGGGCACAGCTCTGCTGGATCTCCGCGTTCGTCGGGCAGGGAGCCGTGCCGTACCTGCGCGCCCGCCGCACGCTCTGCCTGGCGTACGCGGCCGTGTGGGCGGTCGCGGTCGCGGCGCTCGTCCCCTCGCTCGACGCGGTGCTGGCCGGTGCGATCGCCGTCTACAGCATGGCGCTGGTGGGGATGGCCCTGACGGCGCACGTCATGGGCCCGCGGGCCGCGCTCGGCGGCGGTGTGTTCGTGCTGTCCGACCTGCTGATCGGCCTGGGTGCCGCGGGCCTCGACTTCACCGGCCGTCCCGTCCTCGTCATGACGACGTACGCGGCGGCCCTCTTCCTGCTCACCACGGCCTTCGCCGACGACCGTGGCCCGGTCGCCGGCGGGACGGCTCCGGCCGGACTCCCGGGTCGGCCGCGCGAGGACGGTACGAGCGGGGCCGCCGCGCCCGCGCACGGCGGTGTCCCGGGCAGGGGCGCGGGCTCCGAGGGCGCGGGAACGGGCGGTGCGGACGTCAGCGGCAGCACGCGGTGAACCCCGCCGAGGCGAGCCCCTGGCAGAAGCTCGCCCTGGCGGCCCCGTACCGCGACAGCCGCCCGTCGACTAACCGGGTCGAGTCCCGGGCGAAGTCGGCGACCCCGCGCCTCGAACCGGCCACTCGGATCCTGGTCTTCGGCAGCACCACCCACCCGGGTGTGGTGAGGTTCCTGCCATGACGGACGAATGGCGCACGGACCGCATCGGCAGCGCACTGCGCGGGGACAACCCCACCGTGCTGCGACGGCTCGACGCCGGGTTCGCGGTGATCGGCGACGTGCAGTTCCTGCCGGGATACGCGGTGCTCCTCGTCGACGAGCCGCATGTGCAGCGACTCTCCGACCTGCCGCGGGCCAAACGGCTCGCGTTCCTGTCCGACATGGACCGGCTCGGCGAAGCGGTCGAACGGGCGTGCCGGCGGCTGGACCCCGCCTTCCGGCGGGTGAACCTGGAGATCCTCGGGAACACCGACCCGTTCCTGCACGCGCACGTCTGGCCGCGCTATACCTGGGAACCGGCCGAGCGCGTGGGGCGGCCCGTATGGCTGTACCCCGACGACCGGTGGAGCGACGAGCGGTACCGGCTCGGCCCGGCGCACGAGGAACTGCGGGCCGCGCTCGGCCGTGAACTGGACGTATCCCGGCGGTCGGACGGGACGCCGACAGCTCCGACGGACGGCTGACACCCCGGACCCCTCCGCCGACGGGTCCGCGTCGGCGAAGGGGTCCGGGGCGAGGCCGCGCCGTGGTTCGTCAGGCGCCCACGTACGCCGCCAGGTGCTCGCCCGTGAGCGTGGAACCGTCGGCGACCAGGTCCGCCGGCGTGCCCTCGAAGACGACCCGGCCGCCGTCGTGGCCCGCGCCCGGCCCGAGGTCGATGATCCAGTCGGCGTGCGCCATCACCGCTTGGTGGTGCTCGACGACGATGACCGACTTCCCGGAGTCGACGAGCCGGTCCAGCATCCCGAGCAGCTGCTCGACGTCGGCGAGGTGCAGCCCGGTCGTCGGCTCGTCGAGCACGTAGACCCCGCCCTTGTCGGCCATGTGCGTGGCCAGCTTGAGGCGCTGACGCTCGCCGCCGGACAGCGTGGTGAGCGGCTGGCCGAGGCTGATGTAGCCGAGGCCGACGTCGGCGAGCCGGGCGAGGACGCGCTGCGCGGCCGGCGTGGCCGCCTCGCCCTCGCCGAAGAACTCCACGGCCTCCGTCACCGACATCGCCAGCACCTCGCTGATGTCCCGCCCGCCAAGGCGGTACTCGAGCACCGACGCCTGGTAGCGCTTGCCCTCGCAGTCCTCGCACGGCGAGGCGACGCCGGCCATCATCGCCAGGTCGGTGTAGATGACACCCGCGCCGTTGCACGTCGGGCAGGCGCCCTCGGAGTTGGCGCTGAACAGTGCCGGCTTCACCCCGTTGACCTTGGCGAACGCCTTCCGGATCGGATCGAGCAGGCCCGTGTACGTCGCCGGGTTGCTCCGTCGCGAGCCGCGGATCGGGGTCTGGTCGATCGACACCACGTTCTCGCCGGCGGGGATCGACCCGTGGACGAGCGAGCTCTTCCCCGACCCCGCGACACCGGTGACGACGGCGAGCACCCCGAGCGGGACGTCGACGTCCACCTTGCGCAGGTTGTTCGTCGTCGCGCCGCGGATCTGCAGGGAGCCGGTGGGAGTCCGTACGGACTCCTTGACGGCGGCCCGGTCGTCGAAGTGGCGGCCGGTCACGGTGTCGCCCGCCCGCAGCCCCTCCACGGTGCCCTCGAAGCAGACGCCGCCGCCTGCCGTACCGGCGCCGGGGCCGAGGTCGACGACGTGGTCGGCGATCGCGATGGTCTCCGGCTTGTGCTCCACGACGAGCACCGTGTTCCCCTTGTCCCGCAGCCGCAGCAGCAGGTCGTTCATCCGCTGGATGTCATGGGGGTGCAGACCGGCCGTGGGCTCGTCGAAGACGTAGGTGACGTCCGTGAGCGAGGAGCCGAGGTGCCGGATCATCTTGACGCGCTGCGCCTCGCCGCCGGACAGCGTGCCCGCCGGCCGGTCGAGCGCCAGGTAGCCGAGGCCGATCTCCACGAACGAGTCGAGCGTCCGCTGCAGCGCGGCCAGCAGCGGCGCCACCGACGGCTCCTTCAGACCGCGGACCCACTCGGCCAGGTCGCTGATCTGCATCGCGCAGGCGTCCGCGATGCTGATCCGCTTGATCTTCGACGACCGCGCCCCCTCACTGAGCCGGGAGCCGTCGCACTCGGGGCAGGTGGTGAAGGTGACCGCCCGCTCCACGAACGCCCGGATGTGCGGCTGCATGGCCTCCTTGTCCTTGGACAGGAAGGACTTCTGGATCTTGGGGATCAGTCCCTCGTAGGTGAGGTTCACCCCCTCGACCTTCACCTTGGTGGGCTCCCGGTAGAGGAAGTCCTGCATCTCCCTCTTGGTGAACGTGCGGATCGGCTTGTTCGGGTCGAGGAGGCCCGACTCGGCGTAGACCCGTACCGTCCAGAAGCTGTCCGACTTCCAGCCGGGAATGGTGAACGCGCCCTCGGCGAGCGACTTGGAGTCGTCGTAGAGCTGGGTGAGGTCGATGTCGGAGACCGTCCCGCGGCCCTCGCAGCGCGGACACATGCCGCCGGTGCGGTTGAAGGTCGCCTTGACCGTCTTCTTCGCGCCGCGCTCGACGGTGATCGCGCCGCTCGCCCGGACCGACGGCACGTTGAAGGCGTACGCGCTCGGCGGGCCGATGTGCGGCTTGCCGAGCCGGCTGAAGAGGATGCGCAGCATCGCATTGGCGTCGGTGGCGGTGCCGACCGTGGAGCGCGGGTCGGCGCCCATCCGCTGCTGGTCCACGGTGATCACCGTGGTCAGTCCTTCGAGGACGTCCACCTCGGGTCGCGCGAGCGTGGGCATGAATCCCTGGACGAAGGCGCTGTAGGTCTCGTTGATCAGCCGCTGGGACTCGGCGGCGATCGTGTTGAAGACCAGCGAGCTCTTGCCCGAGCCGGACACGCCGGTGAACACCGTCAGCCGGCGCTTCGGGATCTCGATGCTGACGTCCTTGAGGTTGTTCTCGCGCGCGCCGTGCACCCGGATCAGATCGTGGTTGTCGGCGACGTGCGCAGCGGACGACTTCGTGGTCGACCTGGCGGCCCTGCTCATCGTGTCTCCATCTGTCGGGCGGGGAGCCTTCCCCGTCTCCCTGTCGTTCGGCGTCGCCCCGGCTCGCTCCGGCCCGTCGCGCACACGGCGCCGCGTGCGTCGGGCGGGCCCGGCCCCGTCAGTCGGGCCAGGGGCGGTCCGTTCCCCCGTACGGCGCGAAGTCCATGACGGCCACGCTAGCCGCGGCCCGGAGACCGCGCTTCTCGATTCCTGATCGGTCGCGTGACCTGCTTCGACACGCACGAGGGCATCTCGGGCGACGGCGTCGCCATCTCCCGCCGGTAGGCGCTCGGCGGCATCCCGACCAGCTCCGTGAAGCGGCTGCTGAAGGTGCCCAGCGAGGCGCAGCCGACCTCGAAGCAGACCTCGGTGACGCTGAGGTCCCCGCGGCGCAGCAGCGCCATCGCGCGCTCGATGCGGCGCGTCATGAGGTAGCTGTACGGCGACTCGCCGTAGGCGGCCCGGAACTCGCGGCTCAGGTGCCCGGCGGACATGTGGACGCCACGGGCGAGAGCCTCCACGTCCAGGGGCTGCGCGTACTCCCGGTCGATACGGTCGCGCACGCGACGCAGCCGCGCGAGATCGCGCAGGCGTTCCTCCGGGGATGGTCTGCTGGTCACCCTTGGCATCGTGCCACAGCGCCGGGCGCGGGACGGGAGAGTCGTGATCTTTGATCGCACCGGCCGATGCCCCTCGGGCCGCGCCCGCCCCGCCGGGCGGCGGAGGGTGCGGCCCGACGGGGGACCAGGTGCGGTACGAGCTGCGGCCCGGCGGGGGACCAGGTGCGGCCCGGGATGCGGTAGGCGGTGCGGCCCGGCGGGCGGGCCCGTCAGTCCAGCGCCTCGGTCACGTCGCCCAGGTCGACGAACTTGAAACCGGTGGCCTCGCGGTCGCCGTCCGCGGGGGTCTCCTGCCCGTCCTGGACCACCAGCAGGCCGTGCGGGTAGGCGCGGCCGAGCGGCGCGTTCAGGACGGCGGCGCCGTCGCAGACCTCGGAGCCGTCGAGGCCGGCCGAGGCGGCCGTGACCCGGAAGCCGCCCTCGTACTCGTTGTCCTCGGCGAGCTCCCGGTCGTACGCGGCGAAGGTGTCGTCGCCCTGGCTGGAGGCGAGGAGGTAGCCGTCGCCGTCCCGTTCCGTCAGAAGGGTCAGGCCCTCCACGTCGGCCGTCAGGTGCGTGCCGCCGTAGCCCGGGTCGGCGCCGGGCGTGCACTCCTCGGTCTCCTCGTCGTAGGTGCCGGGGACGCCGAACTCGCGGACCTTGTCGACCGTCCGCGGCGTCCCGGTGAGGTCGGCGCGGACCCGCCAGATGCCGACGTCCTCCTGGCCCGCGTACAGCACTCCGGCGGCCGGGTCGACCACCATGCCCTCGACCTGGGGCAGTTCGCCGGGTTCGGCGCACGGCGTCCACGCCGTGCCGTCGGGCAGGGTGAAGGAGGACGGCAGGTCCAGGGTCCGCACCGTCCGGTAGGTGACGGTGCCCGCCGGGGTGGCGAGCAGCTCCAGCAGGGCGATCCGGGTGCGGTTGCGCCGGCTGACGAGCGCGTAGGAGCGGCCCGTCCGCGGGTCGGTCCAGGTGGCGAGGCCGTAGGCGGTCGCCTGGTCGTTGATCTCGGCCTGGTCGGCGGAGAAGACGGGCCGCGCGGCGGGGTCGGTGACGTCGCCGAGCGGACCGCCCGGGCGGTCGCGGTCGATCCGGTAGATCCGCAGGCGGTCGTTGCCGCGGTCGGTGACCACCGCCAGATCGGCCTTGTGGCCCTTGAGGCCGAAGCCGTGCACGAGGTCGACGTTGTTGAAGCGGCCCGGCGCGTCGTCCGGGCCGGGGCCGGCCGGAGCGGCGACCGACTGTATCTCCCGGGCGTCCAGGTCGTAGACGCGCAGTCCGCCCTGCTTGGCGGTGGCGATGACCAGGCTGCGCCCCGGGACCGCGGCGTTGCGCCAGATGGCCGGGTCGTCGGCGTTGGCGTCGCCACCCGCCGCGTCGTCGAACAGGGGTGCGGTCTCGGCACGCGGCTGGACGGCGGCGAGGTCGGCGGCGCCGGTGGCCTCGGCGGGCAGGGCCGCCCCGACCGTGACCACCGCGGTCAACGCGAGCGCTGCGGTCCGCGACAGCAGACGTGTCGTCATGGGTCCTCGTCTCCAGTGGGGTTGACGGTGCGGCGCACACGCTCTCGCGGGCGGGCGGCCGCCGGACGTCGCAGGACCGACGGGAAGGTGAATTGCGGGGTGCGGGCCCGAGGTCAGTAGGGGAGTCCCTCGGAGGCCGCTCGCAGCGCGGCCTGCAGACGTGCGGTGAGTTCCCGTGCGGGCGCCTCGGCGTCGTCGGCGAAGCGGAGGGCGAAGTCCTCCGCGGCCACGGCGAGGGCGCCGTTGAGCGTGGCGGCGTGTACGCGTACGCCGAGGTCGTCCGGGCTCTTCCCGGACCGGCGGGCGAGCAGGCCGGCGAGTACGGGCAGCGCGTCGTCGTGGGCCTGCAGCCAGACGAAGCGGAGCGCCGGTTCGGTCCGCGTCATGCGGATCAGGTCGAGCACGGCGGGTTCGGCCGTGGGCAGTTCGCCGTCGCCGACCGCGTCGGTGACGAAGTCCAGCAGCGGGGTGCCGGCCGGCCAGTGCCGCAGGGCCTCGACCGCGGCGTCGAGGCCCGCCGCGAGGAGGGGGCGGACACAGCTCTCCTTGGTGGGGAAGTGGCGCCAGAGCGTGCGGGCGGAGAACGCGCACCATCCCCCTCGAGCAGGAGTGAGCCGCGTGAACCCTCAGCACCCGCACCCCCCGCACCCTTCGTACGCCGATGCCGATCCGGCCTGGGCGGGCGCGGACCCCGCCTTCTACGACCCGCCGGCCGACCTCCCCGCCGCCGACGGATCCCTGATCCGCACCGAAGCCCTCCCGCTCGCGCTCAGCCTGCCCGGAGTCGACGGACCGCTGCCCGGCAAGGCCACCCGCCTGATGTACAAGTCCACGGACTCGACCGGCGGACCGGTCGCGGTCACCGGCGCCTACATCGAGCCGTCCACGCCGTGGAAGGGCGGCGGCCCGCGCCCGTCGTCGCCCTCGCCCCGGGGACGACGGGCCAGGGCGACCAGTGCGCCGCGTCCAAGGCGCTGGAGAAGCCGCTGTCGCTCGACGAGGGCTCCGTCTCGATCGGGTACGAGAACCTGGCGATCCACCGGTTCCTCGGCAAGGGCGTCGCCGTGGTCGTCACCGACTACGTCGGGCTCGGCGCGACCGACCGGCCGCACACCTACGTCAACCGGCTGGACGGCGGACACGCCGTCCTGGACGCCGTGCGTGCCGCGCGCGCCCTGCCCCGGGCGTCGGTCACCGCCGACTCGCCCGTCGGCCTGTACGGGTACAGCGAGGGCGGCGGCGCGACCGCCTCGGCCGCCGAACTCCAGGCGTCCTACGCCCCCGAGGTGAAGCTCGCCGGCTCCTACGCCGGAGCGCCCCCGGCCGACCTGACCGCGGTCCTCCGCGCCGTCGACGGCAGCTCGCTCAGCGCGGCCCTCGGCTGGTCGATCAACGGATTCCTGCAGTCGGAGCCGGCGCTGAAGCCGATCGTCGACGCCCACATCGACGACGAGGGCCGGACCGCGCTGAACGACCTGTCCCGCATGTGCATCGGCGACGGTCTCTTCGCGTACGGCGGCCGCGAGAGCAGCTCCTGGACGAAGAGCGGCGCGTCCCTGGCGGACGTCGTGAAGGGGGCCTGCCGCTGATCGCGGACCAGGGAGCGGCCGTCGACTGGGTCACGGACCGCCTCGCCGGAAAGCCGGCCACCACCGACTGCCGGACGGTCGCACGATAGTCACCGCGGTTCGCGGTCCGTCGTCGCCGGCGGCCGATCGCTCGGAGCGATCGGCCGCCGGCGCGCACCCCGGAGGGGGTTCCGGTCGATGAGGGCGCGTGCCCGGGTGGCCAGAGCCTCCACGACCCCCTCGTGCGCGGCGTCCACCGCGATACCGAGGCGGATCCGGCCCCGGCCCGTCCCTTCGCCCGTCCCGTGCGGGCGGTCGAGGTCCTCACCCGGTGCGTCGGATCGGTCCTCGGTGAGTGTGAAGGTGAAGAACGAGCAGCAGGCGCTCTCGCGCGCCACCAGATCGCGCACCCGGTCGCCGACGCCCGGTCCGCCGTACAGGTCCAGGTGCAGCAGCAGCGGCCCGGGCCTGGACACCACGGTCAGCCGGGCGGCGAACAGAGCGTCCCACTCCGCCAGCCGCGGGGGCTGCTCCTCACCGGGCAGTGCGCAGGACCGCGGCACCCCTCGCGGGTCGGTCATCGCGACCACTCCCTCCGTCCGGGTCGCGCCACGTCCCACGGTAGTCCCGCGCCCCGTGGCGCGACACGGACGAGGAGGGGGCTTCCGGCCGGCTCGTCATCCCGGCCCGATGCGCCGTCCCCACGTCCACCAGGTGGAGGTCCTCATCGCCCCGGACGCGGACGTCCGGGCGACGGCCATGAGGTCGCGCGCGGGGAGCCGCCTGGTCCCGTCGCCCGCCGCCGTTCGATCAGTCATCCCTCGGCTGGTCCCTCGCCGGCCCCGCCGGCGGCCGCCCCGTCGGACGCGCTTCGCCGGGCCCGCAGGGCCCGCCGCGTACGGGTGATGCCGTAGACCAGGAGCCAGGGGAACAGGGTGATGCCGCCGACGTAGACGGCGAGGTAGCCCAGGACGTCGTCGAGCCGGGTCGGGTCGTCCCAGCTGTCCAGGGGCAGGATCATGGCGGTCGCCGAGACCGCCACCGGTTCCAGCGGGAGCAGGACGGACCACAGACGCGGTCGCCAGCCGGGGCGGCTCGCGCACCACCAGCCCATGATCCCCATGATGAAGGGCCCGAACGGCACCCACCACAGCACCGGGAAGAACAACAGGACCCACCACTCGTCCGAGTACCCGAACATCATGACGCCCCCCGAGATCGTCGCCCCGCGCGATTCCTCCTCCACGTCATGCCCGCGGAGACGTCGAGTTGAACGCGTTCAGCCCAGGTGTGGCCGGGATCTCAACGGTCGGGATCCCAGAGGCGGGAGACCGTCGGCGGGATCGACCCGGCACTCCTGGCGCCGGACACGGACGTCAGCGCACCCGGTCCAGCCAGGCCTTGAGCACCGCGAAGTCGTCCTCGTCCAGGCCCCGGCGGGGGTCGACCCGGTGCAGCAGTGCCTCGCCCGGGTGGTGGGCGGCCACCCACGCGCGATCCGCGTCGGTCGGTTCGTCGTCGACCCAGGCGAACGGCCGCCCGGCCGCCCACGCGACGAGGGGGCGGGTCTTCCAGTGCAGCCCCATCCGGTGGTCCCGTTCGTCCCTCGCGGACGGCTCCGGCCAGTCGACCACGGGCAGCGGAGGCAGACCGAGGCGCGGCGCGACGCACGCGTTCGCGTCCGCCATCCACGTCGTGGCCCAGACGATGTCGCACGCGAGCGCCGCCAGCCGCGGCCCGTGGGCGGCATCGATACGGGTCAGCAGCGGGTCGGCGGCGGCGTCGAGCCGGTCGTCGCCCGTCGTGTACGTCGGATACGCGTCGGGCGCCGCGCCGAAGGGGATGAGCGGTCCGTCGACGTCCAGGAACAACAGCGGGCGTTGGGCCGGGGTGATCATGCGGGCACGATAGTGGTCCGCCCCGCGGCCGAGGCGTCCCCGCCCGCCCGCCGCTCGGTCGGTGGGAAGGCCGCCGGCACGCGCTCGCTCCGACGGCTCGGTCCTGTCCGGGACCGAGGGCGGACCCGGGGAGCGGGCGGCCCGGCGTGGACGCCCGGAAATCCGGTGGGAGCGGCCGCCTCCGTCGTCTAGCATCGGCCGCATGGGTTCGTACTACTTCTTCCTCTGATTCCCGGGGAGGGGCACGCGATGACCGTCGGCCGGCCGACGGTCTGAGTCCGCTGCCCTCCACCAGGCCCATGATCCCGGCCTGTCTCCCAGGCCCTCCCCGGAGGAACACCCATCATGCGCGAGCGCGCACTCTCCCAGCTGGCCGTCAAGGACGTCTCCAAGGCGTACGGCCCCCGCATCGTCCTCGAACGCGTCTCCTTCACCGCCAGCCCCGGTGAGCGCATCGCCGTCGTCGGCGAGAACGGCTCCGGCAAGTCCACCCTCCTGCGCCTGCTCGCGGGAGCCGACACCGCGGACGAGGGCGAGATCACGGTCCGCGCGCCGGGCGGTGTGGGCCATCTCGCCCAGACGATCTCGCTCCCACCGTCCCGGACCGTGCAGGACGCCGTCGACGCCGCCCTCGCCGCGCTGCGCGAACTCGAACAGCGCATCAGGCGGTACGAGGACGGTCTCGCCGACGCGACGCCGGAGCAACTCGACACCTACGGCGACCTGTTGCACGCCTTCGAGGAACGAGGAGGCTACGAGGCGGACGCCCGCATGGACGCCGCCCTGCACGCGCTGGGGATCGGCCGGCTGGCCCGCGGCCGCACCCTCGGCACGCTCTCCGGCGGTGAGCGGTCCCGCCTCGCGCTGGCGTGCGTGCTCTCCGCAGGCGCGGAACTCCTCCTCCTGGACGAGCCGACCAACCACCTCGACACCCACGCCACGCGCTGGCTGAAGGAACGGCTCGCGGGCCATCGCGGCACC
Source organism: Streptomyces sp. NPDC048338 (assembly GCF_043201055.1). NCBI lineage: Bacteria > Bacillati > Actinomycetota > Actinomycetes > Kitasatosporales > Streptomycetaceae > Streptomyces > Streptomyces sp. NPDC048338. Next base: position 64,862 of record NZ_JBICYQ010000002.1, read on the forward strand.
GTCGTGACCGTCACCCACGACCGGGCATTCCTCGCGGACTACGCCACCGCCATCCTCGAAGTGGACGGGGACACGCGCGCGGTCCGCCGGTACGGAGACGGCTGGACCGGCTATCGCACGGCCAAGGCCGCGGCCCGCCGCCGCCAGGCCCAGGAGCACCTCGAATGGCTCGACGAGGTGGCCCGTACGGAAGCGCTCGTCGAAGCGGCCGGACAGCGGCTCGCCGCCACCGGCAAGGATCCGCGCCAGGGCTTCGGCAAGCACCGCCGCTCGTCGGAGTCCAAGCTCTCGGGCCAGGTGCGGACGGCGCGGGTACGCCTGGAGGAGCTGCGGGCTCATCCGGTGGGACCGCCGCCCGAGCCGTTGCGCTTCGCCGCCGCGCTGACGGCGACGAGGACGTCAGGTGTGCTCGCGGAACTCGCCGACGTCGCCGTGGGCGGTCGCCTGCGCGTGCCCCGGCTGCGGGTCGAGGCGGGCAGCCGGCTGCTCGTCTCGGGTCCCAACGGTGCGGGCAAGAGCACCCTGTTGCGCGTCCTCGCCGGCGACCTGCCGGCGGACCGGGGTCTCGTCCGGCACAGCGGCGCCCGGATCGGCTACCTGCCCCAGGAGCCGGCGCGGGTGCCGTTCGCCGGCACTCTCCTGGAGGCGTACGCGGCGGGTCGGGGTCCGGCGGAAGAACTCGCCGACGAGCTGCTGGCCTGGGGACTCTTCGGAGCCGAGGACCTGGAGACCCCGGTCGCCGGCCTCTCGGTGGGGCAGCAGCGGCGGCTCGAACTGGCGCGGCTGGTGGCGCGGCCCGCCGACCTGCTCGTCCTCGACGAGCCGACGAACCACATCGCCCCCGCCCTCGCGGAGGAGCTGGAGGAGGCCCTGGCCGGCTACCCGGGAGCCCTGGTCGTGGTGTCCCACGACGCCGGCTTCCGGGGCCGCTTCGTCGGCGACCGCCTCGAACTGCGCGGGGGCCGGCCCGCCGCCTGAAGTCAGGGGTGGGTGTCCTTGTGCGCAGGGAGGAGGGAGGCCGGGCCGCTCCGCCCAGGGTGCGGACACAGGCCGCGCGCGGCCGTGTTCCAGCCTGTGGCGATCTGCCGGACGAGGAGCAGTCGCCGGAGGCGAGAGCCGCGCCGTGGACCGGAGCCGTTGTCGGTGCCGGCTGAGAGGATCGCCCGCATGACAGTTCTGCTTCTCGGCGACATCGAACGAGCGGTCCGCAGCAGTTGGAGCGCGGAGACGTGCACGCCCGAGTTCCGGGCGCGCTGGACTCCCGACAACCCGGCGCGCGACCAGTGCGGCGTGACGGCCATGGTGCTCAACGACCTGCTGGGAGGCGAACTCATCCGCGGAGAGGTCCATGTCGACGGTCGGCGCGTGGACTACCACTGGTGGAACCGGCTGGGCATGGGGGTCGAGATCGACCTCACCCGCGAGCAGTTCGGTCCGGAGGAGATCGTCACGGGGGGCGAGGTCGTACCCCGCCCACCCCGCAGCGAGTGGCGCCGGCTCCAGGACGAGTACGCGCTGCTGAGCCGGCGGGTCATGGAGCGGCTGGGCGGGCACCCGGCCACGGCGCCCGCCGCCCCCGCCACGGCACCCGACATCCCGGCGACGGCATCCGCTGCCCCCGCCGGAGACCCCGCGCCCGCGGGTGGGAAGCCCGTACCGTCCTCCGTCACGTGACCGTCGTCGGGCGCCGGCCCGGCGGTTGAACGTGGGGGCCCGCGACGCGTGCCGGGGTCAGGCGGTGGGGGTGGGCCAGGGGACGTCGGTGGTCACCGGGACGGTGTAGTCGATGCCCGGCACGGCGAATCCGTACAGGCGCCGGACCTCGGCGTGGAACCGGTCGAGGTCGGCGAGTCCGGCGATGGTGTCGGTCGTGGCGTCCTCCCAGCGTGCGGCGACGGCCGCCTGGACGTCGTCGGTGAGCTCCCAGGTGTCCAGGCGGACCCGGCCTTCGTCGTCCAGGGCGAGCGGGGCCGCACCGGTCAACCGGTCCCACAGGGACGCGAGCTGACGCACCGGCGGGACCAGGCCCTCTCCGAGGACCCCGCGCAGCAGGCCCGTGTGCAGGGCGATGCCGGAGGCGGTGCGCGTCGGGCGGCGCTGAGCCGCCCGACGCTTCCCCCGGTCGGTCAGCCCTCCCCGATGCGATGCGTGTCGTCGATGTCGTCACCCCACCGGGTGGTCCCGTGCCGGTGCCCGCCACCGTGTCCGGCGTCGAGTTCGCAGCGTCGATCACCACCCGGCTCCGAGCCCGGCTCCGAGCCCGGCTCCGGTTTCCGCCTCGACTCCGGTGCCGGTGCGGTGGCGTGGCAGAGCGCGGTCTCGACAGGGAGGCCGGGACGACGCGCCGGGCGCGGTACGCCCTGCCCCGCCCGTTTGTGGCGGCGGGCGAACGGGTGCCAGACGACGAGCGCGACGAGGACGCCGATCAGGAGCCACGCGGCGAGAACGGCGAGAGCGAGAAGGATCCAGCGGAGGAGGTCGAGGAGCGTCATGAGGGTCTCCCGGGGTGCATGGGCCCAGTAGGCGGTGGGAGGGCGCTGAAAGGCACGAATACAGGAAAAGCGGTCACGTCTCGTCCTTGTCCGACTGAGCCATACCCCGGAGAGTGAACCCGTCACACGGGACGGTGACCTGCTCGAACGGAGCCTGTTCGCAGGCGGCGTGTCCGTTCGGTACCGACCGGCGCACCGTCCCCGCCGACACCACCGGCACCGTGGTCCGGCCGTGGCCGTCGACGGCTGCCCCGGGACGCCGCCCCTCGGACGTCCCGCTCCCGCCGACCGCGCCGCGCGCCGAACTCCACGACGGTGCCGCCCACTCCCGTACGTACGGCTTCCCTCAGCGCCCGCCGTCGAAGCGCCACGCCTCGATGTCGCGGTAGCGGATCGGCCCCGGGCCCCGCCCGAAGTTGCTGCCGACCAGGTGGAGCCGACCGGCCTGCCACGGACGGCCCGCGAAGTCGGCGATGACCGCGGCCGCCTCCGCGATGGCGGAGAGGTCGTCGCGGCGGGCCCGAGCGAGCGTCAGGTGCGGGCGCAGCGGCCGGTCCTCGAAGGGGATCCCGCACTCCTTCACGACGGCGCGGACCTCGGTGGCGAGTCCCTGCAGACCGTCGACGTCCCCGTCGATCCCGCTCCACAGAACCCGTCCGTCGAAGTCCCCCGAGCCGCGCAGTGCCAGCTCCAGCGGTGCACGCGCCGACGCGAGGTCCGCGAGCGGCGCCCGCAGGAGCGGAACCGCCGTCACCGGGAGCTCACCGAGGAAGGCCAGCGTGATGTGCCAGTCCTCGACGCGGTTCCAGCGCAGCCGTGGGTACCCCTCGTAGACGGGCCGGAGCGCCTCCTCCAGTTCCGTCTTCGCCTCGTCCGGCGGCGCCAGCGCGACGAACACGCGCACGGTCGAGGGCTCGGGCTGTTCCTGTTCCTTCACGGATGACTTCGTACACCACCGCCCGACGGCGTGATCATCTGCCCCACCCCTCACCGTCCCCGACGGGACCTGCTACCTCCGACCGCTCCCGAGCACCCCACACCCGACGAGCCCGCCGACTGACCCGTCGTGCCCGTGCGGCGCGACCTGACGCCGGTGGGGACTCCAGGCGCCGAGACCCGCATGGGCGGGTGTGGCGCCGGCCTCTCACGGCCGCGCCGTCGTCACATGCTGGTCGGCACTGCTCCGAAGGTACGCGTTCAGGAACGTCCCGACGGACCGGCCGGCCTGGCCCTTCGTCCGTCCAGCGCCCCGCACGGGCGCCGAGTCCTCGGGCTGTCCCCTGCCGTCGCAAACGTCGGCCGCACCACCTCTTCCGAGGGCCCTCGTGGGGCGGGGGCACCGCGCGCGTACGATCAGCCGGTCCTCGATCTCGCAAGGAGCCACGACCGGTGACCGCCCTCGCCCCGCCGCCTCGCGGTGCCGTCTCCGTCCTCGACGTGCAGTCGCTGACCCGCGTGGAGGACGGCGAGCGGCTCCACGCGCTGCTGTGGCGGGCGGGCTCCGGCTGGCGGATGATCAGCAGCGCCGTTCTCGGCGGTGGCATCGGCGCACGGGCCTGGGTCCTCAACGCCCAGGTCTCCCATGGCTACCGACGCACCGACCCGGACCGCCATCTCGCGGATCTGGCCACGGAGGCCGGGGTCGGCGGGAACGGCGTCGGGCTGATGACGGCAGCCGACGTCTCCCGGCACGCCGTCGCGGCCGACGGCGGCGTCGAAGCCGTCGCCACCGCGGGCGTCTCGGTACGGGGATGGGCCGCCGCGCCCGAGGAGACGCGAGCCGGGACCAGCGGACCGGGCACGATCAACATCGTCGTGGCCCTGCCGGTCGCCCTGACCGACGCCGCCCTGGTCAACGCCGTCGCCACGGCCACCGAGGCCAAGGTGCAGGCGCTGCTCGACGCGGGGTACGACTGCTCCGGCACGCCCACCGACGCTGTCTGCGTCGCCGCCCGTGAGCCCCGCCCCGGCGAGGAGACCCACGGTTTCGCCGGCCCCCGCTCCCTGTGGGGCGCGCGCCTGGCCCGGGCCGTCCACGGCGCCGTCCGCGCGGCGGTGCCGGCGCGCTGACGCGCACGGCCGGCCGGGTTCGTCAGCCGGCTTCGGCCTCCACGCCGTCGATGCCCGTGTCCTCGTGCATCGCGGCCTCCTCCGCCGACGAGAGGCCGTCGTCCAGGCCCACGTCCTCGGCCACGACCGTGGCCGCGCCCGGATCCGCGGTCGCGGTGAGCCGGCCGGCGCGGGTCGCGCCCGACTCCGGGTCGACAAGCTCCCCCTCGCCCTCCGGGAGATCCCCGACGCCGTCGCCCGCGACGACGGGACCGTCGGGCAGCTCCTGGGCCAGACGGTCGTCGAGCGACTCGCCCTCCCGCTGCTCGTTGACCGTCGTGCCGTGCCGGGTGACGCCCCGAGGCCGTTCCGGCGGCGAGTATCCGGGCTCTCCCATGGCGTCCGTGGGCGTCGTGCCCAGCGCGTTGTCCGGATCGAGCTCGTCGCTCGGACGGTCGGAGCCGTCCATCGGCTCGGGCTGGTAGACGTCGTCACCGCGGGAGGTGGACTGGTTCTCGGACATGGGGGACTCCTCTCGGGTACAAGCATGTCGCGATCGGCTGCGGACCGCGACGGACGCCGTCTCCCCAGCGACTACCCCTGCGACGGACGGGTGAACGCGGCGTCCCGGCCGGGCCTCACGCCGTTCCCGGGCGCCCGCGCAGGGCGGACCCGCCCCGGTCCCACGCCGTACGGAGGTGGGCGGCGAGGCGGTCCTCCAGCAGCAGGGTGGCCGCGCAGCCGAAGGCGACGTCCGGCTCCAGGTCCGGCTCGTCGGCCAGCAGTCCACCGATGACCTCGTGGCGGACGACCTGTTCGTGGACCGCGTCGGCCTCCACGTGCTCGGTGTAGAAGTGCTCGGCGGCCGGACCGGCCCCACAGCGGCGCATGGCCTTGGCGAGGCGTCGCGAGCCGGGCGAGGAGGTGACCTCCACGCAGGCGAAGTGGCCGACCAGCGCCCCGCGCAGGGCCCTGTGCAGACCGAGCAGCGACATGAGGTTGACGACGGCCAGCGCGGGCGCCGGAGCGTCCGCCAGGTAGTGCCCGTACGTGGGGTCCAGCCCCAGGTCGCGCATCAGGTCGGCGTAGAGCCGGGCATGGACCCGGTCGGCGCGGCCCGCACCGAACTCGTCGTACTCGATGGCGACCATCGCGGCCTTGGCCCGGCCGGTCAGCCGCGGGATCACCCACGCGTGCGGGTCGGCCTCCTTGAGGTGGTACAGGGAGCGCAGGGCGGCGTACTCGCGCAGCTGCCAGAGCTCTCCCTCGGCCGCCAGGCGGTGGCTGAGGCTGTCGCCCGGGTCGACCGGCTCGACGAGCAGCGGCGCGAACGCCTCGTCCGCCGTGACCGGAGCGTGGGCGGTCCCCTCCCGCAGCGCGGTGAGGAACCGGTCCTCCAGCGCCCGGCGCAGCCGGAGCAGGTCCGGATCCCATTCGCGGCCGGCGTCGACGCCGTCGACCCCGCGGTAGTGGAGTTCGTACAGCAGGTACAGCGCGAGATGCAGGTCCTCCCCCCAGGGGTCGGCCGCTCGGACGGCATCGGAGAGGTGACCGGGCGCGCTGCCGCCGCGCAGGGACTCGACCACGGCGTCCGACAGCGGCCCGCGGCCCTCCACCAGCGGGGATCCCGGCGAGGGCGCGGGAGCCGGGGAAGCGGACGTGGTGGACGTGGCGGTGGTCCCGACGGTGGATCGCGTCATGTGTTCCCGTCCTCGGCCGGCGGCGCGGAGCGTTCGCGCGGGCGGTGGCTGGTGTCGCACCAGGGGTAGGTACGGCTGCGGCGGCAGGTGCACACGGCGACCATGAAGCGTTCCGAACGGACGGTCGTCCCGTCGTCGAGCTCGATCTCCACCGGGCCCTCGATCAGCACCGGGCCGGACCGCTCGACCCGGACCGCGCGGGCCGGGCGCGACGCGGCGGCATGCGGGGCGGGGTCAGGAACGGCGGGCACGGACGACCACCAGCTCCTCCTGCTCGGCACCCTCGGAGGCGAGGCCCTGTTCCCGCAGCCAGGCCCGGCGCGAGCGCAGGACCGGACCCCACGGCACCGATGCCCGCTCCGTCACCTCCGCGACGAGCCCGCGGTTCTCCAGGAGCCCGACGGTGGCCCGCGCGTCGCACATCCCGGAGTGCACCATGAGGAGCACGCCCTCGGGGCGCAGCAGCGAGGGGGCGGCCGCGCAGATCCGGTCGATGACGCGCCGGCCGGAGTTCCCCGCGTCCCAGGCCCGCTCCGGGCCGCGGGTCGGCAGCCGGTCGGCCGGGGACGGAACGTACGGAGGATTGCTCAGGACCAGGTCGAAACGGCGGCCCTGGGTGCGGCCGGCGAAGTCGCCGTGCAGCACCCGCAGGGGCAGCCGCTGCAGCCGGCTGTTCAGGCGGGCCGTCAGCACCGCGCGCCAGGAGACGTCGACCGCCGTGACCTGGGCGCCCCTGGCCGCCGCACGCAGCGCGAGCGCACCGGTCCCGGTCCCGATCTCGACGACGTCCGCGCCCGGATCCAGCGGTTCCCGCGCCAGGGCCCGGGCGAGCAGCAGGGTGTCCGCCTGCGGCCGGTACACGCCGGGCGGCGTGACGAGTCCGGGCGCGAGGGTCGGGTACGTCGGGGCGATGGTCGACACGGGGGTACCTCCTGGCCGGCCGCACCGTCCGCGTCGCCCGGCGGGTTCGGCCCGGGTACGGCGCGGCGGCGCGGTCACGAACGGTGCGGGGGCCCGAGCAGGTCACGGACGGCGACGGGCGCGGGCGGACAAGCGATCACGGCCCGCGACTACCCGATCCCGGGCGCCTTGCACATCGGCGGCGCCTCCCGTCCGCGCGCCCCCCGGGCTCACCCCGCGGCGGGGGCCGAGGGTTGCGGTGCGACGAGGGTGAAGTGCGCCCCTTCGGGGTCGGCGAGCGCCACCGAGCGACTGGTGCGCGTGGTGTCCACGGGGGAGACGGCCCGGCCGCCCGCCCGGGTGGCCGCCTCGACCGCCGCCTCCAGATCGGAGACGTGGAAGTGGACGTGCCAGTGAGGGCGCACCTCAGGGTCCGGGGACTCCTCCAGAGCCCCGCCGCCGAGGCGGGCGACGGTGTCGTGTCCGTGGCGCAGGACCACGCGATCGTGCTCGTACGAGGCCACGCAGCAGTCCCGCTCCCCGTCCCAGCCGAGGACCTCGCCGTAGAAGACGGCGGCGGCGAACGCGTCCCGTGTCCGCAGTTCCAGCCACGCCGGTGCGCCCCCGTGGCCCACCGACCAGTCGGGGATCACGGCACCCTGCCAGAAGCCGAAGACGGCGCCTGCGGGATCCGCCGCGAGCCCCGCCCGCCCGGCGCCGGCGGTGAGGGGCCCCACCGCCATCGTGGCCCCCCGCTCGCGGATCCGCGCGGCGGTCACGTCGGCGTCGTCCACGGCGAAGTACACGGTCCACGCGACGGGCGCGCCGGGCCGGTCCGCGAGGGCTCCGACACCCGCCACGGGGGAGTCACCGTCGAAGGCGACGGTGAAGCCGTCGTCCGCCGGGGCGGAGGCGAACCGCCAGCCCATCACCGCTTCGTAGAAACGCATCGCCGCCCCGGGGTCCCGGACGGTGAGGCTGACCCAGCACGGCGCCCCGGTGATGTCCTTGCTCGATGTCGGCACGGTCGCCGGCCTCCCTCGTCGCCGCTCGGTTCCGCTCCGGAGCCCACGGCTCCCGGATTCGATCCTCTGGGTCCCGGCCGGTCCTCGCCACGCGACGTGCTCCGTCTCCCCCGCCGCCCGCCCGTGCCGCAGCCCTCGTCCGGCGACGGCGGGGGAGCGTCCGGGGCGGGAACGGGGCTCCGGGGCGGCGGCGTGCGGACGGGTGGGACGGCAGCCCCGGCGGCCGACCTCGCCCGGGGTACGTCAGTGGCCGGGCGTCAGCACGGTCTTGATCATGCCGTCCTGCTTCGCCTGGAACGTCTTGTACGCCTGCGGGGCGTCCTCCAGCGGCAGGACGTGGGTGGCGAAGTCGTCCACCCCGAGTGGATCGTCGTCGCCGAGCAGCGGCAGGATGTCGTCGACCCAGCGCCGCACGTTGGCCTGGCCCATGCGCAGCTGGATCTGCTTGTCGAACAGGGTGAGCATGGGGACGGGGTCCACGGAGCCGCCGTAGACGCCGACCAGGCTGATCGTGCCGCCGCGGCGGACCGCGTCGACGGCCGTGTGGAACGCGGCCATGCTGTCCACGCCGGCCCGGCTCATCAGCTTCTTGCCGAGGGCGTCGGGCAGCATCCCGGTGAACCGCTGGGCGGCCTTGGTGAGCGGGGCCCCGTGGGCCTCCATCCCGACGGCCTCGATGACGGCGTCCGTGCCGCGGCCGTCCGTGAGGTCCCGGATCCCGTCGCCGACGTCCTTGCCGATCTCGGCGAGGTCGAGGGTGAGGACGCCCCGGTCCTGTGCGCGGAACAGCCGCTCGGGCACGAGGTCCACCCCGATGACCTTGCCCGCGCCCCGGTGCAGCGCGACACGGGCGGCCATGTCGCCGATGGGTCCGAGTCCGAGCACGGTGACGGTGCCCCCGGGCGGGACGTCCGCGTAGGCGACGGCCTGCCAGGCGGTGGGCAGCACGTCCGAGAGGTACAGGTACCGCTGGTCGGGGGCGTCGTCGGGCACCTTGACGGGCAGGGTGTCGCCGAAGGGGACCCGCAGGAACTCGGCCTGGCCGCCGGGGACCTGCCCGTAGAGCTTGGTGTAGCCGAACAGGGACGCGCCCATCCCGTACTCCTTCACCTGCGTCGTCTCGCACTGCGAGTGCAGCCCCTGGGCGCACATCCAGCAGGTGCCGCAGGAGATGTTGAACGGAACGACGACCCGGTCCCCGGGCGCGAGCGCCCGGACCTCGGGGCCGACCTCCTCCACGATCCCCATGGGCTCGTGCCCGAGGATGTCCCCGGGGTCGAGGAAGGGGCCGAACAACTCGTACAGATGCAGATCGGAACCGCAGATCCCGGTGGAGGTGACCCGGACGATCACGTCCGTCGGATCGACGATCCCCGGGTCGGGCACGGTGTCCACACGGACATCGCGCTGCCCGTGCCAGGTCAACGCCCTCATGGTCACGCTCCTCACTCGCGGGTGCCGTGGACACGCCGCGACTGCCCCACCGGGCCCGGGCGTATGCGCTCCCCTCCACGCGGGTGCCCGGCCCGGACGCGGGTGCCCGGCCCGGACGCGGGGCCCGGGCCTGTGACCCGGCAGCGGGCCGCCCGCCCGCCGGGTCCCGCCACGACGTCCGCGAGGTTTACGGGTGAGGGGCCCGGTCAGTCGCAGGGCATGGTTCGCATCGGCTACACGATGATGACCGAGCAGGCCGGACCGCGAGCGCTGGTGGATCACGTGGTGGGCGCCGAGGCCGCCGGATTCGACTTCTCCGTCATCTCCGACCACTTCTTCCCCTGGCTGGCCGAGCAGGGCCACTCCCCGTACGCGTGGAGCGTGCTCGGCGCCGCCGCGCAGGCCACCGAGCGCATCCCGCTCATGTCGTACGTGACCTGCCCGACCTACCGCTACCACCCGGCCGTCGTCGCGCAGAAGGCGGCGACCGTGCAACTGCTCTCGGAGGGCCGCTTCCGTCTGGGACTGGGGTCCGGCGAGAACCTCAACGAACACGTCACCGGCCAGGGATGGCCCAGCCCGCGCGAGCGTCTCGAACGGCTCGAGGAAGCGGTCGTCGTCATCCGGCGGCTGCTCGCGGGAGAGACCGTCGACCACGACGGGCCGCACTTCCGCGTCGACAACGCCACTCTGTGGGACGTGCCGGAGCAGGCCCCGGGCATCGGCATCGCGGTCTCGGGCCCGCGCTCGTGCGCCCTGGCCGGCCGGTACGCCGACCTCCTCGTCGCCACGGAGGCCGAGCGCGGCCTGCTGGACGACTTCGACCGCAACGGCGGAGCGGGGAAACCCCGTGTCGGCCAGGTGCCCGTCTGCTACGACCCCGACCGCGACGCGGCCGTCGCCCGCGCCCACGAGCAGTTCCGCTGGTCGCTCGGCGGCTGGCGCGTCAACGCCGAACTCCGCGGCCCTGCCGGCTTCGCACAGGCCACCGAGACCGTCGGCCCCGAGGACGTCGCCAAGGCGATCCCCTGCGGGTCGGACGTCGAGGAGTTCGCCGAGGCCATCCGCCCCTACACCGACCTCGGGTTCACGGAGATGGCCCTGGTCCAGATCGGCGGCGGGCACCAGCAGCCGTTCCTCGACTGGGCCCGGACGGAGCTGCTGCCCGCCCTGCGCGACCTCTAGGGGTGTCGTGTCGACCGACGGCGAACGCGCCCCCCGCCACGAACCCCGCGACCGGACAGTCCCCTGCGATCGGACAGCGTCATGAACACCCGCCACGCCGCCGGACGGCGACGCTCCGCCACTCCCGACCCGCAACGCCTGCTGGGCATCTACCTCAACGACCACCTCGCCGGCTCCAGCGGCGGCGTCGCCCTGATCCGGCGCGCCGCGCGGAACCAGCGCCACACGCCGGCCGGTCCACCCCTCGCCCGTCTCGCCGAACAGATCGCGCAGGACCGGGACAGCCTGCGTTCCCTCATGACCGCGCTCGACGTCCCCGTGAAGCGGCGGCGGATCGCCCTGGGGCGTCTCGCCGAGACCGTGGGCCGGGCCAAGCCGAACGGCCGCCTGCTGTCCCGCTCACCCCTCAGCGACGTCCTGGAGCTGGAGGCCATGCGCATCGGTGTGGAGGGCAAGACCTCGCTCTGGGAGTCGCTCAGGACCGATGCCGAGACGGACCGGCGGCTGCCGGTGACCGAACTCGACCGGCTGCTCGCGCGGGCCCACCGCCAGGCCGACGTCCTGAAGGACCTGACCGCCGACGCGGCACGGCGCTGCTTCGACGCCGACCCCGGGACCACGAAGGAGCGAAGGGTCGGCGGAGCGGCCGAGGGCGAGGCCGACGGAGAAATCGAACGAGAAGTCGACGGAGAGGCGCCTCACGGACTCTCCGCGGGAAAGGGGTGGACGTCATGAGGGTCGTCGTCACCGGAGCCACCGGCAACGCGGGCACGAGCGTGGTCCGGGAACTCGCGAGCGACCGGATGGTCGGCGAGGTGCTCGGCATCGCGCGCCGCACCCCCGAACTCCACGTCGGCGGCGTCCGCTGGGTGGCGGCCGACATCGACCCCGGCGGCGCCGACCTCGACGCGCTGTTCGCCGGGGCGGACGCCGTCGTCCACCTCGCCTGGAAGTTCCAGCCCACGCACGACCCCGTCGAGACGTGGCGCACCAACGTGCTCGGGGGCATCAGGGTCTTCGAGGCGTGCGCCCGCGCGGGTGTCCGCGCCCTGGTCCACGCCTCGTCCGTCGGCGCCTACTCGCCCGGTCCCACCGACGGCCGTCCCGTCGACGAGTCGTGGCCCACCCACGGCTGGCCCGGCGCCGCGTACACCCGGGAGAAGGCCTACCTGGAGCGCTACCTCGACGGATTCCAGCTCGCCCATCCCGAGCTGCGCGTCGTCCGGATGAGGCCCGCGTTCCTGTTCAAGGAGGAAGCGGCGAGCGAGCAGCGCCGGATCTTCGCCGGCCCCCTCCTGCCCTGGCGCATCGTCCGTCCCGGGCTGCTGCCCGCGCTGCCGGCCGTCGCGGGTCTGCGCTTCCAGGCCCTCCACACCGATGACGCCGCCCGGGCCTACCACGCGGCCGTGGTGCGTCCGGTCCGCGGCCCGTTCAACCTGGTGGCCGAACCGGTGCTGGACACCGCCGCGGTCGCCCGCCTGCTGGACACCCGCACCGTCCCGCTGCCCGCCGCGGCCGCCCGGGCTGCGCTCGCCGCCGCCTGGCGCATGCACCTCGTGCCCGCCGCGCCCGGCCTCCTCGACGCCGTGCTCCGCCTGCCCCTCATCGACGCCGGCCGGGCCCGCGACGAACTGGAATGGACACCGGCCCTCAGCGCCGAGGAGGCGGTCGGGGAGTTCCTGGCCGGCCTCGGCCGCGGAGCGGGGCTCGCCACCGTGCCGCTGGCCGCGGCCGGAACGGCGGGGTCACGCCGGAGCGGGCGGGAGTGAGGCCCATGACCGTCCGTGCCGCCCTCTTCGACGTCGACGGAACCCTGACCGACACCAACGCCCTGCACGTGACCTGCTGGTGGGAGGCGTTCCGGCAGGCCGGGCACCGGATCCCCACCCATGCCGTGCACCAGGCGCTGGGCCTGCCGGGCCCGGACCTGCTGACGCACCTCCTCGGTCCCGACCACGACCGGGAGCAGGACGAGCGCATCAGCACCGCCCACGACGTCCTCTACGCCACCTACTTCGACCGCTTCAGCCCGCTGCCGGGCGCCCCGGACCTGCTGCGCACGCTCGCTTCGGACGGCTGGCGCGTCGTCCTGGTCACCTCGGCCTCGGGCGCCGAACTGGAGGCGCTGCGCCGCGCGATCGACGCGGACGACGCGGTCCACGCCACGACCAGCGCCGACGATGTCGACCGGGGCAAACCCCATCCCGAGCCGGTCCACCAGGCCCTCGAACTGGCGGGCGCGAGCGCCGACCGCGCCGTGTTCGTCGGCGACAGCGTGTGGGACATGAAGGCCGCCGGACGGGCCGGCGTGCGGTGGTCCGCGGCGCTGCTGTGCGGCGGCATCGCCCGGGCAGAGCTGGAGGCCGCGGGGGCGGGCGAGGTGCACCGGGACCCGGCGGACCTCCTGCGGACCCTGCCGTCCGGCCCGTTCGGCCGGATCGCGGTGGACGGGGACGCCTGACCGGGGCGCGAGGCTGCGCCGTGGACGGGGACGCCTGACCGGGGCCCGAGGCTGCGCGGCGAACGGGGGCGTCTGACCGGAGCGGGAGCGACGCGACGGCCCGGGCCGACGAGGCCCAGGCCGTTCGACGGTCGCGCCCCCCTCAGCGCCCCTCGTCCTCCCGCGGGTTCCCGCCTCCCCGGTGCGGCCGGGTCTGTTCCTCCCGGCCGATGCCGGGGCGCTGCCGCTTGGCCGTGTGTCCGTCGGCGCCCTGCGGATCGGTGTCGCCCGGGCGGTCCGCCACGGCCTCCTCGGCCTCTCGCCGGGAGGCCCGGTCGCCGCTCTCGCCCTCCGCCTGCGACGGCGTCGTCCGGGCGGCGTGGCCTCGGTGTTCCTGGTGCTCGTTCACGGTCGTACTCCCTTCGGTCATGGCCCCGCTCGTCCACCACTCGGCGCGCGAGCGTCCGGGGTCCTGCGCCGCTTCGTGCCGGTCACCCGTGCACGACGGCGCGCACGTGCTGCACGCTGCCGCAGCCGGACGCCAGCTGCTTCTCGCGCTCCGCCAGGAAGGCGGCACCCAGCTCCGCCCGGCGCGTGTCGGGGACGTTCTCCCGGGCGCCGTTGAGGATGGTCCGCTCCTCCTCGTCCACGTGGTGCGACACGGCCTCGACCAGATCCTCCAGCCGCTCGTCCCACTTCTCGGAGCCGACGTCATCCACCTCCAGCAGCGCCAGCAGCGCCTTGTTGCCGTCGGCGTGCTCCTCCGCACCGTGTTCGACCTCGTCGTCGTCGACGCCCTTGAACCGTTTGAGCGCTCCGTAGACCTCGGCCTCCTCCGCCTCGCCATGGGCGATGAGCAGGGCCGAGAACTCCTCGAGGGCCTTGGCGCGGTCGGCTTCCACGTTCCGCATCCGGCGGAAGAGCTCCTCCATGGCGCGGTGGTCCTCCAGGATCACCGCGACGACGTCCTGGTCCTTCCTTACATCCGGCATGATGCGTGCCTCCTCGTCCGAGGGTTCCGTCATGGGGCGCCTGCTCGGGATACCGCGGCCGAAAACCCGGTCGGGCCGCCTTCCCGTCCACGAGCCGTACGCGTCCGGCCCGTCCACGAGCCCTACGCGTCCCGCGGATCGCGGGCCGTACGGCAGCCGTGGCGGCGGCGGATCCCCGGCTTTCCGGACAGGCCCAGGGATGGTTTCGCGGCCACGGGGTACAGGCAGGACCCGACCCGTCACGGGGCGACGGTCGTCCGTGGGAGGAGGAGCGGATGCACCTCAGGCACGAGGAGTACGGCGACACCCCGGCGGCGCTCGGCCACGCGCAGGGGGCGGTGGACGCCGGCGAGGCGTCGGCGCCACGGCCCGACGCGCTGCCCCCCGACCACACCCAGGCCATCCTGGAGGTCACGAAGGAGATCGGCGGCGTCCTGAAGAACTCGGGCTGCGCCTTCGCCCTCGTGGGCAGCGTGGCCGCCTACGCGCACGGCATCCCGGTCCGGCTCCAGCACGACGCCGACTTCGCCGTGCGCAGGGAGGACGCCGAGACCGTCACGGGGCTGCTGCGCCGGCACGGCGTCGAGATCGTGGAGCCGCCCGAGGACTGGCTGGTGAAGGCGCGCAGCCGAGGGGAGCAGATCGACCTGATCTTCTCCCTGGCCGGGCGGCCCGTCACCACCGAACTCCTCGAAAGAGCCTGGACGTTGCCGGTGGACTCCGTCCACATGCCGGTCGTCGACCCGACCGACCTCATGGTCGGACGGCTTGCGGCGCTCTCCGAGCACCACTGTGACTTCGGGGCCCTGCTGCCGGTCGCCCGCGGGCTGCGCGAACGGATCGCGTGGCAGCGCGTGCGGGCGGAGACGGGCGAGCAGCCCATGGCGGCGGCCTTCCTCTACCTCCTCGAACTGCTCGACGTGATTCCGCCCGCCGGAACGCAGGGAGAACGGACCGACGATGACTGAGCACGCGCACACCGGCGCACACGAGGACGACTACCGCATCGCCCGGCTGTGCGAGCGGCTCGCCGGGGACCCGGTGGCCGAACAGGGCGTACGGGTCGAACAGCGCGGCGACGCGGTGCTGTTGAGCGGCACCGTGCCGACGGCCGCCCGGCGCGACGAGATCCTGCGCCTGGCCCACGCCGAATTGGCGGGATTCACGGTGCACGCCGACCTCGCCGTGTCGTGCGCGGACGCGCCGGACCGGATGGAGGAACTGTCGTGACCGCGCCGGTGATTCCGGACGTACCGAGTCAGGGGGCGCGGGCCGGTGTCCCGACACCCGTGAGCAGGGAGGGGATCACCCCTCTCCCCGCGGAGGCCGCCGAGGAGGTGGCCACGGTCCCCACCACGGACGGGGGATTCGTCCGGGTGGCCGCCGTCGGCGACATCCATCTCGGCACGGACTGCTCCGGGCTGCTGCGCCCCGCCTTCTCCGTCCTGCACGAGTGCGCCGACCTGCTCCTGCTCGCCGGAGACCTGACCCGGCACGGAACCGTGGAGGAGGCGGAGGTGGTCGCGCGCGAGGTCGCCGACATCGGCGTCCCGGTGGTCGCGGTCCTCGGCAACCACGACTACCACGCGGGCGAGGAGAAGGCCGTCGCCACCGCGCTGTCGGCCGCCGGCGTGACCGTCCTGGAAGGAGAGGCGGCGACGTTCCCCGTCGCCGGGCACACGGTCGGCGTCGCGGGGACGAAGGGCTTCTGCGGCGGGTTCGTCGGCCGCTGCGCGGGCGAGTTCGGGGAACCCGAGATGAAGGCGTTCGTACGGACGACTCGGCGGTCCGCCGACGGGCTGAACACGGCGCTGGGCGAGCTGGCCGACGCCGACTGCGCGGTCCGCATCGCGCTGACCCACTTCGCGCCCGTACCGGACACGTTGGCGGGCGAGCCGCTGGAGATCTACCCCTTCCTCGGCAGCTATCTGCTGGCCGAGGCGATCGACTCGTCGGGCGCCGACCTCGCCGTCCACGGCCACGCCCACCACGGCACCGAACACGGCATGACGGTGGGCGGCGTACGGGTGCGCAACGTCGCCCAGCCCGTGATCGACCGCGCCTTCGCGCTCTACCAGCTGCCCCTCGGCGAGAACGGCCGGCTCCGAGGCTGAGAACCGGCGGCGCCGGCCGCCCCACCTTCAGGCGCGGTCCCCCTGGGCCCGTCGCGTCTGGTCGGCGAGGACGGTCGTCGCCCGTTCGAGGAGTTCGACGAGCGCGGTGTGTTCCGCCGGACTGAACGCGTCGGTCAGGGCGCGCTCCAGGACGATCACCTCCTCGTAGGCCCGGTTCAACAGGGCTTCCCCCTGCTCGGTGAGCGAGGCGATGAGCACCTTGGCGTGCACGGGGGAGGCGTTGCGGACGACGAGTTCCTTGTTCTGCAGTCCCGTCAGCACCGGGGCCATGGTCTGCTGCGTGACCCCGCAGGCCCGCGCCAGCTGCGCTCCGGACATGCCGCCTTCCCGGGAGAGCGTGAGCAGCACGGTGTACTGCGTCATCGTGAGGCCGTAGCCGCGGAGGACCGCTTCGTGATGCGCCGTCAGCACCTGTTCGGCACGCCGGATGCGGGTGCACAGGTACTCCTCCGCCGGAATCGCGGTCGTCTCCCCGCTCATTGTCTCAGCCTCCTGTGTTGACTCAGGTACCTGAGTCTGCCTAACGTGATCAGTATCAGGATACTGAGTCAGCACAGGAGGCCGTACTCATGAAGGCTGTCGTTCTCGACACCGACAACAGGTTCACCCTCACCTCGCTCGACGAGCCCGTCCCGGGCGCCGGCGAAGTGGCCGTACGCGTCGCGTACGCCGGGATCCAGTGGGGTGACGTGCTCGTCCGCGGGGGGTACTTCCCCGTGCCGCGTCCCTTCGTCCCCGGCTTCGAGGCCGCGGGCCGCGTCGTCGCGGTCGGCGACGGCGTCGACCCCGCGCGCCTCGGTCAGCCGGTCACGGCGCTCACCTCGTCGGGTGCGTACGCCGAGACCGTCGTCGCGCCCGCGGTCCTCGCCCTGCCCGTCGGCGACCTCGACACGCGCACGGCCGCGGCGTTCGGATGGGCGGCCCCGACCGCCTGGGACCTGATCCACACCGTCACCCGCGTCCGGCCCGGCGAGAGCGTCCTCGTCCACGCCGCGCTCGGCGGCGTCGGCAGTCTGGCGGCGCAGTTCGCCTCCGCCGCCGGAGCCGGCCGCATCGTGGGCGTGGTCGGCGATCCCGATCAGGCGGACTACGCCGCGCGGCTCGGGTACGACCGGCTGGTCTCCCGGCACGGCTTCCCCGAGACCCTCGGCGACGAGCGCTTCGACGTGATCCTCGACCCCGTCGGCGGCCCGGTCCGCGCCGCCTGCCTGGACCATCTCGCCCCGCACGGCCGACTGGTGGCCTACGGCGCCATGGGTGGCGCCGCGTCCGTCCCGGTCGACACCGACGAGCTGCTCGCGCAGGGCCGCTCCGTCCTCACCTACAACAGCCACCTGCTCAGCCGGACCGCGCCCGAACGCCTGGCCGCCAGTGCGGCCGAGGCCCTGCGCCTCCTGAGCGACGGCCGCGCCCGGATCGACGTCGCCGCCGTGTACGAGCCCGCCGACCTCGACACCGCCGTCCAGCGTCTCGCCGCCGGCGGGACGCGCGGCAAGCACCTCGTCCGCTTCGGCGGCTGAGCGCTCTACCCGTGGCCGTTCGGCGCCGTCCGGCAGGGCACGGGAGCGGCGATCACGGGCCTCCGGGCGGCCCCCGCCCGTCGACGTCAGGCGCCGTCCGCGGCGGCGACCAGCGCGGCCACGTCCAGCTTCCCCATGCCGAGCATGGCCTTCATCGCCCGCTGGGCGCGCGCTTCGTCCGGGTCCGTCAGCAGCTCCTCCAGGACGGCCGGTACGACCTGCCAGCTGAGGCCGTACTTGTCCTTGACCCAGCCGCACGGACCTTCCTGCCCGCCGTCGGACAGCTTGCTCCAGTAGTGGTCGACCTCGTCCTGGTCGGCGCAGTCGATGAGGAAGGAGACGGCCTCGTCGAACGTGAAGTCCGGACCGCCGTTGATCGCCGTGAACGCCTGGCCGTCCAGGACGAAGTCGACCGTCAGCACGGTCCCGGCCTCGCGGGGTCCCGCCTCGCCGTAGTAGGAGACCTTCCTGATCTCCGAGCGGGGGAAGACCGAGCAGTAGAACTCCGCGGCCTCCTTGCCCTGCGTGTCGAACCAGAGGTTGGGGGTGATCCGGGGCATGGCGCCCTCCCGATTCCTGATCTCGTCGCGAAAGGTTCCGGTTCTCACTGGTACCGACCGTCGGACGGCTCGGAAATCATCGCTCCGCCGCGTTCCGATTCCGTGGAACCACTCCGCGAGCCGCGCCCGGCGCCGGAGGGGTGGTCGAGCGGGCCGGGCGCGGTCGAGGGAACGGACGGGGGCGAGCTGACGGAGCGGTGGGCGACGGCGCGGGCCTCCAGGAGCCGGCCCGGGGATCAGGAGTGCGGTGCGCGCGGCACGATGCGGTAGTCGAAGGCGAGCGTTCCCGGGTCGAGGGTGGTCGCACCGCCGTCGACGGTGAGCACGGCGCCGTTGACGAAGGAGGAGGCCGGCGACAGCAGCCAGGCGACGGCCTCGGCGACCTCACGCGGCTCGCCGGGGCGCCCGGCGGGCAGGACGCGGGTGACCTCCCCGTACGCCCGGTCGACGCCGCCCTCTCCCAGGCCCGCCTCCTCGGCGAACCGGTTCATCCGGCGGTCCGCCATGTCGGTCCGCACCCAGCTCGGGCAGACCGTGTTCGCGCGCAGGCCGGCGGCCCCGTAGTCGACCGTGAGCGAGCGGCAGAGCTGGAGCAGCGCGGCCTTGGACGTGGCGTAGGCGGCGCTGCCCGGACCGTTGCGCAGCGCGGAGACCGAGGCCACGGCCACGACCGAGCCGTGGGCGTCCAGCAGATGGGGGAGGGCGGCGCGCACGAGATGGAAGGGGCCGGTGAGGTTGGTCCGCATCACGGCGTCCCAGTCCTCGAGCGTCACGTCGCCGACACTCCCGCCGCGTCCGATGCCGGCGTTGAGGACGAGGCCGTCCAGCCGCCCGTACGCGGCGACGGTCGCCTCCACGAGCGCGCGGACCGCGTCGGGGTCGCCGATGTCGGACGGCACGGCGAGCGCGCCCGTCTCCTCCGCGACGAGATGGAGCGGTTCGGGGCGCCGGCCGGAGATCGCCACGTGGTGGCCGGCTTCACGCAGCAGCCGGGCGGTCGCGGCGCCGATGCCCGTCCCGCCGCCGGTCACGAGGTACACGCGCTGGTCCGCCATCGTCGTCGAGCCTCCGTCGTGGGACTTCCGCCGCCGGGCGGCGGCGACCGACCTCATGATCACATGAAGGACCGGGCGACCCGCCGCGATCGCCGCGGAGGCGCGTACCTCAGCTGCCGGCGAGCGGCAGGCGTGCGCACTGGCGGCAGGCCCGTGCCGAGGCCGCGATGCGCGCGTGGAGGACGAGGGCGGCCAGGCATGCGGCCGCCGTCAGCGGCCAGTTCGCGACCGCCGCCGACGCCACGGTGAACGCCAGCGCGCCCAGCGCGAGGGCGACCGCCGAGGTGGTGCCGGTCCAGGCGACCACGAGGGGCAGCCGTTCCGGGTGCGGCAGGCGGCGGGAGAGCGGGCCGGTGGCGGCCAGCGCGGCGGCCGCCAGCAGGGCGGCGAGCACGGCCGTTCCGCCGAGCGGGACGACCGCCCACCGCACGGCACCCGGCACGCCCTGGTCCGCCGTCCGGACGGAGACCTGCGTCAGCCACCAGCAGAGGAGCAGGAAGGGCAGGGCCGTCATCACCGTACGGGCGGTGTCACGCGCCTGGGCGATGGTCAACTCGCGCTGGAATCCCGGCGCGAGCTCGGCCACGGTGCCGAACTCGCTTACCGCCCGCCGTGCCGCGTCGCGCTCGGTCCCGGACTCCGGCGCCAGGTCCCGCGCCGTGTCCACGAGACCGTCGCGCAGCTCGCCCACCATCCGCGCCTTCCTCCGCGCGGGCCCGTGGAGCACCGCCGCCAGCTGCGTGACGTGGGCCTCGATCGGATCGTCCGGGCGGACCTCGCCCGCGCTCGCGTCGTCCGGGCGGACCTCGCCCGTGCTCGCGTCGTCCGCTCCCACTCCGCCCGGGCTCGGGTCGGCCGCGGGGGCCTGTTCGGCGCTCACGTCGCGGTCCCGGGCGTCGGAGCCGGGTCCAGTACCGAGCCGATGGCTGCCGTGAACTCCCGCCACGTCGTGCGTTCCGCGGCCAGTCCGCGCCGTCCGGCTTCGGTCAGGGCGTAGCGGCGCCGGCGGCGCTCTCCCGTCGACTCCCAGTCGCTGTGCAGCAGTCCGAGCCGCTCCAGCCGGTTGAGGGCGGGGTAGATGGTGCCCTTGCGCAGCTCCAGCGCGCCGTTGCTGCGCTCCTGGACGGCGGTGATGATCGCGTACCCGTGCAGCGGGCCGGATTCCAGTACGGACAGGAGCAGTCCGTCGAGGTGGCCGCGTACCGCATCCGTCTTCATGGTCAGGCAGCCTACCCAAAGGGCGGATGGATGTGCTACTTATCGATTGGCAGCCAACCCATCGGCTGCCGATCCATCGTCGGTTCGACGCGTGAAGGAACCCCCGTGACCGCACTGCTGCTCTCGCTCCACGTCCTGGCCGCGATCGTCGCGATCGGGCCGATCACCGTCGCGGCCTCGATGTTCCCCCGCTACGTCCGGCCCCCGGGTGAAGATGCGGAGGCTCCACCGGAGCGGGACCGGAGGCAGGTCGCGGCCCTGCTGCACAGGATCTGCCGCGGCTACACGGTCCTCGGCGTCGCCGTCCCCGTGTTCGGCGTCGCCACCGGAGCGCGGCTCGGTGTGCTCACCGACGCGTGGCTGCTCGCGTCGATCCTGCTCACGGTCGCGGCCGCCGCCCTGCTGACGGCCGTGATCCTGCCGGGTCAGCGGAGTCTGCTCGACCCGGCCACGGTGTCGGAGTCCGCGGCGGGCGGTGACACGGCGGACGGCGCGCGGGGGGAGGTCGCGGGTGCGGGTACGGGTGGCGCGGACGCTCGGGGCTCGGCCGCGGCGCGGCTCGCCATGACCACGGGGATCTTCAACCTGCTCTGGGCGGCCGTCGTGGTCCTGATGATCGTGCGCCCCGGCTCCACGACGGGGGTGTGACGACCGTGCGGATTCTGCGGGTCGCGGCCGCGGTCGAGGCCGTCTCCCTCGCGCTGCTGCTGCTCAACCTCGTCACGGTGCACGCCGAGGTGGTCACGTCCCTCGGCGGTCCGGTCCACGGCACCGCCTACCTGACCGTCATCCTCGTGGTCTGGCTCGACCCGTCCCCGGCCTCGGCCGGGGCGCGGTGGCGTGCCCTGGTCCCCGGTGTCGGCGGGCTGCTCGTGCTGCGGCGGCCGGACGGGGGCGTGGTCGCCGGCGAGGGGTGACGGAGCGTCGGTTCCCCGACGGTGGAACGGCGGCGTCCGGATGGCGGGCGGCACGCGTCGACAAGAAAGTTGCTACCGACCGGTAGTGAGGACGTCGCCTGCCGGTCATCATGTAGCGCGAGCATGACAACTCCTTCGGCCCGGTCTCCATGACCGGGCCGTTGACAGGTTCCACACCCCAGGAGACCCCCCATGCATGCACGCGCCACGACATCGCGCACCGCCGCGGCACTCGCCGCGACCTTCGTCCTCGTCGCGGTCCCGGTCACGTCGGCCACCGCCGCGGAGGCGAGCCCGTCCCGCACCGCCGTCCCGGCTTCGGTCGGCGCGACCGCGCTCGCGGCCCAGAGCGTCGACTACGCCACCTGGCAGCGGGACGTCGCCGCCGTCGTCGCCGAGGCCCGCCCCTGGATCGAGGCGCGCTCCGGGAACGCCGGCACGCAGAAGCAGGCGATCGTGCTCGACATCGACAACACGTCGCTGGAGACGCACTTCCACCCCTTCTGGCAGCTGCCCACCCCCGCCGTCGCTGCCGTCCGCGACCTGGCCCGGTACGCCGACTCCCGGGGTGTCGCCGTCTACTTCGTCACCGCCCGCCCGGGCATCATCTACTCCCTCACGGACTGGAACCTGAAGAAGGCCGGCTACCCCGTCGACGGCCTGTACGTCCGCGACCTGCCCGACCTGTTCGCCGAGGTGAGCGCGTACAAGACGGAGAAGCGGGCCGAGATCGAGGCCAAGGGCTACACGATCATCGCCAACATCGGCAACAACACCACCGACATCGTCGGCGGCCACGCCGAACGCGCCTTCAAGCTCCCGGACTACGGCGGCCAGCTGGACTGACCGCGTCCGCCGGGCGGCGTCACGGGCGGGCGGCCCGGGCCGGCACGGGACACCGCGGCCCGGTGCGGAGACCCGTCGCGTCCGGAAGTCGCACGAGCCGGCGATGGCCGGCCGCGGCACGCTGACGGCGAAGCCGGTCGACCGGACTCCGGTCGACCGGCTTCGCCGACACTCCCGGGCCACCGCCCGCGATCAATACGGTGGCGCGGGGGAGGCCGCCCGTGCGAGGGTTCAGGCATCGAAGGGGTGTAGCTCAGAGGCCAGAGCGCCGGTCTCCAAAACCGGATGCCGCAGGTTCGACTCCTGTCACCCCTGCCACACAGCGCGGCCCGTCGGCCGTGCGGCACCGGGGCGGAAGGCCGTCCTCGCACGAGGCGAGGAAAGTCTTCCCGCAGCCGCAGCCGCAGCCGCCCGACCGGCCGCGAGCAGCCGCCTCACGCGGCGTCAGCCGGCCGCGACCGGATAGGACATCTGGTACGCGAGCCGTTCGCCGGCCCCGTCGCCGATGCGGGTGAGCGTCTCGTCGAGCGCCATGAACTCCTCCCACCTCGCCCGGCCGCCGGCCCGCGACAGGGCGTCCACGACGAGGTCCTCCAGCTCGGCAACCCGCTTGTTCTTCCAGATCTTGTCGGCCAGGCTCACCAGCAGATCCTCGAAGCCCACGCCGGGGGCGGCCCAGGAGCCATGGGTGGCGGCGAAGCGCGCGAGTCCGGGGCTCACCCCGTGGGCGAGCAGGAGTTCACGGCCGGCCTCCTCGTGCGCGGAACCGGGGCCGGACAGTTCTCCGGTATGGCGGGTCTTGCCGATGTCGTGCGTGGCGGCCCCGAAGAGCACGGCCTCACGGTCGAAGGGCAGCGAAGGCTGATCCCGCTCCACCCGGTCGACGAGCTGGACCGCGACGTCGTGCACCGCGCGCAGATGTGCCACGAGGCGCGGGGGAGCGTCGAGCGCCAGCAGCAACTCCGCTGCCCTGCGCGGCAGCGGGAGGAGCGAGGGCCGGTCGGTGTCGGCCAGGGCTATCGACATCACGGGCGCGGTGGTCATCGCGCAAGGGTAGGCCGCGCGCTCCCTGACGGGCGGTCGGGCCGGGGGCATTCGGGTCCTGTCCGGGCGGCCGGGCGGCTCGGCGGCCGGGGAATCCGCCGCTGCCCCCGTTCGGCGCAATGCCGTACGCCTACGGCCTCGGCCCGGAGACTCGGAGCAGCCGAACCCTGGAGGAGCCGACGTGAGCGTGGACCCGGAGCGGAGGATTCGGTCCCTGACTCCGTTCATGGCCATCCTGACGCTGACGACCGGCGTGGTCGAGGCGGTCTCGGTGCTGCAGCTGGGGCCGGTGTTCACGGCCACGCAGACCGGCAGCCTGCTGTTCCTCGCGTTCGGCCTGGCGGGTCAGGGAGGGCTCTCGGTCGTCGCGCCCGTCGTCTCGATCGGGGCCTTCGCCGTGGGAGCGGTGATCGGCGCGCGCATGGATGTGCGGCTCGACGCCCACCGGCACCGGTGGTTCATCATCGCGCTCGTGACGGAGGGGCTGCTCATCGCCCTCGCCGCCTTCGCCGCCTGGGGAGTCGTCCCCTCGGAAGGCGCGCCGTCGGGCCGCCACTCGGTCGTCATCGCCCTTCTCGCGCTCGCGATGGGCATCCGCAACGTCACCGCGCTGCGCATCAACATCCCCGACATGCCGACGACCGTGGTCACGCGCGGGATGACGGCGCTGCTCAGCGGCTCGGCCCTGGGTCACGACCCCGCGCTGGGCTACGGGTCGGGCGCCGTGCGGCGCCGGTCGGCCTCGGTCCTCGCGATGTTCGTGGGGGGCCTGATCGGCGCGTACCTCGTGCGGCTCGGCTGGTCCGTCACCGCCGTGCTGCTGCCGGTCGCCGTGGTCGTGGTCGTCCTCGCGGCCGTGCACAGCCTGACGCCGCCCCCGGGCATGAAGCCGCCCCCGGAGGTGGGATGAGCCGACGGGGGATCGGCTCGTCTCATGCCCGGGGGCGGTGGTGCCACCCGGGACGCGGGGTACGGGTCCCGGGCCCTGCGGGTGGCGGGTGGCGGGTGATCAGTAGTAGTGCTTGCGCCCACCGACGGAGCGGCCCATGGCTCCCAGAATCCACAGAACGGCGCCGACGACGGCGAGGATGACGCCGATGGTCCACAGGAAGCCGATTCCCGTGGCGAAGCCGATGACGAGCAGTATGAGCCCCAAGATGATCATGGTGTCCTCCGTTTGCTCCGAATCCCACTGACAAGGGCGAGGGCAGTGACGGCCCCGAGGGCGCCGCCGCCCGTGGAGGGGGGAATCCACAGGCGACGGCTGTGCGGACTGCCTAGCAGGCGGGTGCCCCGTTCGCACGCATGCATGCACGGGAGTCCCGTCCGGGCACCGTGCCGCGCGGCGTCCGCGTCCGTGGCCGGTGCGCGCCGGGGAATTCCTCGTCGATTTCGCACCCCCCTGCATCCGGACGGGTCCTGACGGCGGTAAGACGGGCAGAGTCCCCACCTCCTGACGTCGGCGGAGGTGGGGGCTCCTCCCTGCCTCGCCGTGTGCACCCGGGTACCCCGGGGCAGGGGCCGGGCAGGACGCCGGCCGACCGGCTCGGCGGCCCTCCGTGAATCCGGGAGGCGACAGCCCATGGACCGGCGGGAGACGGTGCGCGGACTGCTGGCGGAGCACGGCCGGACGCACGCGCGGGAAGCGGGTGTCCGGATGCGGAACACCCCCGCCCCGCTGTACCAGGTGCTGGTCCTGACCGTCCTCTGCTCCGTCCGGATCCGCTCCGACATCGCGGTCGCGGCCGCGCGCGAACTCTTCGCAGCCGGCATGCGCACGCCCCGGGCCATGGCCGACGCGCCCTGGCAGCAGCGTGTCGACGCCCTCGGCCGGGCACACTACCGGCGCTACGACGAGAGCACGGCGGACGCCCTGGGGCACGGAGCCGAGTTCCTCCTCGACACCTACCGCGGGGATCTGCGGCGGCTGCGCGACCGGGCCGGCCGGGAGCCCGACCGGATCAGGGAACTGCTGAGGGAGGTACCCCGGATCGGGCCGGTCGGTGCCGACATCTTCTGCCGGGAGGCGCAGGGCCTGTGGCCGGAGCTCCGGCCGGCCTTCGACCGCCGGGCACTGGAGGCGGCCCGCGTCCTCGGGCTCCCGGAGACACCGGAGGGCCTGGCCGCACTCGTCCCCGCCGAGGACCTGCCCCGGCTGGCCGCCGCCCTGGTCCGGACCCGCCTGACACCTTGAGGGCGAGCCGTGCCGCGCGCCCCTCGTGCCGGGCGGCACGCGGCGTCCCGCCGTCTCACCCCGTGGCGCCGCCCGAGGGCGTACCGCCCGCGTCGGCCGGTTCCGCGGCCTTCGCCGACAGGGGCGTGGCGATGTCCTCCAGCGACCGGCCCTCCGCCGCCACGGCGAAGAACAGCGCGACGAGCCCCGCGAGGACCATGAGCGCCGCACCGATGCAGAAGGCGAGGACGGCGTCGCCGACCACCCCGCTCTCGGTGAGTTCGGCGAAGATCAACGGACCGGAGATACCGCCGGCCGCCGTGCCGATGGCGTAGAAGAAGGCGATCGCCATCGCCCGGGTCTCCATCGGGAAGATCTCGCTGACGGTGAGGTAGGCCGAGCTGGCTCCGGCGGAGGCGAAGAAGAGGACGACACACCAGCAGGCGGTCATGGTGGCCGCGTCCAGGCTGCCGCGGTCGAAGAGCCAGGCCGTGCCGAAGAGCAGCAGCCCCGAGAGGATGTAGGTGCCCGCGATCATGGTGCGGCGGCCGACCGTGTCGAAGAGGCGGCCGAGCAGCAGCGGGCCGAGGAAGTTGCCGAAGGCGATGACGGCGAAGTAGTACCCCGTGTTGCCGGTGGGGACGTCGAAGAACTTCTCCAGGATCGAGCCGAAGCCGAAGGTGATGGCGTTGTACAGGAACGCCTGCCCGATGAAGAGGGAGAAGCCGAGCACCGCCCGTTTGGGGTACGAGCGGAAGAGCGTACGGGCGATCTCGATGAACCCGATGGACCTGCGCTGCTCGATGGTGATCGAGTTCTGCGGCTCCGGCAGGGTGATGCCCTTCTCCTCCTCCACCTGGTGTTCCACGGAGGTGACCAGTTCCTCCGCTCCTTCCGAGCGGCCGTGGATGAACATCCATCGCGGACTCTCGGGAACGTGCCGCCGTACGAGCAGGATCACGAGCCCGAGCACGACGCCGAGCCCGAAGGCGAGCCGCCAGCCGACGTTGATCGCGAAGATGTCGGTGTCGAGGGCGAGGACGGAGAGCAGGGCGCCGCCCATGGCGCCCAGCCAGTAACTGCCGTTGATGATCAGATCGACGCGGCCCCGGTACTTGCTGGGAATGAGCTCGTCGATGGCCGAGTTGATGGCGGCGTACTCACCGCCGATGCCGAAGCCGGTCAGGAAGCGGAAGAGGAAGAACCACCACACGGAGAAGGAGAGCGCGGTCAGTGCGGTTCCCGCCAGATAGACCGCGAGGGTGATGAGGAAGAGCTTCTTGCGGCCGTAGCGGTCGGTGAGCCAGCCGAAGAACAGGGCGCCCGAGCAGGCGCCGGCCACGTAGAGCGCCGCGGCCGTACCGGTGACCTGGGCGTCGGTGATGGGCAGCCCGCTGCCGTCCTCGGAGAGCCGGCCGGCCATGTTGCCGACGATGGTCACCTCGAGGCCGTCGAGGATCCACACGGTCCCCAGGCCGATCACGATCATCCAGTGCCAGCGCGACCACGGGAGCCGGTCCAGCCGCGCCGGCACCTTGGTGGTGACGGTCCCGATCGCGACGTCGTCTCTGGCGCTCATGACACGACTCCTGTCCTCGTGGTCGTCGAGGGGCGACACGCCCAGGGCCCCGGTACCCCGCGGCCGTCCCCGCATGCCCGTCCGCCGGGCCCTCGGGGTCGCGCGCCGAGAGCGCGACGACGGGGCGATCCTCGACGTCCTCCGTTGCGAGGCGCCGTCCGGCCGCCGGCCGGACGGCGCCTCGCCCGGCAGGGTCAGTCGGACGCCGCCAGGACCTCGCGCAGGGCCGCCGCGAACTCCGCGGGAGCCCCCTGCTGGCCGAACTCGCCGCCCAGGAAACCGCCGTGGTGGCTCGGGAAGACCGCCAGGGGAGTGCCGAGGGAGGACGCGACCTCGGCCGCGGCACGCGCGGCGAACTCGCCCTCGGACTCCTTGCCGGCCGCGATCACGATCCGCGTCGACGCGTCCCGCAGCGCGGCGAAGTCCGGCCGGAAGGCGGTGCAGCCGAGCATGTTCTGCCCGAGCAGCGGGTCGTCGCGCGAGCCGTCGTCCGCGGTCGGCAGACCGAAGTCGGCGGGGGACGGCGCGGGTTCCTCGCGCCACGCGTCGGAGAAGGGGCCCTTGCGGCTGACCGTCGCGATGAACTTCGCCATCGCCGGCCCCGTACCCTCGCGCAGGTACGTCGCGTGGATGTCCGCGCAGATCGCCAGCGCCGCCTCCCGGTCGGGAAGGACCTGAGCCGTCGGCGGCTCGTGGGCGACGAGGGTCCGGACGAGCCCGGGGTGACGCGCCACCAGCGCCAGCGCGTTGACGGCGCCCCCGCTGCTGGCGAACAGGTCCACGGGTCCCGCGGCCAGCGCCTCGATCACCAGACGCAGGTCCTCCGCGTGTTCCTCGGGCGTGGTCTCCGCGGCGCCGTCGGTGCGCACGCTGCGTCCCGCGGCTCTCGGGTCGTAGGTGACCACGGTCCGGTCGGGGAAGTACGAGGCCAGCGTGCGGAACCCACTCGCGTCCATCGGCGATCCGATCAGGAGCAGCACGGGCTCGCCGGTGCCGTCACCTGTGTCGCCGGTCCGGGCGTCCCGGACGTCGTAGTGGACGGTGGCGCCGTCCGCCTCCACCGTGTGGGTCCGGGTCTCGGGCTCGGTCATGTCTGTTTCCTCCATCGTTCGACCTACACCGGGACAGACCGTCGAGGCGGCCGGAACTCATCGCTCGCGCACCCGGGAGTTCCGGCGGATCCGCGACCTGCCCGTCCGTGCGTCCGGCGCACCCGCACCGGCCCGCCCGCGGCCCTCGCCCGCCGGCGCGGCTCAGACCTCGGGCGGTACGCAGAGCACCGGGACGCTCGACATGTGCAGGAGCTTGTGCGGGGTGGAGCCCAGGAGAGCGCCGCGCATCGGGCTCTCGCCCCAGCTGCCGACCACGATGACCCGCGCCGCATGACGGTTCGCCGCTTCGATCAGGGCCTGTGCCGGCTTCGCGTCGATGACCTCGACGGCGCTCGCCACACCCGCCCGGTCGGCCTCCGTGACCGCGTGCTCCAGGCCGGTGCGGCCCGCCTGGCGGATCGCCTCGTAGTGGGACCGGTACTCCTCACCCGTGGGACCCGGGACGGCGGCGCCGTAGACCAGGACGAGGCGCTCTTCGAACGCGGCGGCCACCTCGATCGCGATGCGCAGCGCGCGGGCGGCGCCCGGGGACTCGTCGTAACCCAGCACGACCGACATCTCAGGTCTCCTTGCCGTGAACCAGCTCGGGGTCGACGACACCCGGACGCTCCGCCCAGAACGCGGGTGCCCGCAGACGCCACACGCACATGATGACGATGCCGACGACGGTGATGCCGATCCCGATGACGAGCGGCGGTCCGAGCCCGAACCACGACGTGCCGCTGTACGAGTTCGCCGGATCGGACATGTCGGCGACCGACTTCACCAGCAGCCAGGCCAGCAGCCCGGAGCCGATCAGCGGGCCGAGGCCGATGAGCAGGAAGTTGTGCACGCTCTCGAGGAGGTGGCGGCGGTAGTAGACCGCGCAGGCGATGCCCGTGAGCGCGTAGTAGAAGGCGATCAGCAGCGAGAGCGCGGTGAGCGAGTCGAAGAGGGCGTTGCTGCTGATCTGGTTGACCACGAGGTACCAGGCGATGGCGATGCCGGCGACCCACCAGGTGCTCACGTCGGGTGTGCGGAACCGGGGGCTGATGTGGCCGTAGGAGGCGGGCAGCGCCCGGCGGCGGGCCATGGAGAGCGCGGTGCGCGAGGCCGGGATGATGGTGGTCTGGGTGGAGGCGATGGCGGAGGTGGAGACCGCCAGCAGCAGGACCCAGTCCCAGCCGCCGAGTACGTCCGTGGCGAGCTGGGCGAAGACGAACTCCTCCTCGTCGGCGTTCTCGGCCAGGAACGTCGGTCCGGCGTAGGCCACGACCGCGAACCCCACGGACACGTACGTCACCAGCAGGATGACCGTCGACCAGAGCCCCGCCTTTCCCGGCGCGGTCGCGGAGTCCTCCACCTCCTCGGTGAGGTTGACCGCCGATTCCCAGCCCCAGTAGATGAAGACGCCGAGCAGCAGCCCGCCGGAGAGCGCCGCACCGCCGGCGCCGAACGGGTTGAGCCAGCTCAACGCGGGTTCGACGGAGTCGTACTTGCTCGTGCCGGCGTAGACGCTGTAGAGCGCCACGCCGACGAAGACCAGCAGGAAGACGACCTGCGCCAGGATGAGGACGTTCTGCACCTTGGCGGACAGCTCGGTACCGATGACGCACACGGCCGTCATCACGATGATGAGCAGTACGGTCAGCAGCTGGCGCACGAAGGCGTTGTCGACCCATCCGTCGAGGCCGACGGCCAGCAGGGCGAAGCTCACGGCCACGTCGGCGAGGGAGCCGACGACCAGGACGCCGGTCATCGCGATGGCCCATCCGCCCAGCCACCCGATCCAGGGGCCCATCGCGCGGGTGACCCACGAGAACGTGGTGCCGCAGTCCTGGTCGACCTTGTTCAGGTAGTAGAAGGCCGAGGCGATCAGGAGCATCGGCACGAAGGACGCGAACATCACGCCGGGCGCGTAGATCCCGACGAGGGCCACGATGGGGCCGATGACCGCCGCGAGGGAGTACGCGGGTGAGGTGGAGTTGAGCCCGATGACCAGGGCGTCGACGAAGCCGATCGCGTTCGCCTTCAGGCCCTCGGCCCGGTTCCCGGGTGCGGCATCCTCTGCGGCCATGACTGCCTCACTCCGCTGTCGCCCGGCATATCCGGCAGAACTGGGACATGTACGCACTCATGCTAGGGAGGTGTCGTTCTCCGTGCATGCCAGGGAGCGCCGACCGGTGCCGAAGGCGCCGGCCCGCGCGCAGCCTCCGTCGGTGGAGGCCGTGGGATCGTCCGTGAGATCCGGTGTCCTGCGCCGGGTGGTGGCCGTGGGGCCGTTCGTGGCGCCTTCGGGGCCGGCGCCGGTCCGGTGGCGTGCGCCGCCGTGCGACGGATGCCCTCAGCCGCCCCGGGGCCTGTCCGCCTCCGGCTCCGTGGCACGGACCAGGAAGAGTTCGTCCGGGAAGCACCAGGCCCAGTCCTCGTCCCGGGCGAGGGAGACGACCACGGGGTGTTCGGTCGCGGCGTGGTGCGCGTACGCGTGGCCGCCGCGGGAGCTGTCGCAGCAGCCGACATGACCGCAGGACGCGCACCAGCGCAGCCGCACCCACTCCCAGCCCCGCTCGACGCACTCCCGGCAGGCGTGCGGCTCCTCGCCGGTCGGCAGGGTCACGGACCGGGCGTGGGCGCAGGTCCGCCCCGTCGGCCGCCCCCCGTCGGGCGCGACCCTCCAGAGCGGCGGGAACCCTTCGGAGCCCGCCCCGTCGGGGGCGGGACGGGCGGCATGCGACATGGACCCTCCCTCGGTCGTCCTCGCCCTCGATTCGCCCGCGGCGCCGCGTCCGGATGCAGCGCGTCCGCCGGGACGCGTCGTGCTCCGGCGGGTCACACCCGTCCGGGGTACAGGGCGTTGCGGCGGCGGAGCAGGGCGCGGGCGTACAGCAGGTGCGCGACCGCCTCGCCGGCGATCAGCAGGACCACCAGCCACGGGGCCAGGTGATCCGCCCCGAGCCCCACGAGCACGGGGATCGCGATGCCGGGTACCGCCCACACGGCCACCCGACGCAGCGGGCGCCGGAAGCGGAGGGCGATCGTCGCGTGGGCGGCGTGGTAGAGGGCCAGGCCGCCGGCCAGGGCCCAGGCGGCGCCGCGCGGAAGGTGGGCGTGCCCGGCCTCCTCCACGGCCGTCGCCAGCCCGCCCGCCATGCACAGGACGGCCGCGGTGACGAAGAAGTGCAGGAAGCCGCCCACGTCCCGGGCGAGCACGTACAGTTCGCGGCCCTTCACGGAGCCGAAGACCAGTTCGGCGGAGGTGGCGGCGAAGTCGAAGTACGACCACCACAGCGCCGCGAGCAGGACGAAGCCCAGCAGGGCGACGACCGCGGCCTGCCCCGTCCAGTGGTGGTCGAACGAGGTCACCAGGGCGATGACCGACTCGCCCAGCACGATGATGACGAAGAGGCCGACCCGCTCCACCAGGTGGCCGGTGTCGATCTGTCCGGGGATGCCGTGGCCGCGGGCGGTCAGGAGCAGCACCATCTCGGCGACGATCAGCGCCGCCCACATCCAGTACCGCCACGGCGAGGGCACCGCCGCGGACACCGCCCACAGGACGCCGGAGCCCAGGCAGTAGCTGAGGGGGCGCCAGCGCGGGACGCGCAGGGGGTCGGGGAACCTCGTCGCGGGCCACCACAGCCCGAGCAGTACCAGACGGGTGCCTGCGTACCCGAGGGCGTAGGCCGCGCTCCGGTCTCCGGCCGCCTCGGGTACGGCCGCCGCCATCACCGCCAGGCACAGCATCGCGAACAGCATGAGCAGCCGGCGTCGGGCCGTGTCCTCGACGAAGAGGTTCGCCGAGACCGTGAGGTTGACCCACATCCACCACGGCGGGAAGTACAGCGCGAGGAAGAGGGCGAAGTCGCCGAGGTCCGGGTCCCCGTGGAGCTGATGGGAGAGCTGGGCGGCCAGGGCCACGAACACGAGGTCGAAGAACAGCTCCAGCCACCCGGCGTGGCGCTCCTGGGGGACCTCCGCCGCGGCGCCGGCCGCCGTACGGGGCTCCCGGGGTTCCTGGGGTCCGTCCACGTGGTCCGCCCGGTCCGCTCGAATCCCTCTCTGGGGTCTGACCTCCGTATGACACCACGGCGCGCCGGCCGGCGCCCGCGACAGCGCGCCGTCGGCCCACGTGCCGGCGGGCGCCGCGGTGGACGGCGTCCGGCGGTTCCCTCACCGGTCCGCGGAGGGGCCGGTGAGAGGGTGTCACGCCCGTCGCGACCTTGGCCGGATTCCCCCTTGCGGTCGATCGGTCGGGCCCCTTTCAAGATCTAGTAAGGATAGGCTAACCTTGCGTCGTGCTTGCTGGTGAAGAGACCTCCGCGGCCGGACGCCCCCGTGGTCATCAACTGTCGGCCACGGGTGTCACCGTGGCGTACGAAGGCGTCGACGTCGTCCACGATGCCGAGCTGACGCTGCGGCCCGGCGAGGTGACCGTCCTCGTCGGACCGAACGGCAGCGGAAAATCGACCCTCCTGCGGACGATCGCCCGGCTCCAGCAGCCCAGGACCGCCACCCTCCTCCTCGACGGGGACACCGACGGACTCGCCCTGGGCACCCGCGACTTCGCGCGCCGCGTCGCCCTGCTGACGCAGGGCCGCCCCACCCCCGGCGGACTGACGGTGCGTGACCTCGTCGAGTTCGGCCGCTACCCCTACCGGGGACGCTGGGGCAAGGCCGACCCCGACGGCCGGGCCGCGGTGGACCGCGCGCTGGCCATGACGGGCGTCGCCGACCTCGCCGACCGCGGTGCCGAGCACCTCTCCGGAGGGCAGCTCCAGCGCGTCTGGCTGGCCGGCTGCCTCGCACAGGAGACCGGCGTCCTGCTCCTCGACGAGCCCACGACCTACCTGGATCTGCGCTACCAGGTCGAACTCCTCGACCTCGTACGCGACCTGGCGGACGACCACGGCATCGCCGTGGGCGCCGTCCTGCACGACCTCGACCAGGCCGCGGCCGTCGCCGACCGCATCGCCCTGCTCCACGCGGGACGGATCGTCGCGCACGGCCTCCCCGAGGACGTCCTCACCGCTTCGCGGCTGACCGACACGTACGGCATCCGCATCGAAGTCGACACCGACCCCCTCACCGGCCGGCTGCGCACCCGCGCCATCGGCCGCCACCACACGCGAAACGAAAGGCTCAGTCCCACCCCATGAGACGCCTCCTTCTCACCGCTGCCGCCGCCACCGCCGCGGCGCTCGCCCTGACCGCCTGTGGGACGACCGAGCCCGCCGCCGACGACGCGAAGAAGCCCACCGAGCGCATCACGCTCACCGACGCCTCCGGAACCAAGGTCGAGCTCGACGGTCCGGCGAAGAAGGTCGTCGGCACGGAGTGGAACGTCGTCGAGAGCCTCGTCTCGCTCGGCGTCGACCCCGTCGGCGTCGCCGACGTCAAGGGCTACAAGACCTGGGACACCGCCGTCCCGCTCAAGAACGACCCCAAGGACATCGGCACGCGCGGCGAGCCGAGCATGGACACCGTCGCCCAGCTCGCCCCGGACCTCATCGTCGCCACCAGCGACCTGCCGCCGGCCGCCGTCAAGCAGCTCCGCAAGATCGCCCCGGTCCTGGAGGTGCGCCCCGCCGACGCCTCCGACCCGATCGGGCAGATGACGAAGAACCTCGACCTGATCGCGCGGGCCACCGGCACGACGGAGAAGTCCGCGCAGCTCAAGCAGCAGTTCCAGGCGAAGCTGGACGAGGGCAAGAAGGCCCTGGCCGCCGCCGGCCTCGCCGGTGCGAACTACGCCTTCGCCGACGGCTACGTCGTCTCCAACCAGGTCTCGATCCGGCCCTACACCAGCGGTTCGCTGATCGGCGCGGTCAACGAGAAGCTCGGCCTGAAGAACGCGTGGACGGTCAAGGGCGACGAGAGCTACGGCCTGGCCGCCACCGACGTCGAGGGCCTCACCAAGCTCGGCGCCGACGTCCAGTTCGCCTACATCGGCAGCGACGGCGACAAGAACAGCACGCCGTTCGCCGGCGTCCTCGCCAAGGACAAGGTCTGGACGTCGCTGCCGTTCGTCAAGAAGGGCGACGTCCACCGCCTGCCCGACGGCATCTGGATGTTCGGCGGCCCCGAGTCGATGGGCAAGTACGTCGACTCCGCCGTCGCCGCGCTCACGAAGTAAGGGCCATGACCGTCACCGCGACCACCCCCGCCACCCGTCCGTCGACGGCCACGTCCCGGACGGGCGCGGCCGCGGTGACGGCAGGTCTGATCCTGCTCGTCACGGCCCTCGCGGTCGTGGACATCACCCAGGGCACCGCGGCCGTCGGCGCCCCGGAGGTGTGGAAGGCCCTCACCGGAGGGGCCGACCCGGCCGACGCCTCCGTCGTCATCGCCTCCCGGCTGCCCCGCATGACCGCGGGCCTGCTCGTCGGTGCCGTGCTCGGCACGGCCGGCGCCGCCCTGCAGGCCGTCAGCCGCAACGTGCTCGCCTCACCCGACACCCTCGCGGTGAACGCCGGTTCCTATCTGGCCCTCGGTCTGGTCGCCGTCACCGGCGTCTCCCTGCCGCTGTACGCCTCCTCCGGCGTCGCGTTCGCCGGAGGGCTCGCGGCGGCCGCCGTCGTCCTCGGCCTGTCCGGCCTCGGCACCGGCACCGTCCGTCTGGTCCTCGCCGGCAGCGCCCTCACCCTCGGCCTCACCGCCGTCACCGAGGGCATGCTGTTGCTGTTCCCCCGGGAGACCGAGGGCCTCTACCAGTGGAACCAGGGGAGCATCGCGCAGAACGGCTTCGACGGCGTCCTGCAGATGGCGCCGATCGGGCTCGTCGGGCTCGTCGGACTCCTGCTCCTCACCCGCCGGATCGACGCCCTGGCCCTCGGCGACGACGCCGCCCGCGGGCTCGGCGTCCCCGTCCGCGCCACCCGCGTCACGGTCGTCGTGCTCGCGTCGCTGTTGTCCGCCACGGCCGTGACCCTCGCGGGACCGATCGGGTTCGTCGGACTGTGCGCCCCCGCGCTCGTACGCCCCTTGGCCCGCCGGGTCCGCGCGTTCGCCCGGACGCGCGCCGCACTGCCGGCGGCCGGCCTCGCCGGCGCGGCCCTGGTCCTCGGCTCGGACGTGCTCCTGCGCGCGGTCGTCCCCGCCGACACGGCGGTCGCCGTGCCGACCGGCGTCGTCACCAGCCTCGTCGGCGCCGTGTTCCTGATCGTGATGGCCACCCGCGTCCGGGACACCGCCGGCCCGGCGGAGGCCGACCGGCTGCGGATCAGGACCCGCGGCCGCTTCCTCGCCGTGACGGCCGTCCTGGTGGCCGCCGTCCTCGGGGTCGCGATCGCCTCCGTCCTCCTGGGCGACAGCAAACTGCTGCTGGGCGACGTGCTGAACTGGCTCCAGGGCCGGGCCGGACGGGCCGTCACCTTCGTGCTCGACACCCGCGTCCCCCGCGTCCTGGCCGCGCTCCTCGCCGGAGCGGCGCTCGCCCTGGCGGGCACCCTCGTCCAGGCGGTGACCCGCAATCCGCTCGCCGAACCCGCCGTCCTCGGCGTCTCCGGCGGCGCGGCGCTCGGCGCCGTCCTGCTCGTGACCACCGTCCCGCTCGCCGGGTCGTGGGGCGTGGCCGGAGCGGCGTTCGCCGGCGCCGCGGTCAGCTCGGTCCTCGTCTTCGGCCTCGCCGCACGCGGCGGCTTCCGGCAGAACCGGCTCGTCCTCGTCGGCTTCGGTGTGGCCACCGGAGCGGCGGCGCTGATCAGCATGCTGATCATCCTCACCGACCCGTTCAACGCGACGAAGGCCCTCACCTGGCTGTCCGGCTCCACCTACGGACGGACCCTGCCGGACGTGGTGCCCCTCGCGCTCGTGCTCGTCGTCGGCCTGGCCGCCGCGGGCATCCGGCGCACCGAGCTCGACCTGGTGTCGCTCGACGAGGACACCCCGCGGCTCCTGGGACTCGGCCTGGGGCGCGCCCGGCTGGGCTTCCTCGTGCTGAGCGTCGTGCTCAGCGCCACCGCCGTGGCCGCCGCGGGCACGATCGGCTTCGTGGGTCTCGTGGCACCGCACGCGGCCCGCGCGCTCGTCGGCCGGCAGCACGCCCGGGTGGTGCCCGTCGCGGTACTGCTGGGCGCCACGCTGGTGTGCACCGCCGACCTGGTGGGCCGCACGGTCATCGCCCCGGCCCAGCTCGGCGCCGGCCTCATGACCGCGGTGATCGGCACGCCGTACTTCCTCCACCTGCTCGTCCGCAGTCGTCGCTAGGACCTGTCCTCAAAGGAGCACCGCGAGCCGGGGCACCTCCCGGGCGAAGCCCAGGGGGAGGGACTTTGACGACAGGTCCCAGAACCCCCGTCCCCCACGCGAACAGGGCGCCCGCTCCGGCAGCGGGCGCCCTGTGCCGTCCGCGGCGTGCACCACATGGGCGGGGTCCGCGGCCGCGCCCGGAGTGTTCGGCGCGACGGGCACGTACCTGCGGACATAGTTCGGGCATGACACGCACCCCCCTCCCCACCCGTGTGCGCACCCGGGCGCACGCGGTCGGCACGGCCCTGCTGTGCGCCGCACTCCTCGCCGTCACGGTCCCCGCCACCGCCGCCGGACCCGCCGCCCCCGAGGGGCCCGGCAACCACGGCGGACGTGACTGCGTGCGGACCCAGCGCCCCCTCGGCGGGCAGGGCCGCCGGATCCTGGGCATCACCCGCAAGGCCAAGGACGAACTCCGGCTGAAGGCCGTGGAGCTGCGGGTCACGATCGACGGACGCGAGGTCGTCACCGACGCGCTCGGCGAGTCCATGACCGGCGTGCCGGCCGAGCCGGACATGCACTTCCGGGCCGGCTCGGTCGCCTTCGCGCACATCGGCACGACCCTCCTGCAACTCGTCGAGGAGCGGAAGGTGCGCCTCGACGACACCGTCGAACGCTGGCTGCCCGACGTGCCGAACGCCCGCAAGATCACCCTGCGCATGCTGGCCACCAACACCACCGGCCTGCACGACTACGTCACCGACCCGGCCTTCGGCGCCGAGCTGGGGCCGCACCCCTTCCGCCAGTGGACCCCCGAGGAGCTGCTCGCCTTCCCGTTCAGCCACTCGTTCTGGTACCCGCCGGGCACCAGCTGGAGCTACTCGCACGCCAACTACGTCCTGCTGGCCGAGGCGCTGGAGAAGATCACCGGTACCCGGATCGACGAGCTCGTGAAGCAGCGGGTGACGGGCCCCCTCGGTCTGCGCGACACCCAGAACAACTTCACGCCCGACATCCCGGGTCCCGTCCTGCACGCCTTCACCTCCGACCGTGGTCTCTACGAGGAGTCCACGTTCTGGAACCCGTCGTGGACCACCGCGCCCGGCGCGGTCATCACCTCCCACATCTGCGACCTGGCCCGTTCGGTGGAGGGAATCGGCAGCGGTGAACTCCTGTCGCCCGGCGCGTACCGCACCCTGGTGAATCCGGGCACGGTCGGGCTCGGCGGCGAGTCCGCGACCTGCCCGGCGTCGATCTGCCTGAAGCAGACCGAGGCCAAGCACTTCGGCGTGGGCGTGATCGTGGTGAACGGCTGGGTGCTCCAGAACCCGTCCTTCTCGGGGTACGCGGCGATCCAGGCCTACCTGCCCGCCAGGCGGCTGGCCATCGCGGTCTCCACGACCAAGACCGCGGACACGCCCGCCGGCAACACGGCCGAGGTGGTCGCCACCCGGATCGCGGCCGCCCTCGCCCCGGAGGCCCCGCTCGCGATCGGCTGACGCGGGCACGAAGCCGACGCGGGCACGAGGAAGGGCGGGAAGGGCACGCACGCCGTGCCCTTCCCGCCCCGCCGCTGCCCGGGGCCGGCCGTTCGCCGCGGCCGTACGGGTCTCCCCGGCGGTCCCTACTGGGTGCGCTCGACGACGAAGACGGGGATCTCGCGGTCGGTCTTGCGCTGGTAGTCGGCGTAGTCGGGGAACGCGGCCACCGCCCGCTCCCACCACGCCTGGCGCTCCGCGCCCGTGACGATGCGTGCCTTCATGTCCCACACCTGCGGACCGTCCCGCAGCTCGACCTGCGGGTGCGCGACCAGGTTGTGGTACCAGACGGGATGCTTCACCGCGCCGCCGTTGGACGCGACGAGGGCGTAGGCACCCTCGTGCTCCACCCGCATGAGCGGCGTCTTGCGGATCTTGCCGCTCTTCGCCCCGAGGTTCGTCACGAGGACGACGGGAAGACCGCGCATCGTCGTGCCCTTCGTGCCACCGGACGACTCGTAGAGCTCGACCTGGTTCCGTACCCACGTCGACGGACTGGGTTCGTACTCACCTTCGAGCGGCATGGTTCTCCTTCCTGCGGACCCGGCGTCACCGGGTCTCCCTGCTACGACGCTAACCGAGCCGGCCCCCGGCGAGCAGCCACCGTCGGCGCGGGCGCTCCGTGACCAGGGTGGCGGCGGCGAGCAGGGTGACGAGGACGGCCGCCCACCCGGGCCAGGCGAACCAGGCGGAGACCACGGCGGCGGCGAGCTGGAGCAGGACGAGCAGGACCGTGACCCACCCGGGCACCGCGACGATCACGCTGTTCTTGTCCCCGGGCGTGGCGAGGAGCGTCGGCAGCCCGATCAGGACCACCACGGAGAGCACGGCGAGCACCCAGGAGCGGCCGGCCAGCGCCCACGGCGTGGCCACCCAGGCGACGAGCTCCGTGGCGAAGCGCAGCGCGGACGCGAGGCCGTCGTCCGGTCGTCCCGAGGCCGTCGCCCCGCCCGCGGCAGAAGTCACCCGCGGACGGTCTCATGCCCTGCCGGGGTGCGCCAAGGGGCGGCGGGCAGGGGCAGGGGCCGGACCCGCGGTGCGCCGGCGGATCCACCAGCCCGCGCAGACCGCGGCCGCCGCGATGCCGTACGCGGCCGTCGTCGCATCGGGCGCGAGGTACGCCACCGCCCCGGCGAGAGCGACGCCCAGCCACTCCCACCGGCCGTCCAGCGCCACCAGGGCGACGAGCAGCAGGGCGTACCAGGAGTAGCCGGGGGTCAGCAGGAGGAACGCGCCCCCCAGGGTCACCAGCGCTCCGCTCCACGGGTGTTCGGGCCGGCCCCGGCACCAGACCGCCACCGCGAGCGCGGTCAGGGCCGCCATCGACGCGGGGAGCGCCCAGGCGTCGGGAAGCCCGAGCCGCAGCAGGCCGTACCTGTCGCCGGCCGAGGCGTCGTCGTACCCCTCCTCCCGCGCGTAGCCGCCGAGGTACCCCAGGACGGAGCCGCGCGACAGCAGGACGTACGGGAGGTACAGCGCCGCGACCGTCGCCGCCGCCGGTGCCAGGACCGCGAAGGCGGTGCGCGGCTTCCGCACGCCGGACAGGGCACCGGGCACGAGCAGGACGGGCAGCAGCTTCGCGGCGACGGCGAGCCCCAGGAGAACCCCGCCCGCCACCCTCCGGCGCGCCACGACGACGAGCGCGGCGACCGCGAACAGCACGGCGAGGACGTCGGCATGGGCGTTGTCGACGCCCTCGACCGGAACGGCGGGGCACCAGGCCCACAGAGCCGCCCGCCACGCGACGCCCCGGCGCCGCAGGACGACGACGAGGAGTCCGGTCACGGCCAGCGAGAGCAGGGCGCCACCGGTCTGGAGGGCCTTGTGGCGGGAGGCGGCCGGGGACACCGTGTGCACCAGCAGGAACCACCCCTCCGCCACCGGCGGGTAGACGGTGTGCACCGTCGGCCGGTTGATCCGGGTGCAGCCGCCGTCGGGAACCGGCGCCAGATCCGGGTCCTCCCGCGCGCAGACCGCGGCGCCGGGGAAGAGCCACGGGTCGCGCAGCCCCGCGAGAGCGGGGTCGGCAGGAGTGTGGTCGTACGGGGAGATGCCGGCGGCCTGCACCCTCCCGTCCCACGCGTACCGGTAGGAGTCCGTGCTCGTGCGGGGTGCCGCCACCAGCCCGGACGCCGTGACCGCGACGGCGCCGGCGAGCACCAGCGGGACGACCGCCCGGCCGGGCACGCGGCGCAGGGCCACGACGGCCGCCGCGGAGAGCGCCCACGCGGCCGCGTACCCGGCCAGGAAGCCGGAACCGCGCGCACCCCCGCGCAGCAGCGTGGCGACGGCGGCGGTCAGGGCCGCGAGCAGCAGGACCGTCGGAACCAGGTCGGCGGGGCGGACGCGAGTCATGGGCGCAGCCTCGCAGCGGCCGCCGTGCCGCGACGGGCGACCCGTCGGGGCGTTCGGGTTTCGTAAGGTGTCGAACCGTCCGCTCCGGCGGGCGGGACGATGTCATGGACGCCATGAC
Source organism: Streptomyces sp. NPDC048338 (assembly GCF_043201055.1). Lineage (NCBI taxonomy): Bacteria > Bacillati > Actinomycetota > Actinomycetes > Kitasatosporales > Streptomycetaceae > Streptomyces > Streptomyces sp. NPDC048338. The sequence continues at coordinate 105,415 of NZ_JBICYQ010000002.1, forward strand.
CTCCCGCACGCGTGGACCGCGATCCGCACGGCCCCCCTTCCGGCCGCCCGCCTTCACCGGCCCCCTGCACGACGCGCGGACGGCGACGGCCCTCGGCCGTTGGCTCGGCGCGGCGTTCGCCGTCTGCTTCGTCACCGGCCTCGTCAGCCACTACCTCCAGCACCCGCCGGCCTGGCTCGCCGACGACCTGCCCACCCGGCCGGTGTGGGGCTACCGCCTCACCCAGGGGCTGCACGTCGCCACCGGGCTCGCCGCGATCGTGCTCCTCCTGGCCAAGCTGTGGACCGTGTACCCCCGGCTGTTCGCCTGGCCGCCGGTCCGCTCCCTCCGTCACGCGCTGGAACGCCTCTCCGTCGCGGTCCTGGTGGCCGCCGCCGTCTTCCAGGTGTTCACCGGCCTGCTCAACATCGTCGAGTGGTACCCCTGGCCGTTCTCCTTCGTCCCGGTGCACTTCGCCGTCGCCTGGGTCGCGGCCGGCTCGATCCTCCTGCACGTTGCGGTCAAGGCACCGGAGATCAGCGCCCATGGGCGCCGGGGTTCGGCGGGGACCCTCGCGCTGCCGGCCGAGGACGCCGCCGACCGGCGCTCGCTGCTGCTGGGGGTGGGCGCGGCGGTCGGCGTGGTGACGGTGACGACGGTCGGCCAGGCCCTGACCCCGTTGAAGGCGCTCGACCTGCTCGCGCCGCGGCACCCCGACCACGGCCCCCAGGGGCTGCCGGTGAACCGGACCGCTGCCGCGGCCGGGGTGTCGGCGCGCGGTCTGCGGGAGTGGCGGCTCGACGTCGCCGGCCCCCGCCCGTACACGCTCACGCTCGACGCGCTGCGGGCGATGCCCCGGACGGGGGTGCGGCTTCCGATCGCCTGCGTCGAGGGCTGGAGCGTCGAGGCCGGCTGGGGTGGTGTGCGGATCCGCGACCTGGTCGAGCTGGCCGGCGGCCGGCCGGGCGATGCCGCCCTGCGGGTCACATCGCTGGAGGTCGCCGGTGCCTACCGGGTGATGGAGATGGGTGCGGAGTACGTCGACGATCCGCTCACGCTCCTCGCGCTCACCCTCGACGGGCGACCGCTCTCCCTCGACCACGGCTTCCCGGCGCGGATCATCGCTCCGGACCGGCCCGGCGTCCTGCAGACCAAGTGGGTCCACCGGCTGGAGGTGCTGTGAGCACGGTGAGCCCGCTCCGGTGGGCGACCGGCGGCCTCGGGCTGGTGCTGATCGGCATCGGCGTCTGGCGGATCGCGGCCCAGCCCGCCCCGGCGGAGGTGCTGGTGTGGCTGGCAGGCGCGGTCGTCCTGCACGATGCGATCCTCGCCCCGCTGGTCCTCGCCCTCGGACTCCTGCTCGTGGGGAGCCGTGACCGGGGTCTGCTCCGGGGCGCCTCGATCGTCGCGGGAAGCGTTCTGCTGGTGACGCTGCCGCTGCTGCTGCGCCCGGGAGCACCGCCCAACCCGTCGGCGCTGCCGCTGCCGTACGGGCGGAACCTCGTGATCGTCCTGGCGGCGGTGGCCGTGACGGCCGGCGGGCTGCTCCTCGAACGGCGCCGCCGGGCGCGACGTCGCGAGCGTGTCGGCACCGACGACTGACCGGCGGCGCCCGCTCACCCCTCGGCGGTGGACCGGACGGGACCCAGGGCCAGGAAGGAGCGACCGCGCAGCGTCCAGTGCTCGGCCACGGTCCAGCCCGCGCGGGCCGCGTGCGCGGTGAGGGCGCGGGCGCCGGCACGCGCCCAGGGAAACGGTTCTCCCCAGGCGCCACGGCCGTCGTCGACCCGCACCTCGCAGCGCTCGTCCACCTCCGTCGGCGCACACTCGGCGATGAGCAGGCCGGACCGGGAGACCACGCGCCGCAGCCGGCGGAGCAGGGCTCCCGGATCACCGCCGATCCCCACGTTCCCGTCGATCAGCAGGGCCGTCTCCCAACGGCCTTCGGCCGGAAGGGGGTCGAAGACGGACCTGCACAGGGCCGTGCCGCCCAGCCGCACGGTGCGGGCGACCGCCTCCGGACTGACGTCGATACCCAGGGCCGGCCTGCCCTCCGCCGCCAGCGCGGCGGCCAGCCGGCCGGGACCGCAGCCGATGTCGAGGACGGCTCCCCGGCACCGCCCCAGGACGGAGCGGTCGGCGTGGTCGGGTGCCTCGCACCAGCGTTCGACCTCCAAGGGGATCAGGCCGCCGTCCAGCCGGCGCAGGAACAGCGGCCCCTGGCCGCTGCGCAGGGCGTCGGCGTACGGGTCGGAGCGCCAGGCGGTCGTGGTCACGCGCCCGCCCCTGCCGACGTCGCCGTCAACGACGTGTGCACGGCGGCGAATCGGCCGCCCGGGGCCGAAGCGGCCACCCGTCGGGCGTCGTCGGCGGTGTCCACGTCCCGCAGGACGGGCAGGCGGCCCACGCGGAGTCCCGCCGCGGTGAGCCGCTCGTGCTGGACCCGGCCGGTGTCCGGCCGGGACATCGGTACGCCCCGCAGCAGGGTGGGGTCGGGGACGGCGAGTCCGAGAGCCCAGAAGCCACCGTCCGCCGCCGGGCCGAACCAGGCGTCGTGCCGGTCCCAGCACAGCGCGGGCGCGAGGAGTCCGGGCGTGAGCTGCGGGGTGTCCATGCCGATGAGCAGCGCGGGCCCGGAGCAGCCGGCGAACGCGGCCGCAAGCCGGGCGTCGAGCCCTCCCGCGACCTGCGGGACCACCTCGAAACAGGCCGGGAGCCAGTCGCCGGGCTCCCCGTCGAGCACGAGGACGCGCCGGGCGGCCGGGACCCGCGCGGCGACGGCGAGCGTGTCGGCGAGCGACGCCTCGGCGAGCGCGGCCGCCTCCCCGGGCGTGAACGGGGGAGTGAGCCGGGTCTTCACCCGGCCCGGCAGCGGCTGCTTCGCGATGACGAGGAGCGTGGTCACGCGCGCTCACCCACGATCGCGGGTTCGTCCAGCACCCGCCGCATGTCGCGGACCGCCTGCCAGGTGCCCTTCCACGTGCCGGTGACCTTCGACCGGCCCGCCCGGGGCAGATAGGGCACGTCGACCTCGCGCACCCGCCAGCCCGCGTCCGAGGCGCGCACCACCATCTGCAGCGGGTAGCCGCTGCGCCGGTCCGACAGGCCGAGACCGAGGAGCGCCTCGCGCCGCGCCGCCCGCATCGGGCCGAGGTCGCGCAGTCGCAGCCCGGTACGGCGGCGCAGCAGCCGGGACAGCGCCGCGTTTCCCGCCCGGGCATGGGCCGGCCAGGCGCCGCGGGCGGTCGGGCGGCGGCGGCCCAGGACGAGATCGGCGGATCCGTCGCGCACCCCGGCGACGAGACCGGGCAGCAGACCCGGGTCGAGCGAGGCGTCGCAGTCGCAGAAGCAGACGAACTCGGCGTCGGAGGCGAGCAGTCCGGCGTTGCAGGCGGCACCGAAGCCACGCCGGGGCTCCCGCACGACGGTGGCGCCGAGCCGGGCGGCGAGTGCGGCCGAGCCGTCGGTGGAGCCGTTGTCGACGACGATCGGCCGCCAGCCGGACGGGATGCGGGCCAGCACCCAGGGCAGGGCCTCGGCCTCGTCGAGGCAGGGAAGGACGACATCAACGGTCATGGGGATCACGCGTCTCACCGTAGGGATCACGCGACGGACGGGGGCCGCGGAACTCCTTACGAAACGCGGACGTCGACCGTCGTACGCCCGACTGGCCGTGGCCGCCCGGGCACCCGGATGCGACGCTGTGCGGCATGAACGAGCGCAGCGCCCCGGACCGCACCGCCCGGATCCTGGTGGTGGACGACGACCCGACGGTGGCCGAGGTGGTCACCGGCTACCTCCAGGGAGCGGGATTCGCCGTCGACTGGGCGGCCGACGGCCCCGAGGCGCTGCGGCGGTCCGAGGCCCGCCGCCCGGACCTGGTCGTCCTCGACCTCATGCTGCCCGGCCTGGACGGGCTCGAGGTCTGCCGAAGACTGCGGGCCGCCGGGCCGGTGCCGGTGATCATGCTCACCGCGCGCGGCGACGAGGAGGACCGGATCACCGGCCTGGAGGTCGGTGCCGACGACTACGTCACCAAGCCGTTCAGCCCCCGGGAACTCGTCCTGCGCGTCACGTCCGTCCTGCGCCGCACCCGGGCGAGGGACACGGCGCCGGACACGTCACCACGGCCGGTGCTGTGCGCCGGCGCTCTCACGGTCGACCCCACCACCCGCCGGGCCACCCGGCGAGGCGCCGAACTCGCGCTCACGCTGAGGGAGTTCGATCTGCTCACCTACTTCCTCGAACACCCGGCCACGGCACACACCCGGGAGGAGCTGATGCGCCGTGTGTGGGGGTGGGACTTCGGCGACCTGTCCACCGTCACCGTCCATGTGAGGCGCCTGCGCGCCAAGATCGAGGACGACCCGGCACGGCCACGGCACATCCGGACGGTGTGGGGCGTCGGCTACCGCTTCGAGGCCGAGGAGACCGCCGACTCCGAGGAGGGCGCGGCGTGAAGGACGTCCTGCTCATCGCGGTGTTCGCACTCGCGGGTGCCGCCTGCGCCGGAGTCGCCGGTGCCGTCGTCCTGCGCCTCGTGCGCCACCGCTCCGTCGCCCTCTCGCTGACCGTCGTCGCCGCCGTCACGGTCACCGCGATGCTCGCCGGCACGCTGGCCGTCGCACAGGCGATGTTCCTGTCCTCCCACGACCTGTGGGTGGTCACGGTCGTCGTCGCGATGGCCGCGCTCGTCTCCCTCGGCACGGCCCTCGTGCTGGGACGCTGGGTCGTGGCCCGCAGCCGGGCCCTGGCCCGAGCCGCACGGGACTTCGGCGAAGGCGGCGGCTTCTCCGCGCCCGACGGCGTCGCCACCGCCGAACTCGCCGCGCTCACCCGCGAACTGGCCGCCACCAGCGCCAGACTCGATGCCTCCCGCGAGCGCGAACGCGCGCTGGAGGCGTCGCGGCGGGAACTCGTCGCCTGGATCTCCCACGACCTGCGCACCCCGCTGGCGGGCCTGCGGGTGATGGCCGAGGCGCTGGAGGACGGCATGGCCACCGACCCCGCCCGCTATCACCGGCAGATCCGAACCGAGGTCGAACGCCTCACCACCATGGTCACCGACCTCTTCGAACTGTCCCGCATCCACGCCGGCACGCTGGGACTCAGCTTGAGCCGCGTCTGCGTGTACGACCTGGTCGGCGACGCACTCAGCGGCGCCGACCCGCTCGCCCGTGAGCACGGCGTGCGGCTGGTGGGGGAGCGGGTGGAGCCCGTCCCCGTGGAGGTGGACGGCAAGGAGATGACCCGGGTCCTGGCGAACCTCCTCGTCAACGCGATCCGTCACACGCCCGCCGACGGGACGGTGGCGGTCGCGGCCGAACTCAAGGAGGACGCCGTCGTCCTGTCGGTCACCGACGGCTGCGGCGGCATCCCCGACGAGAATCTGCCCCGGGTCTTCGACACCGGCTGGCGCGGCACCGAGGCACGCACCCCGCCCGCCGGCGCCGGGCTCGGCCTGGCCATCGTCCGCGGCATCGTCGAGGCCCACGCGGGCAGCGCCGAGGTGCGCAACGTCCCCGGCGGCTGCCGCTTCGAGGTGACCCTGCCGACGGCGTGAGGACGGTGCGCGGCAGGCCGGACGACGTGCGCCCGGGCACCTCGCGGCCGGCGGGCGGCGTCAGCCCCGGACCGCCGCGGAGGCCCGCTGCCCCGACCGGGCGAAGTCGGCCACCCCCTCCGCGAAACCGATCGCGGGACGCCAGCCCAGTTCCCGGCGCAGCCGGCCCGAGTCCGCCGTGACGTGCCGGACGTCGCCCAGCCGGAACTCCCCCGTCACCATCGGATCCGGCCCGCCGTACGCCCGTGCCAGAGCCGAAGCCATCTCGCCCACCGTGTGCGGCTCCCCGCTGCCGGTGTTGTACGTGGTGAGGGCGCCGGTCGGCAGGGTATGGGCCGCCTCCACCGCCAGCACGGCCGCCGCAGCGACGTCCCGCACGTGGACGAAGTCCCGTCGCTGCCCGCCGTCCTCGAAGACCCGGGGCGCCTCGCCGCGGCCGAGGGCCGAGCGGAAGAAGGACGCCACGCCGGCGTAAGGGGTGTCGCGGGGCATCCCCGGACCGTAGACGTTGTGGTAGCGCAGGCAGACCGCGGTCGCGTGCACGGCCCGCGCCCACGCCGCCGCCAGGTGCTCCTGGGCGAGCTTGGTCGCGGCGTACACGTTCCGGGGGTCGGCAGGCGCGTCCTCGGCCACCAGCCCGGGGTCGAGCGCGGCGCCGCAGGCCGGACAGCGGGGCTCGAAGCGGCCGGCCGCCAGGTCCTCGGCGCGGCGCGCTTCGGCGCGGACGGGTCCGTGCCGACGGCAGGTGTAGCGGCCCTCCCCGTACACGACCATGGACCCGGCGAGGACGAGCGCGCGTACCCCCTCCTCGGCCATCGTCGCGAGCAGCACGGCCGTGCCCAGGTCGTTGCAGCCCACGTACGCCGGGGCGTCGGAGAAGTCCTTGCCGAGGCCGACCATGGCGGCCTGGTGGCACACCGCGTCGACCCCGCGCAGGGCCGCGCGGACGCGCGCCGCGTCCCTGACGTCGGCGTGCAGGAACTCCACGGCCGGCGGCTCCGGAGCGGTGGGATGGGCGCTGGGCAGCAGGGCGTCCAGGACGACCGGCTCGTGGCCGGCCTCCCGCAGCGCCGTGACGATGTGCGAGCCGATGAAGCCGGCTCCTCCTGTGACGAGTACACGCATGTCCGGGACGCTACGGACCGGCGGCCCGCCGCGGAGGTGTCCACGCCGCGGACGTAAGGGTTTCGTCATCAGGCCGGACCTCCCGCCGCGGCCACCGCTCGTCTTGGATGGTCGGAGCGGACGCCGAGGACGAGGAGGTGCGCCGTGGGGCGCGTGCGGAGGACGTGGTGGCGGGGCGGGGCGGCGGTGCTGCTCCTGGCGGCGATCGCCGGGCTCGTGTGGTTCGAACCCTGGGCGCTGTGGGTGGACGAGACCGTGCGCGAGGCGCCGCCCTCGGCGGCCGCGCCCACGGCACGCCCGCGGGCGGACAGGCCCCCGCCCGCGCCGGCGGCCGAACCCGTCACCGTCGCCCGGGGCACCTTCGTCGGCCACGAGCACCCGACGACGGGCACGGCGCGGATCGTGCGCCTCGCGGACGGTACCGCCGTGCTCCGCGTCGAGGGACTCGACACGAGCAGCGGACCGGACGTACGGGTGTGGTTGAGCGACGCTCCGGTGCGGGAGGGGAAGGACGGCTGGCACGTCTTCGACGACGGCCGCCATGTGAGCCTCGGCAAGCTCAAGGGGAACAAGGGGGACCAGAACTACCCGCTGCCCGCGGGCGTCGACTGGGAGGAGTACGCGAGCGTCAGCATCTGGTGCGACCGTTTCGACGTGTCGTTCGGCGCCGCGAGCCTCGTACGGACCTGAGGCGCCCGGCGGCGCCCGGGAGCGGGGCGGTGCGGGGACGGCCGCGCCCTCAGCGACCGGCACGGGGGCTGGGGCGGCCCGATCCCGGGTTGAGGCGGACCAGGGCACCGTTGAGGGCCGTCGCGAAGAGGCACCAGGTCGCGTACGGGAGCAGGGCGCGGCCCGCCGGGCGATCCGCTCGCGAGACGCGCAGCAGCAGCTCCGCGTTGCTCAGATCGAGCAGCACGGTCCCGGCGAGTCCCGCCCGTGGGCTGCGGCGTCCGAAGAACAGGGCGTTCCAGCCGGCGTTCAGGACGAGGTTCAGGCCGAGGCTGCCGAGGAGCCGTGTGCGTTCGCCGCCTCGGGTCGTGGCGAGCGCGCGGCCCCCGGCCCAGGCGAGGGAGCCGTACAGCGGTGTCCAGACCGCTCCGAAGGCCCATGACGGCGGCTGCCAGGACGGCTTGCGCAGGGCGCGGTACCAGGTGCCGGCGGGGTCGACGAAGCGGCCGCCGGCGACGGCGGTGGCCGTCACCGCCGCGGCCGCGCCGACGTACCAGGGCCAGGCGGGAGGCCGGCGGTCGGCCGGTGCGGGGGACGAGGACATGCAGGAGCTGTACCCGTTCCGCCGAGGCTCAGCGCTCGCAGTCGTGGCAGGCGCCCCTCGGGAATCCCCTCCCGCCGCTCAGGCCGCACGCTCCGGCGGCACCGCGGCGAGCGGCGGTTCCGGGGCGGGGGCGGGCGGGGGATCCGGCACGAGGCGCAGACGGCGCGCGTGGCGGGGAGCGCGGGTGGTGGCCCTCATGTAGTCCTCGTACCGGTCGAGCGCGAAGACGAGCCCGAGGAGGAGGGGCGGCAGCAGCAGGGCGAAGGCGATCACCGGGACCTCCGTGGGGTGGACAGCCGGATGCCGTTCGGGTGCCCGGGATGTGCCGGGTCATCACCGCCCCTTGTGAGGATCGTGTGACATCGCCGCCTGCCCGTCCGCGCGATCGGAGAGACCATGGAGGGGTCGCATGCGGTGCGCGCGAGCGGGTACGCGCGGTGGCAGAGGCCGGTACGCCGGTCCCGCGGCCCACCCCGTGCCGTCTCCGCCGCAGGGCGGGACGGTCGCCCGGGCCGTCGGCGTACCGGCGGCACGTTCCCGCAGCAACCTTCGGGAGGAACAGCGCATGGACAGGTCACCGGGCCCGCCGCCCTTTCGTCAGGACGAGCCGGTGGGGGAGCTGGTCAAGCAGGCGTCCGACCAGTTCTCCAGACTGATGAGCGAGGAACTGGCTCTGGCCCGGGCGGAGATGACGGAGAAGGGCCGGCGGTTGGGGCGGGGCGGAGGACTGTTCGGCGGCGCCGGCCTGTCGGCCGCGCTGGCGGCGCAGGCGCTCGTGGCCACCGCGGTCATCGCCCTCGGCCTGGTGTGGCCCCTGTGGCTGTCCGCGCTGGTCGTCACGGTGGCGCTGTTCGCGCTCGCCGGGGTCCTCGCGGCCGTCGGAAGGAAGCAGGTCGGCCGGGCCGCCCCGGTCACCCCCGAACAGACTGTCGACAGCGTCAAGGCCGACATCACCACGATCAAGGAGAGTGCACACCGATGACCGACCAGACCGGCAACGGACGGCAGACTCCCACGGCCGAGGAGCTCCGCGCACAGGTCGAGGGGACCCGCGAGGAGCTCGGACGGACCGTCGAGGCCCTCGCCGCGAAGACGGACATCAAGGCCCAGGTCCAGCAGAGGACCACCGCCGTCAAGGAGAAGGCGGCGGAGGTGGGCCATCGCGCTCAGGACAAGGCCGCGCATGCCAAGGACAGGGCGGCCGAGGTCGGCCATCGCGCTCAGGACAAGGCGACGCACGCCAAGGACAGGGCGGCCGAGGTCGGCCATCGCGCTCAGGACAAGGCGACGCACGCCAAGGACAGGGCGGCCGAGGTCGGCCACCGCGCTCAGGACAAGGCGACGCACGCGCTGGAGACGGCTCGCGACAAGACGCCCGAGCCGCTGCGCGAGAAGACGACGGAGGCCGCCTCGGCGGTGAACCGGCACCGTGGCCTCGTGCTCGGCGGGGCCGCCGCACTCACCCTGGCGTTCGTCCTGTGGCGGGGGACGACGAAGCGCTGAAGGGAGGTCACGCCGTGAGTGACGTCGACATCTGGGGCTACCACCCGAGCACCGGCCACCGCCGGGGCACCGACCTCATCGGCTACCGGGTCGAGGCCGTCGACGGGAACATCGGCAAGATCGACCGGCACACCGAGGACGTCGGCTCCTCCTACCTGGTGGTCGACACCGGAGTGTGGATCTTCGGCCGGAAGGTCCTCCTCCCGGCCGGCACCGTCGAGCGGATCGACACCGCCGAACGGAAGGTCCACGTCGACCGGACCAAGGACCAGATCGAACACGCCCCGGCGTACGACGAGGACAAGTGGGCGGGCGATCCCGAGGACCTGGAACGGTTCGGCCTGTACTACGGCAAACCGCACATGTAGAAGGCGGGCGCGCATCGGCGGCCGACCGGATGTGCCGTACCCCGGTGGGGGCGGCGCATCCGGTCGGTCGCGTGCGTCCCGCCCTGCCGGCACGCGTCGTTCGCCCGGCCGGGGCGTGCCGCCGCTCCGTCGGTGTGTGCCGCCGCGGCCCCGGGGAGAGGGCATCCATGAACGACAGCGAAGACGGTCCCGACCGGGACCACACGCGGCCCCCTGGAGTGAGCGACACGACCGTGGAGGCGCTGGGCGCGTTGAGCAAGGCCCTGGAGACCACCGAGCGGGCGCGCGGCCACCTGTACTCCTTCCACCAGCTGACCGGCAGTGCCGACCTGGAACTGGACCGTGCGGTGGACCTGTTGCGCCGGGCCGGTCACGGACAGTGGGCCGCCGAGGTGCTCCGCGAGATCCTCGGCCGCAACGTCATCCCGGGCCACTGGACGTACCAGATCGTCGAGGCCTACGACCGCACCTACTACGAGCCGTTCCGGGATCTCGAACGCCGGGTCCGCGGCGAGCTGGCGGAGGGCCGCGACCACCTGTACGAGGCGGAGCTCAAGGAAGCGCGCCGCACGGACGGCCACCCCGACCACACCGCCCTGCCGGACTCCGGACCGCCGTCCGCGGGCTGACCCCGCCCACCCGCACGGATGCCCGGGGCCACGGGCGGCGCGTGCCGTCTCCGGCCGTGGGCGGCCTCCGCGTTCACGGGCGAGCTGCGGGCCGGTTGCCGATGGCCGACCATGGAGACAGGCGCCGGCCGGGTTCGGCGGCCGCCTGACCACGGGGGCACAGCGCGATGGCGCGCCGAGGACCGAGCCCGGAGGGAGTCTCATGGACCCACCCGCCGACTCCGGTCCGCAGGGGCCCAGGCCCCGGGAGCCGAGCCGCCCGCTGGACGCATCGGAGCGCGCGGAGTACGAGCACCTCCGCCGGCACGCCCACCTCCGGCACCGCCGGCTGCGGATCTCCGTCGCGTCCGTACTCCTCGCCCTGGCGGTGCTGCTGGCACCCGTCGGGGTGGTGGCGGCGTGGGCGAGCTCGCAGATCAACGACGTGGACCGCTACGAGCAGACCGTCGCGCCGCTGGCCCGTGATCCCGCCGTCCAGGACGTGCTCGTCGACCGTGTCACCGACGGCGTCGTCGCACGCGTCGACGTCCGCAAGGTCAGCGACGCCCTCGCCGACATCCTGGCCGACCGCGACGCGCCCCGCTTCCTCGTCGACGCGGCCAGATCCCTGGACGACCAGCTCAAGAGCGGTCTCACGACCGCCGTGCGCTACGTGGTGAAGAAGGTGGTCACCAGCGATGCCTTCGCCGAGGCCTGGGACAACGTCAACCGCGGTGCCCACACCGCCGCGATGAACGTCCTCACGGGGGAGGGCGGAGGCTCGATCGAGGTCAAGGGCGATGCCCTCACGCTGAACGTCGGCGTCGTGGTCGAGGAGATGCAGGAACAGCTCGTCGGCACGACGCTCGTCGACGCGGACTCGATCCCGGGAGCCGACACCTCGATCGTGCTGCTCCGGAGCGAACGGCTCGACGAGGTCAGGGACGCGGCCCGCTGGCTCGGCGTCCTCGGACCCTGGCTCCCGGCGGCCGTCGTCGTCATCGCCGGCCTCGGTGTCTGGGCGGCGCCTTCGCGCCGGACGGCGGTGATGTGCGCGGGCATCGGCATCGGCGTGATGATGTGCGGGCTGCTCGTCGGGCTCTCCCTGGTGCGGCAGGGCTACCTGGACGCGGTGGCCCCGGTGGCGCAGTCGCAGGAGGCCGCGGCGGCCGTCTACGACACGCTGGTGAGGTTCCTCCGGCAGGCGGCGCTGACGGTGCTCGTGATCTCCCTGATCGCCACATCGGCGGCCTATCTGTACGGGCCCGGCCGCGGTGCCGGCGCGGTCCGCGCGGCCACCGGCCGGGGCGTCGGCGCCGTCGGTCACGCCCTGGTCCGCAAGGGGTGGGACACCGGTGCCGTCGGCGACTGGCTGCGCACGCACCGCCCGCTGACCACGGGCACCGTGGTCGCGGCGGGGGCTCTCACCCTCCTCCTGTGGAGCTATCCCACGCCCGCGGTCGTGGCCCTCGTGCTCCTGTGCGCCGTGGTCGTCCTGTCGGTCCTCGGCGTTCTCGCGGCGTCCACGGACGGCGCGGGGCGCCGCTGACCGCGTGCCGGGAGAAATCTCCTTGTCCCCCCGATGATCACGGGTTAATGTCCCCGGGCACGAATCGGGGGATCACGGCAGGTGGGGGGATATGGCACACGACATCGACGCGCTTCCGAAGGGCGCCGGCGCATGGGGGCAGGCGGTGACGGCGGTGGTGATGATCGCCGTGCTGGCGGGGGGCCTGTGGGCGTACGGGGAGGTGGTGTCCCAGTCCGCCGGGAGCAAGCCGTACACGCCCTCGTGCGAGGACGACGGGAAGCCCGGAGCGACTCCGCCCGAGCCGGGCAAGACCCGGCAGCTCACGGGGCAGCGGCTGTGCGAGGCGCTCTTCCGCCCTGATCTCGCCGCCCTGCTGGGCACGCCGGGGGAGGAGCCGAGCTCGGTCACCGGCAGCGACGGGTCGCACCGGTTCGGTTCGGACGAGGAGGTCGCCACACCGTCGGCGGAGGTCGAGTTCCCGACCTACACCGTGACCCTGACGGCCTCCTACGACGGGGTGCCCATGGCCGACACCGCCGAGTACCTGAGAGGCGCCCAGGAGCAGAAGATCCTGGGCCGCCCGGCGGTGGTGTACTCGGACCGCACGATCAGCATCAGCTTCCGGCTCGACGGCAGCGACGCCCGGAGCGGCCCCGGCGTTCCGGCACGCACGCTGGCGGTGGCCCAGGACGCCCGGGACAGCGGCGGCTCCTACGACGTGACCCTGTGGCGCACCGACGGGGCGACCCCCGACGACGCGACGCTGCGCCGCGTCGCCGAGAAGGTCCTGCCGGCACTTCCGGGGTGGCAGACCGCACGGTGACGGGTGGGGGAGGGGCTCCAGGAGACGGCCACCGCAGGGCAGGACGGCCCGGTCCGGTGGCCGCACAACGAAAGTGACGCTCTGTCAGATGCGTGTGTGCGCCCGGCCCCGGCCGAGGCGCACTGCAACAAACTGTTTCGGACGTCTATCGCGAGGGCGCTGATCACTGCTACAAGAGTGACGCTTCAACAACTCCTGGTCCCCACATCCCCCCAAGGAGTAAATTGTCATGCACACGTCTAGATGGGCGTGGATCGCTCCTTCCTTGCTGGCCGTGATCGCCACCGTCGTCGGTCTGGCCCAGCCGGCCTCCGCCGCCACGACGGCCGGGGAGCGCTACGTCGCTCTCGGCGACTCCTACTCCTCGGGAGTGGGCGCCGGCAGCTACCTGTCCGACAGCGGCAGCTGCCAGCGCAGCAGCAAGGCCTATCCGTCCCTGTGGGCGGCGGCCAACGCCCCCGCCTCCTTCTCCTTCACCGCCTGCTCCGGAGCCACCACCGGCACCGTCAAGAACGGCCAGCTGTCCCCGCTCACCAGCTCCACGACCTTGGTCAGCGTCACGGCCGGCGGCAACGACATCGGCTTCGCCGACGTCATGCAGACCTGCGTGCTGCAGAGCGAGGCGACCTGCGTCAACGCGGTGAACAACGCCGTCGCGCAGGTGAACAACACCCTGCCCGCCAACCTCACCTCCCTGTACGGCGCCATCCGCAGCCGGGCCCCGCAGGCGCGCGTCGTCGTGCTGGGATACCCGCGCTTCTACCAGCTCAACGGCGGCTGCATCGCCGGGCTGAGCGAGACCGAGCGAGCGGCGATCAACCGGGGCGGCGACGCCCTCAACAGCATGCTCGCGAAGCAGGCCGCCAACGCCGGATTCAGCTACTCCAGCGTGGTCGACGAGTTCACCGGCCACGAGATCTGCTCGGGCAACGCCTGGCTGCACAGCGTCACCGTGCCCGTGTCCAACAGCTACCACCCCACGGCCACCGGCCACTCCGGCGGCTACCTCCCGGCCTTCCGCTCCGCGGCCTGAACCGCGCCCGAACCGTCCCCGGGGATCACTCATGTCGTGAATCAACGCGTGTAGACCCCGGGGTGCGGACCTACCGCACCGCATCCCCGTCACCCCGTCAGCCACACCGTCTCCCAGGAGGAACCACCTCGTGAAGTCCCCCCAGACCCCGGACGTCTCCCCCGCGCACCCCGGTCGCCCGGCCGGCAGCCGCGTCCGCGCCGTCCTCACCGCCCTGGCCCTCGTCCTCGGCGCGCTCTTCGCGCCCGGGGTCGGAGTCCTCGGCGGCGCCACGGAGGCCCACGCGGTCACCAAGATCAGCCACGCCACGGCGACGTCGATGTTCCGCAGCTCCGGAATCACCTGGTCCTCGTCCGGCGGCTGCTCGAACCGCAACAACGCGACCTGCACGTCCTTCGAGCAGCTCAACCTCGCCACCGCCCAGGGCGCCCAGACCCTCAAGAGCGCCAGCGGCTGCGCCCTGAACATCACCGGCGGCACCGAGACCGGCCACGCGTCGGGCACGTACTCGCACTGGAACGGCTACAAGCTCGACTTCGGCAAGGCCACCTGCGTCACCAACTACGTCAAGAACACGTTCACCTACATCGGGGTCCGCGGCGACGGCGCCCCGCAGTGGAAGTCGGGCGCCGGAAACGTCTACGCCGACGAGGGCAACCACTGGGACGTGACCTTCTACAACTGCGGCGGCTGCTGACCAGGCTCCCGCCCCGCGGCGGCGAGCGCCGTCCGCCCGAGATCCTTCCCGGGCGGACGGTCCCGTCGCAGCGATCGGCGCCGCCGCCCCGGAACGGCCGGGAGTGGGGCGGTGGCGCCCCGGGAGAACGGATCCCCTCAGGGAATGGTGACCTTCACCGGTTCCGTCCCCGCCGCGCTGTGGCTGCCCGCCCACGTCTCCAGGGCGGTACGGCAGGCGTGGTCCAGGTGGTGGAGGCCGGCGAGGTCCAGTTCGACCGGGCGGTCCTGCGGGAGCGCCTCCAGGCTGTCGAGTATCTTCGGCAGTCGCAGGAAGGTGGCGTTCCCCGACAGGTACACCCGGACCGGTCCCGCTCCCTTGTCCGTCACCTCCATCTTCAACTGCGAGGCGTCCCAGGCCGTCTTGACGACCGACAGGGCCAGGCCGATCAGGACGCCCTCGAACATGTTCACCAGCACGATCGACACGGCGGTGGCGACCAGGATCAACGCCTCGCCCCGGTGGCCGCGCCAGAGGTCGAGGGTCTGCCGGACGGGGATGAGCTTCCAGCCGGCGTGGATGAGGACACCGGCGAGGGCGGGCAGGGGGATCAGCTCCAGCGTGGCCGGGAGCAGCGCCGCGAACAGCAGCAGCCAGACCCCGTGGAGCACCCGGGACGCCCTGGTCCGGGCGCCCGCCTGGACGTTGGCGGAACTGCGCACGATGACAGCGGTCAGAGGCAGCGCACCCAGCAGCCCGGACACGGTGTTGCCCGCGCCCTGCGCCATCAACTCCTTGTCGTACCGGGTGCGGGGGCCGTCGTGGAGCCGGTCGACCGCGGCGGCGCTGAAGAGACTCTCCGCGGAGGCGATCAGGGTGAAGGCCAGCACCGTGCCGATCACGGACAGGGTCGCCAGGTCGCCGAAGGCGTCGAGCCCGGGGATCCGGACGGCTCCGAGGAGCCCCGTCACCTCGACGGTCGCCACCGGCAGGTCGAGCAGGAAGGTGGCCAGGGCGGCCAGCAGCACCGCGCCGAGCGCGCCCGGGACCATCCGCGCCTTGGGCGGCAACCGCCGCCACAGGACGATCACCAGGATGGTGCCGACGCCTATCGCCGTGGAGACCAGGGCGGCGGGGTCGGTCAGGGCGTGGGCGGCGGCGCCCGGCAGTCCGGAGAGCTTGCCCGGTCCGGAGACGGGAGCGGCCGCCCCGGCCGCCGCGTAGAGCTGGCCGGCGATGATCATCAGGCCGATGCCGGCGAGCATGCCCTCGACGACCGAGAGCGAGATCGCGCGGAACCAGCGCCCGAGCCGGAGCGCCCCCATCGCGATCTGGAGGAGCCCGGCGACGAGGACGATCACGCCGAGCGTGCTGAGACCGTGGTGACGGACGGCCTCGAACACGAGGACGGTCAGGCCGGCCGCCGGCCCGGACACCTGGAGGCTGCTGCCGGGGAGGAACCCGACGACGAGGCCGCCCACGATGCCGGTGACCAGGCCGAGTTCGGCCGGCACGCCGGACGCGACGGCGACCCCCAGGCAGAGCGGGAGGGCGACCAGGAACACGACGAGCGAGGCGGCGAGGTCCTGCCGAAGATGGGGGAACGCGGGCGGAGTGCTCGCGGGCGCGCTCACAGGGCCTCGAAGGTGTCGCTCGCCGTGCGGTGCTCGAGCACGGAGCCGGTGTGGACCTCGTAGTACCAGGCGTGCAGGCGCAGTTGCCCGCTGCGCAGCCTCCGTTCCACGCAGGGGTACGACCGCAGACGCAGTACCTGGGCGAGGACGTGGTGCTGCACGGCCGCCGCGACGGCGGGGTCGGCGGGGTCGGCGGAGTCCGGGGTGGCGGGGGCGTCGGCGGCGTGCGCGAGCCAGTCCCGCACGGCCGGCACGGACGAGAGGTCGTCGCCGCGGACGAGGGCCCCGACGGCGCCGCAGTGCGAGTGGCCGCAGACCACGACGTCCCGGACGCCGAGGACCTCCAGCGCGTACTCGATGGTGGCCGCCTCGCTGTTGGGACCTCCGGAACCGTACGGCGGCACGATGTTGCCGGCGGTGCGCAGTTCGAAGAGTTCGCCGGGGCGGGCTCCCGTGATCAGCGCCGGGACGACGCGCGAGTCGGAGCACGTGATGAACAGGACCTGGGGGGACTGGCCTTCGGCCAGCCTGGCGAACTCCTCGGGGCGCTGTCCGAAGGATCGGGCGTGGGCGATGAGGGGCTGCATGTCGTGACTCCTCCTGGCGCGCCACGTGGCGCGCCGGACGTACGAGAGGTGTGGGGGAGTGCCGGAGGTGGGTCCGCCGGGGCGGACCGGGAGTTCCGGGCAAGGGGGCGGTCGCGGGCGCCCGTCGAACTAAAGGGTCGTCAAGGGGTGGTCAACAGCCGGTCAAGCGCGACTTTACCTTGCTTTGCCTTGGGGAAAGCGAACGCGGAGTTTCAGTCGTGGCGAGTGACTGAAATGCGGCAGGGATATGACGCGATGCGCTCGCTCTGGAGTTCCCGGTGAAGGGAGGAGCGCCGATGCTCCGATGGCGGGGTCGTCGCCGGCATCGGGCGTGCTCGCCCCGTGCGGAGGCGTCGCCGCTGGTCGAGGCGTGGTGCCGGGGTGTGGACCAGGGGTCGGCGTCATCGTCGCGTGGCGTGCGGGAATGCAATCAAGTCGGCCGAAAATGTGCGGCGTTGCCCTGGACGCTTCTTTTCGGCGAATCCCGTACGTGAGAATCGCGCCGACGGAATGCGGCCCGCGGAATAGGTGGAAGGGTTATCGGACGTGACGGTCCGGCGATATCCGCACAGACGTTCTTTCGTGCTCCGGTGCGAGGGCTCCTTTGCGCCGTCGAGGCGGCGGGCGGGAGATCCGGTGACGACGGACGGGCCGGGCGCGTCGCGGCCGTGGCCGCACGTCCGCCCTGACCGCGGACCGCGGCACCCGGCGCTCAGGACAGCAGGTTCTGCTCGGCCCAGACGACCTTGCCGGTGACGGTGCGGCACGAACCCCACCTGCGGCACAGCATGTTGATGAGCTGAAGACCCCGGCCGCCCTCGTCACTGAGTTCCGCGTGCTGGATCTGGGGCAGGTCGGGTCCCGTGTCGGAGACCTCCACGATCAGGCGCTCGCCCCGCATCAGCCGCAGCTCGCCCGGACCGTTCCCGTAGCGCAGGGCGTTGCCCACGAGTTCGGAGACGACGAGTTCGCAGACGTCGGCGAGCTCCGCGAGCCCCCACGTCGCGAGCTGGCCGGTGACGAGACCGCGGGCGACGGAGGCGGCCCGTCCGTCCTTCGGCAGCTCCCACACCCGCAGGTCGCCGGACGGGGACGGGGCGCCCTCCGTGACGAGGAGCACCGCCTCGTCGAACCGGGCCGCGCCCGCCGGCGCGCGCTCCAGCAGACCGCCCGCCTCCAGCGCGCCGGGGGCGAGCCCGAGGGCCGCCGTCCGCAACCGCTCCAGCTGGGTGTCCAGGGCCTCGGTCCGGGACTTGATGAGCCCATCCGTGTACATGACCAGATGACTGCCGTCGGGGACCCGTAGCCGCAGCGGGTCGTACGGGATGACCCCGGCCCCCAGCGGCGCGCCGATCGGCACCTCCAGGAAGTCGGCCGAGCCCGGCCCGTCGACCAGCAGCGGCGGCAGATGTCCGGCGCTGGCCAGCGTGTAGGTGGAGTCGGCCGGATCGTAGACCGCGCAGAGGCACGTGGCGACCTGCTCGTCCTCCAGGTCACGGGTCGCCAGGTCCAGCCGCGCCAGGACCCGCTCCGGGGCCATGTCCAGGGTCATCAGGGTTCGCGCCACCGTCCGCAGGCGCCCCATGGTGGCCGCGGCGGGCAGGCCGTGCCCCATCACGTCGCCGACCACGAGGGCCGTGCGCCCGCCGGGCAGGGTCATCACGTCGTACCAGTCGCCGCCCACGCCGTGGTGGGCGGTGGCCGGTGCGTACTCGGCGTGCACCTTCAGGCCCGGCGTCAGCGGAGTCGCCCGCGGCAGCAGGCTGCGCTGCAGGGAGACGACGTGCTCGCGCTCGCGCCCGTACAGCCGGGCGTTGTCGATGAAGACCGCGGCCTTGGAGGCGAGCTGCTCCGCCAGCGCCAGGTCCGTCGAGGAGAACGGCGGCGTTCCGGCGGCGCGCACGAAGTCGGCGCTGCCGAGGAGCAGTCCGCGGGCGATCAGGGGCACGGCGAGGTAGCTGTGCACGCCGGCGGCGCGCATCTTCGCCGCCGCGCTCGCCGTCGGCGCGACCCGGGCGAAGTCGTGGTCCCTCATCCGGCTCAGCAGGACCGGCTTGCCCTGCCGCAGGCAGTACCGGTGCAGGAGCGTCTCGTGCTGCTTCTCGGCGTGGACGAACGTCTCTCCCACCGGCGTCGGCTCCAGCGAGGAGAGCTCCTCGATGGCGCACAGGGCCGTGGCCCGCAGCGCGGGAATGCCCGAACCGGTCCAGCGGGCGCCCTCGTCCCCGCGCAGGACGCTCTCCAGGATGTCGACCGCGGCCCCGTCGGCGAAACGGGGCACGGTGAACTCGGCCAGTTCCCGCGCGGTGCGCTCCAGATCCAGTGTGGTGCCGATCCGGGAGGTGGCGGAGTTCAGCCAGGCGAGCTGACCGCGGGTGGTGAACCGGTCCGGCGGCAGATGCCCCCTGCTGCGGCGGAAACGCGGGCTCGCTCTGCCCGAGCGGTCGGTCGACGCGCCGCTCCCCGCCGAGCCCCGGCCGGCCAGGCGCCGTTTGCGGCTGCCGCCGTTCACTGTTTCGGCCTCCCGCCACGTTCCGACGCCCCTTGGTGCACAGTGTGCCCCGGCAGGGGCCGCCCCGCTTGCCGAATGCGGCGACGGAAAGAAAATGGCCAAGCCCCGGGGCCGGGACGACCCCGGTACCCGCGCGCGCCGCCTTTTCCGCCGGCCGTCGCGCCCGCCGGCCGGGGCGTCGGCTCACTCCCCGCCGAGGCCGTCGCCGCCGCTGCCCGCCCCGCTCCCGCCCCCGGTCGCGCCGGCGGCCCTCCGCGTACGGGCGAGGGTGGCCGCGGCGTTGTCCAGCAGCATGTCCAGAGCGACCGGGTAGGCGCTGTCGTTCATGTGGGCGACCAGCAGCGGGGCCGTGGCCGCGATGTGCGGATGGGTCTCGGCGGGGAGCCGCGCGTACGTGGCCTGCCAGACGGCCTCGTCGGCGGCGCGCGCCGAGTGGGGGAGCGCCAGACCGGCCGCGTCGAGCGCGGCGAAGGCGAGCGTCTGGTCGATGAACGCGTGGTAGACCCGCACCACCTCGGGGTCGGGCAGCCCGGCGGAGCGCAGCACGCCGAGGATCGCCTCGTCGGCGGCGATCTCGTGCGCCCGGCCGCTGACCCGGCTGGCGGTGAGGACCGCCGCCTGCGGGTGGGCGAGGTACGCCGAGTAGATCCGTACCCCCAGCTCGCGCAGATCGGAACGCCAGTCGCCGGTACCCCGCCAGCCCCGCATGGCGCGACCGATCAGCGCGTCGGCGATCGCCAGGGTGAGGTCGTCGGCGCCCCGGAAGTAGCGGTACAGGCTGCTCGGGTCGGCGCCGAGGGCCGCGCCGAGCCGCCGCACCGTGAGGCCCTCGCGGCTGGGCTGCTGCAGCAGCCGCAGCGCTGTCTCGACGATGAGCTGCTCCGACAGGACCACGCCAAGCTTCGTTGGTTTTCTGCGCCTGCGTGCCGCCTCCGGCACCACTTTCTTCGGCATGGCAGCCCCTTTCTCTGCTCTTTCCCAGGTTATGCCAACAGCATTGACGCATGTGCGGCCCCAGGATTTCCATGGGCGGACCGAAGGCCTCGGCCTTGCCGTACGAGAAAGGCAGCCCTGTCATGCGAGTACTGCTTGTGGGAGCGGGTGGCGTGGGCACGGCGATCACGCGGATCGCGGCCCGTCGTTCCTTCTTCGACCACGTCGTCGTCGCCGACTACGACCTCTCCCGCGCCGAAGCCGCGGTGGCAGCGCTGGGCGACGCCGGCACCCGGTTCAGCGCCGCCCGCGTCGACGCCTCCGACCAGGCGGCGGTCGAGGCCCTGCTCGCCGGGGAGCGGTGCGACGTCCTGCTCAACGCCACCGACCCGCGCTTCGTGCTGCCCCTCTTCGAGGCCGCGCTGGCGGCAGGCGCGGACTACCTCGACATGGCGATGTCGCTGTCCTACCCGCACCCGCAGCGACCGTTCGAGGAGTGCGGGGTCAAGCTGGGCGACGCACAGTTCGAGCGCGCCACGGACTGGGAGAAGGCCGGCCGCCTCGCCCTGGTCGGCGTCGGCGTGGAGCCCGGCCTCTCCGACGTCTTCGCCCGCTACGCCGCCGAGGAGCTCTTCGACGAGATCGAGGAGATCGGCGTCCGCGACGGTGCGAACCTGACCGTCGACGGCTACGACTTCGCCCCGTCCTTCTCCATCTGGACGACCATCGAGGAGTGCCTGAACCCGCCCGTGATCTGGGAGAAGGACCGCGGCTGGTTCACCACGGCACCCTTCAGCGAGCCGGAGGTCTTCGACTTCCCGGAGGGCATCGGCCCGGTCGAGTGCGTCAACGTCGAGCACGAGGAGGTGCTGCTCATCCCGCGCTGGGTGGACGCCCGGCGGGTCACCTTCAAGTACGGCCTCGGCGACGAGTTCATCGAGACCCTCAAAACCCTGCACAAGCTCGGCCTGGACCGTACGGAGAAGGTGACCGTCCCCGGCGGTGCGGAGGTCTCCCCGCGCGACGTCGTGGCCGCCTGCCTGCCCGACCCGGCCACACTCGGCGACCGGATGCACGGCAAGACCTGCGCGGGCACCTGGGTGAAGGGTGTCAAGGACGGCAAGCCGCGCGAGGTGTACCTGTACCACGTCGTCGACAACCAGTGGTCGATGCGCGAGTACGGCTCCCAGGCCGTCGTCTGGCAGACCGCCATCAACCCGGTCGTCGCGCTGGAGCTGATGGCCGCCGGTACCTGGAAGGGCTCCGGGGTCCTCGGCGCCGAGGCCTTCGATCCCCGGCCGTTCCTGGACCTGCTGACCGAGTACGGCTCCCCCTGGGGCCTGCGCGAACAGTAGGGACCCCGCGCCGAGGCGGACCGTCGGCCCGGCCCGCCCGGCGGTGTCCTCAGCCGCGGATCATCGACATCAGCTGCCGGTGGGTGTCGGCGTCGGCGGCCACGACGAGTCCGCGGCCGGCCGGCCCGAGCGGGGCGCCGTCGACACCGGTGACCACGCAACCGGCGGCCCGGCACAGCGCGATCCCCGCGGCGAAGTGCACGCTCCCGGACAGGTCGCCGCCGTCGGTGACGTACGCGGCGCGCCTTCCGGCGGCGACCCACGCCAGCGCCAGCGTCGTGGACACGACCCGGGGCCGGAAGCTCTCCACGAAGTCGGCACGGGCCAGCAGTTCGACGGCCCGGAAGCCGGGCGCGCTCGGGAAGGGCGGGTCCAGGTTGACGTCCACGAGGCGGGTGGCGGCCGTCGGCGCCAGCGGGGTGTCGCGGTCGTCGCGGCGGACCCAGGCACTTCTGCCATCGGTGCCGAAGACCTCGCCGGCGAACGGGTCGGCGACCGCCGCCGCGCCCCCGCGCAGCGCCACGTTGACGGCCACGAGCATGTTGCCGACGGCGTAGTTGAGCGTGCCGCACAGCGGGTCCACCAGCCACTGGCGGGTGGACGCGGACGCGGCGGCGCCCCGCTGCCCACCCTCCTCGCCGAGGACGGCGTCGTCGGGCCGGGCGGCGCGGAGCACGTTCAGGATCGCCTCCTCCGCGTCCAGGTCCGCGGCGGTCGCGAAGTCCCCGGCCCCCTTGTCCACGCGCGTGAGCCGCTGTCCGTACAGGGCGCGCACGACGTCGGCGCCGGCGCGTGCGGCGGCCGTCGCGACGTCGGCGTCGTCCAGGCCCTGCCCTGATTCGATCATGGTGCGCAGCATAGCGGCGATCCTCCCTCGTGCCGCCGGGCAGGCGAACACGGCTGGTTCCGCAGGGCAGTCGGTCGGGCAGCGGGCCACCGGGACTTCCCGTTGCGCGCCCGTACCGAACCGGATGAAGCCCTCCAGGGCGTGCCCGCGAGGTGGTGGCCCGGATCCCGAGTCGCCGATGGACCGTCAATGTGGCCTGGGGCCCCCTTTCAGTCCGTGGCCGTGGGCTGCGACCATCCCGGCATGGACTCGCGAGTGGTCGGAATACCCGGCGTGGACGGCACCGAGCAGGTGGCTGTCGTGATCGATGTGATGCGGGCGTTCACCACCGCCGCGTGGGCTTTCCACCGCGGGGCGGAGAAGATCGTTCTCGCTGCCGACGCGGGCGAGGCGCTGGCGATCAAGGCGAGTCACCCGGGCTGGCTCGCGCTCAAGGACGGAGCACCGGTCAGGGGGTTCGACCTGGTCAACTCCCCCGGCCTGATACGGGAGGCCGACCTGGCCGGCCGCACCGTGATCCAGAAGACCACCGCGGGAACGGTCGGTGCCCTGGCGGTCGTCGAGGCGAAACTGGTGCTGTGTGCCAGTTTCGTCGTGGCCGGCGCGACGGCCCGGGCACTGGCGGATGCCGGCGCCGAATCGGTGACGTTCGTGGCCACCGGCGAGGACGGCCGTGCCGCCGAGGACCTCGCCTGCGCCGCGTACCTGGATCGGCTCCTGGCCGGGGACCACCTCGACGCCGGGCCCTATCTCGACCGTGCCCGCACCTCTCCGGCCGCGGACGACCTGCGCAGCGGTCGGCGACGAGGTGCTCACCCCACCGATGTGGAACTCTGTGTGGAGGTCGACCGGTTCGACTTCGCCATGAAGGTGGGGATCGACGACGGGATGGCCGTGCTGCGGCCGCTCCGGACAGGACCCAGCCGATGAGCAGTCCCCCTCACGCCAACGAGGGGCGGAGGGGGCGGCCGCCGCGCGATCCGTGCTCGAGCCGGAAGCGGAGGGCGCGGCGTCAGACGTGGAACACCGAGCCGACGAACTCCGTGAGCAGCCGCTCCTTCAGCGGCCCCGGCAGTGCGTCGAGCAGCACCAGGACGGGGGCCATCCGTTCGGGCAGCCCCGCGTCGCCGGCGAGACCCGCGAAGGCCAGCACGGTCGCGACCTCGTCGGGTCCGAGCGTCGCCGGATCGAGCCCGGCCGCGAGCTCGGCGAGCCCGGGATCCACGGTCACCGGCGGCAACGCCCGGGCCGAGACGAGCGCGTCGCCGAGGTCCTCGACCAACGACTCCACCTGGCCGACGGTCGCGGGCGTCAGCGTGAGGTGCAGGTTGGGCGGCAGCCCGTCGAACGAGAGCTGAGGCTGGAGGTACCAGCCGCGGGCGCGCATCTCGTCGGCGAGGTGGAGCAGCAGGCTCAGGTCCGGAGCGCCGTCGGCCGGGCCGTCGAGCACCGTGAACGCCACCAGCCCGGCCGCCGGTTCGCCCAGCACCCGTACCCCGTCGATCTTGCGCAGCCCGGCGAGCAGCCGGTCCGAGGCCTCCGCGACCCGGCCGGCCAGGGCCGTGTAGCCGTCCTCGCCGACGTGCTGGAGGACCGCCCACGCCTGGGCGAGCAGACCGCCGGACTTCGTCCCCTGCACCGTCGGGTTCACGACCGGATAGCCGGGCCATGCCGCGTGGGCGAAGTACTGGTGGCGGCGCAGCTCCGCGTCCCGGTACAGCACGACCGAGGCCCCCTTGTCGGCGTACCCGTACTTGTGCAGGTCGACGGAGAGCGAGGTGACCCCCGGCACCGAGAGGTCGAAGGGCGGCACCTCGCGTCCGGCGCGGCGCAGGTGGGGCAGGAGCCAGCCGCCGATGCAGGCGTCGACGTGGCAGAGCACACCGCGCCGGGCGGCGGCCCCGGCGATCTCGGCCACCGGGTCGATCACCCCGTGCGCGTACGACGGTGTCGAGGCCACCACGAGCGCGGTGCGGTCGGTGAGTGCCGCGGCCATGGCGTCGGCGTCGGCGCGGAAGCCGACCGGGTCGACCGGCACCACGACGGCCTCCAGCCCCAGGTAGTGGGCGGCCTTGTGGAAGGCGGCGTGGGCGGTGGACGGGAGGACGAGCTGCGGCGCCGTGATCCCGCGGACGGCGCGCGCGTGGTCCCGCGCCGCCTTCACGGCGAGCAGGATGCTCTCCGTCCCGCCGCTGGTGAACGTGCCCTGGGCCCCGGGCGCGCCCAGCAGCCGGGCGACCGCCCCCACCAGGTCGTTCTCCAGGCGGGCCACGCTGGGGAAGACGGTCGGGTCGAGGCCGTTGACCGTCGCGTAGGCCGTGTACGCGGCGGCGGCCAGCTCGTCGAGGCCGTCCAGGCCCGCGTCGTAGACGTACGCGAAGGTACGCCCGCCCCGGGTCGGGGCGTCCGCCTGCCGCAGCGCGCGCAGCTCGTCGAGCACGTCCGCGGCGGCGCGTCCGGCGGGCAGGGAACGGGTGGGACCGGAGACGGTGGGCTCAGTCGGCACGGTGGGTCACTTCCTGCTGGGGGTCGGACGGATCGGGCGCCGGGCCCGGGTGCGTGCACGAGGCGGGTGCCGTCTCGGGGCCGTCCACCCGGTAGTGGTGCAGCAGCCACAGGCTCGCCGCGGCGAGGACGGCCGGCAGCAGACTCATCCCGGCCGTGATGCCGGTCAGCGCGGCCTCGGGCTGGGCGACCCGGTGGCCGGCGTCGGAGGAGCGGAAACCCGTCACGGCCAGGACGAGCGCGAACACCCCCGCTCCGAGCGCGAAGGCCAGCGTCTCGGCGGCCGTCCACAGCCCGGTGAAGGTCGCGGCCCGGCGCTTCCCGGTGCGCGCGACGTCGGCGGCGAGGGTGTCGGCGAGCATGGTCAGCGGCAGCAGCTGGAGTCCGGCGTAGGCCACGCCGATGACCGCGACCGAGCCGTAGCCGAGGGCGGGTCCGGCTGCCGGCGTGAGCGCGAGGAGCAGCGCTCCGGCGAGGAACAGCAGCGACGCGCACCACTGGGCCCCCTTCACCCCCCACCGGCGGGACAGCCGGTTCCACAGCGGCATGACGAGGACGAGCGGGCCGATCAGACAGACGAACAGCGGGGTGACCGCGGTGGGGGAGCCGAGCGTGTACGTGGCGAAGTACTGCACTCCCGCGAGCATCACGCCGATGGCGAGCGCCTGGAGGGTCCACATGCCCGCCAGGAAGGCGAACGGACGGTGGGAACGGGCGGCGGCCAACTGCGCGCGGAGCGAGGGCTCGGCCTCGCTCCGCGCCACGGCCGGCGCCCACCGGGTGGTGTGCCAGGCGCCGAACATCCCCACGGCCAGCAGGACGGCGACGGCGACACCCATCGTCCGGTAGCTCGCCGGACTGCCGCCGCCGGCATGGGCGATTGCGGGGGCGAGCGCGCCGGACAGCAGGATCGCGACGCCGAGGAAACCCACCCGCCAGCCCAGGATCCGGCCCCGCTCGGCGGGATCCTCGGTCATCTCGGCGGGCATCGTCACGTACGGCACCTGGAAGACGGCGTACGCGGTGGCGGCCAGCAGGAAGAGCACCGCCACGTAGCCCGCGGCGGCGGCCCCCCGCAGCGGGGGTGCGGCGAAGAGCAGCGCGAAGAGAGGCGGGAGGGTGCAGGCGCCGACGAGGAGGAACGGCCGGCGAGGCCCGCCGCGCAGCCGGCTCCGGTCGGACACCGCTCCGACCAGCGGATTGATCAGAACGTCCCAGGCCTTCGGCAGGAAGACCGCGGCGCCTGCGACGGCGGCGGGGACGGCCAGGATGTTGGTGAGGTAGTAGAGCAGGATCAGGCCCGGCACGGTGGCGAAGGTCCCCGTGCAGAGGGAGCCGAGCCCGTATCCGATACGCACCCGGCGCGGCAGGTGCGGAAGCCCTTCGGCATCCGCACGGAGGTCTGCTGGCATGCCGCAGATCATGAACGAGTGTTCGAGCGGGCGGCAAGAGGTGTGTATGACAGTGGCATGAACGGTGTCCGGCCGGCGGCGAAGGTCCGGGCGGGCCGTCGGTCATGCGCGAGCCGTCGCGTTCGGCCCGAGGGACACACGGCGGTCACAGGCCCTGCGGAAGGTCCGGGCGGGTGCGGGTGCGAGGCTTCGCCGTCGCGACCAGCCGGTGTCCGCGCGGTCACCGTCCGCCCTCCCGGGCGGACCTCGGTCGTGCTCGACCTGTGGCCCGGCGGGAGGCTGCGTAGCCTGGAAGGAGGAGGTGGTCGCGATGCTGTCGGAGTCACCGATAGTCGCCATCATTCCGGTCAGTGACCTGGCCCGGGCAAAGCGCTTCTACACCGACACCCTCGGCCTCACCATGACCAAGGAGTCCGAGGAGGACACCCGGTTCGACTGTGGCGGTACGACGATAGGACTCTACGAGACACCCCACGGCGGCCAGGCCGCACACACGCTGGCGAGCTGGAAGGTCGGCGACCTCGACGCGGAGATGTCGACACTGCGGTCCAAGGGCGTGACCTTCGAGGAGTACGACCTGCCCGGCATCAAGACGGTCGACGGCGTCGTCGAGTCGGACACGATGCGAGGTGCCTGGTTCAAGGACAGCGAAGGCAACATCCTCTGCGTGACCGAGGAACTCGGAGGCTGACCAGGCCGATCCGGCCCGTACGCGTACGACATTCCGCCCCCGGCACTGCGCCCGACGACGGTGGTGGGCGGCCGAGGCTCCGTCGTCCCCGCGCGGCGCTCCGCCGCACGCCGGCACCCGTCACGCCCGGCGCAAGCACCCGCGGGATATGCAACGTGACGATCGGATGACGGTCGCGGCCGGCCGCATACCCGGCGTCGGCCGGAGCCGTTGTCCCCCGCATGAACCACCGCGACGAATCAGACGGCTTCACCCACCCCGCCGCCCTCCTCGACGCCTACTGGCTCGACCACGAGGAGGCGGGGCTGGGTTCGTGCGGCCCCTTGTGCTCCGTGCCGGACCGGTCGGGGCGCGGGACGAGGGCGGCGCGCTACACGATGGCCGGTCTCGCCACCCTGACCGTCATCCTCGCCCTCGCCCTCGTCCTCGGTGAGGTGCCCTGACGGGCCCTCCGCCGCGCGCGGGCGCGCGCGGTGGAACCGTTGACCTCACGAGTGTTCGTCACCGTCCCACGAGGCAGTCAGGACGGCCTCGTTCCGTGCTCACTGGCGGTGGAACAGGGGCGGCGTAACATCGTCACCGTGGACCTCGCCGAGGACAGACTCCTGTCCCGTGCCGCACATGAGCTGAGCCTGAAGGCCGACCAGCTCATCCACGACGTGGAGCGGCGCCTGCGCCACGAGGTCCCCGAACTGTGGGACGAGCCGGACCTCGCGCGGATGGCGGCGGAGAACACCACCGAACGGATCGGCGGCGTGCTGTTCGCCCTCGAACACGGCATCGAGCCCAGCCGGATCGCCCCGCCGGCCATCGACGTGGAGCGTGCGCGGCGGCTCGCCCAGCTCGGCAAGCCCGTCAGCGCGATGCTGCGCGCCTTCCGGCTCGCCCAGGGCCTCGTCCTGGACCGGATGCTCGAAGAGCTTTCCCTGCTCACGAACGACGCCGAGCTGATCGGGGCGGCGACCCGCCGACTCGTCGCCCTCGGCACCGAGTACGTGGACCACACCTCCGAGCGCAGCGTCGAGGCGTTCCAGGACGAGCGGGACCGCCGGCTGCGGTGGCGGCTGTCCGTGGTGAACGAAGCCGGGATGAGCGTGGGGACCACCCTCGACATCGGCCGGACGACGCAGGAGCTGGCCGACCTCGCCGTCGAGCGCTTCGCGGACGTCGCCACCGTCGACCTCCTCGACTCGGCCTTCACCGCGAGCGGGGATCCCGTGACCGGATCTTCGGTCGTCCGCCGTGTCGCCCAGCGGCCGGATCCGGAGCCGGAGCAATCCCACGGGGAGGAATCCGGAGAGGAGAACCTGCCGGAGGCCGCGATCGCGCCCCAGCAGCTCCACAGTTACCCGGAACAGTCGCCTCCCGCCCTCGCCCTGGCCACCGGCCGCCCGTCGCGCCACCACCGCGTCGTGCCTCCCGTCTCAGGGTCCCCACCGGCGCATCCGGACGACAACGGCTTCGACGGCGCGACCCGGATCCACTCGACGATGGTGGTGCCGCTGCGGGCCCGAGGCGCCACCCTCGGCGTCGCGCAGTTCTCGCGCAACCGCAACCCCGATCCCTACGACGACGAGGACCTGTTCCTCGCCCAGGAGATAGCCGCCAGGGCCGCCGTGGCCGTCGACAACGCGCGCCGTTACACACACGCCCGCGCCGCCGCGCTCGCCCTGCAGCGCAGCCTGCTCCCGCAGCACACACCGGCCCAGTCCGCCGTGGACGTGGCCTGCCGCTACCTGCCCGCCGGTTCCGACGTGGGCGTGGGAGGCGACTGGTACGACGTCATCCCGCTGTCCGGTGCCCGTGTCGCGCTGGTCGTGGGCGACGTGGTCGGGCACGGTGTCCCGGCCGCCGCCACCATGGGCCGCCTCCGGACCGCCGTACGCACCCTCGCCGACATCGACCTGCCGCCCGACGAACTCCTCACGCATCTCGACGACGTCGTCGAGCGCCTGTCGGTCGAGGCCTCCACCGACCCGGAGGCGCAGTCCTCGGGAGACATCGGGGCGACCTGTCTCTACGCGGTCTACGACCCCGTCACCGGCTGCTGCGCGATGGCACGGGCGGGGCACGTCCTGCCCGCCCTCGTGACCCCGGGCGGAGCCGTCGAGACGCTCGACCTGCCCGCCGGGCCACCGCTGGGCCTGGGCGGACTGCCCTTCGAGGCCGCCGAGTTCGACCTGCCGGAGGGCAGCCTGCTCGCCCTGTACACCGACGGCCTGATCGAAGCCCCCGGCCACGACGTGGACACGGGCCTCGCCCGGCTGCGGAGCGTACTCGCCCGGCACACACCCTCGTTGGACTCGACCTGCGACGCCGTGCTCGAAGCCCTGCTGCCGGTGGGGCGCCCGGAGGACGACGTGGCGCTGCTCCTCGCCCGCACCCGCACCCTCGGAGCACATCAGGTCGTCACCTGGGACCTGGAGGCGGACCCGGCATCCGTGGCCGGCGCCCGGGCACGCGTCACCGAACACCTGGGAGTCTGGGGACTCGAGGACCTGGTCTTCACCGCCGAACTGGTCGTCAGCGAGCTGGTCACCAACGCCATCCGCTACGGCCGGCCCCCCGTCCGGCTGCGCCTCATCCATGACCGCACGCTCATGTGCGAGGTCTCGGACGGCAGCAGCACCACACCTCACCTGCGGCGGGCCCGCTTCTTCGAGGAGGGTGGACGCGGGCTGCTCCTGGTGGCCCAGCTCGCCGAGCGCTGGGGCACGCGCCACCAGCGGGAGGGCAAGACGGTGTGGGCCGAGCTCACCGAGAAGTCGGCCGACGTCCCGCTCCCGGACTTCCCCGCGTTGTGACGGTCCGCCCGCCGGTCCGGGGCGGTCGGCGGGTGGGAGAACTGGTCCCCGAGCACTGTTAGGGTGACGTGCGCCCGTCAACCCGGGCCCTCTCACTCATCCACACTTCAACGGGGGTTGAACGTGAAGCTTCGCCATGTCCGCGCCGTCGCCGTCTTCGGCATCGCCCTGTTCGCGCTCACCGGAGCCCGCGGTTCCCACGGCGGCAGCTGCGGCGGCAGCTCGAACTCCGGCTCCGGCAGTTCGTCCAGCGGAAGCCACGGCAACGACACCAACGACAGCACCGGCGGCAGCACGGGCGGCGTCTCCGCCCCCGGCGGATCCAGCGCGAACAAGGCCGTGCGCGACGTCAGGATCGACGACTGCAAGCTGGACGCCTCGGGCAAGAACCTGGTCGCGCGGCTGACCGTCACCAACAACGGATCGCTCGACTACACCTACGGCGTCACCATGGAGTTCCGCGGCGCCGCCGGTTCGGGCACGGCGCGTGCCACCGCCAAGGTGACCGGCCTCTCGGTCAAGGCGGGTGCCTCCCAGCAGACGGAGGCCACCACGGCGTACCCGGGCAAGGCCGACGGCAGCGAGTACAAGGAGTGCGTCGTCGTCAGCGCGACGAAGAACGCGCTCTGACGGACCGGCTTCGTCCACCGCCTGCCGCCCCTCGCCGTGCGGACCGGCGCGTGCCCGCCTTCGGGGGCGCACGCGCCGGCCGGACGTCCCATGGGAGACTGGCCCGCGGAGCGACGACGGACGGGGTGGGCGATGGCCGGGCGGGTCACGGCGGTGTGCAGCGACGGGGCGTACTCCTTCAGCAAACCCACACGCGCGTCCGTCACCCTGCTCGCCGGCCTCGGGGTCGAGGGGGACGTCCACGCGGGCGAGACGATCCGCCACCAGTTCAGGATGACCTACGAGCCGGACCTGCCCAACCTGCGCCAGGTGCACCTGATGCACGAGGAGCTCTTCGACGAGCTCGCGCTCAAGGGATACGACGTCTCCGCGGGACAACTCGGGGAGAACATCACGACCCGCGACGTGGACCTGCTCGGACTCCCCACCGGCGCACTGCTCCGCCTCGGCGACCGGGCGGTGCTGGAGGTGACGGGCCTGCGCAACCCGTGCTCGAAGCTCAACGACTTCCGTCCGGGCCTCCTCGGCGAGGTCTTCGCGCTCGATCCCGTGTCGGGGGAGTTCACCTTCAAGTCGGGGATCATGGCCGTCGTCCGGCAGGGCGGGACGGTCCGCCCGCACGACCCCGTCGAGGTCGAACTCCCGCCGCTCCCGCACCGTCCCCTGGAACGCGTCTGACCGGCGTCGGGCCGAGGCGGTCGCCCGGCTCCTGATCCGGCTGACATCCCGTCGGGGACCGCCGTACGATGTTCAGTCTTGCAGCCGACCGACTGCGGAGACGACTGATGGCCAGAACCGCCCTCGGACCGGCCGAATCCGGACACCTCCTACCCACGCCGAGAGCGGCGTCCGGTATTCCCGTGCCCGCCTCCTCCCTTCCGCGACGGACTCGTGGACCGCGTTCCTGTGCCGCCTCCCTGTCGTGGCCCGGACTGGTGCGGGACCTGCGTGATCCACTGATCGACGATTTCTCGGATTCCTGCCGGGAGTGGGTCGCGGCAGATGCCGCATTATGCGGAATGAGTGCGCGGGACTTCGACATCCAACTGCGCCTGCACGCCCCTTCCGTGCGGGATCACCTGGATGCGGGACGACCACCCCCGCTCGTCTACGACGCGTTGCGCCCCCGGCTCGTCGCCCGCTGCAGCCGGATCACCGCCTACACCGAGGACGCCGACCTCCTCGCCCACAGCGCCCTGTTGCCCGGCGGAGGCGAGGCCCGACGCGACTTCACCGTACGACGTCCCGACGGATCCTCCGTCGGAGTGAACTTCGAGGTGGTCCCGCCGAGTACCGGCTTCCTCTACCAGTCGAAGCTGCATTACATGCTGAGCCCCCGGGCCGACACGATCGTGGAACTCGGCTGCTACCTGCAAGGGGCGACGCATCCGGTCACCTATCTGGCATTCTCCCTGTGCGACCGGCCCGGAACATTGCGCGCCCTGCAACTCCAGGGAATTCCCGCGGAGCGGGGCAACTTGCTCATCCTCACCCGTGCCCTAGGCTTGTCGGGTGCGGCGCGGAACCTCATGAGCTTCACCATCGGTAAAGCCGTGAGGTATGTGAGGACCATGGGGTGCAAATTCATCGTGACGGCATTCAATCCCCTACTGGGATTCACCGGATCCGCTTTGCATGCCACCAATTTCGTTCCCTTCGCGACCGCGCCGGTCGCCTATTCCTACGACCGGTTCGGCGGTTATGTGACGCGCCGCCGATCGACGTCGGACACGCGCACGGATCGCCGGGCGGCCGGCCATCGGAACCTTCTGGTGGTGCTCGGCACCGACAGCACATCGAGAAAAGAAACCCACAAAGTGACGACCCTGTACGACGTGGCGGAGCCGCCCCACGACGCGCCTGCCGGCCACCTCGAACCACTCGACCCGGACGAACTCCGCCGATACCGGCACCGGCTGGAGGCGGCATGGTCCCTCACCACCGCACACCCCAGCTACGCCCGGGAACCCCTGTCCTCCAAGGGGCAGTGCGGAGTCAGTTCCGTGTGGCTGGCCCGCCTGCTGCGGAAGCGTGAGATCGAGGCGACGTACTGCTACGGCCGGCTGAGCTTCGACGACCCCGGCATCTCCTCCGTCGACCACCACTGCTGGCTGGAGATCGGCTCACCGAACGACGCCGCCCGCCAGGTGATCGACCTGACCTGTGATCAGGCCGACGGCTTCGACGAGAAGGTGATCTACCGCCGGTACGACGAGCTCGCGCGCACCGGCGTCCGGTACGAGCCCGCCACACGCCTCACCGTCGACGACCTCCCCGGCGACCGGGTCTGGCCGCGCTACATGCGGCTCGAGGAGTCCATGCGCGCCCAGGAGGGCATGGAGAACCTGTACGACAACGTCTGAGTGCTCCACGATCGGACCCGGGGGGGACGTGAGCAGTCAAGAAGAGCGCCCGCAGGTTCTGCTGTTGTCATCGAACCTGCGGCGTCGCTACGCCGAGGACGTCCTGGCCGCCCTGGCGCTCCCGCCCGGCGCCGTCCTCCAGTTCCGATACGAGGCCCAGTACGTGGCCCCGTCGCTCCAGCAGAAGGTCGCCAACGGAACCATCCTCCAGCAGCGAGCCCTCATCGGCTTCATCGCCGACGCCGCCTCACCCACCGACGCCTTCCTGCTTCCCGTCCGCGTGGCCGAGATCGTCGCCGCGGAGTGTGTGGCCGAGGTCTTTCTCTTCCGGCTCCGCGTCACCGACCACGTCGACCTCGACGACTACTCGCTCTCCCGGACGGAGATCTGCGGGGAGAGCCGCAGGGTCATCGACAAGATCATGGAAGGCAACGGCGGTTCCTACTATCCCGCCGTCCTCAAGTTCCCGGCCTTCCCCATCCGTACGGGCGGGGACCAGGCACAACTCTGGATCAGCGTGGCCCGCCGCCTGGCGCTCCACCCCACCTTCGAGGACGCCTACTTCATGCGGGTCGACCAGCCCGTCCACCTCGCCGGCACCGGCTCCTTCGCCTTCGAACCGGAGGGCCGCCTCAGTCTGAGCGACCTGCAGCCCGCGCGGCTCCCCGTCAGCTTCTACGCCCAGCGCTACACCGAGGCGCCGAAGATTACCCTGGCTTGCGAGACGGACGGCCGCTTCCTGCGCGTCTCCTCGGACGCGTCCCACGACGTCGCCCTGCGCTACGACTCCACCGAGTTCTGGCTCCAGCCCGACGCGTCGTCGTTCGACGCCCTCACCCACGTCACCATCCGGCTCGGACCCGAGGAGGCGGGCCCGACACCCGTCGCGGCCGTCCGCTTCCCGGTCGTCATCAAACACTCCCGCGTACGGCTCATCTCGCGGGTCGTCATCAGCGCCCTGGGCGCGTTCCTGGTCGCCACCCCGGCCATCCTCGGCGGGGACTCGTCCCTGACGCTGCGCATCGTCCTGGCCGTGCTCGGTTCCGCGGCCCTGAGCGCGGCCACGATCGTCATGGGCCGCCCCCGCAGCTGAAGGGGCGCGGCGGCTGTCCCCCCGGACGAGGCCGGGGGACAGTCGCCGCTTCCCGCCGTCCTCGCGGACGAGCGGGGCACGTCAGATCGCGGCGCGCACCCGGCCGAAGTCGACGGCCTGGCCGGCCTCACGCAGGACCTGCTCGGCAGCCCGGCTCACTTCGGTCGGAATGTCGCCCAGCTCCTCGACGAGCCCTGCGTAGATCGGGGCGTCGCTGGGCGCTGTATGGGCGCGGTCCTGCAGGTTCACGGTGCTGGTCCTTCTCCGTCGGTGGCAACGGCTAGCGAGTGTAGGCGGCGCCCTTTCCGGGCCGACGCGCGGGACACCTTCCCCGACAGGCGGAAGGACGGCTCGGGAACGCCGGCAGGCGGATGGACGGCTCGGGAACGCCGGCAGGCGGATGGACGGCTTGGGAACGCCCGCGAGCGGGGAGAAACCCTGTGGACCACATGACGGGCAGTCAGCGCATGGTGGGCCGAACCCCACAGCGAGCACCAGTGAACGGACGACCGAGTGACGACCACGTACAGCGAATCCTCCACCGACCGCGTCCCGGGCCGGGCCTGGACGATCCGGCTCACCGGCCACGCGGACCGGACCGCGACCCTCACCTGCTCCACCGCCGGCTGCAGGATGCCGGCCCGTTCCCGCGACCTCGCGGCGCTCCGCGCGTTCGCCGCGCGGCACGCGGCCGCCCACGCGAAGGCCGCCACCGTCCGTCCCCACGCCTCCTGCCACTGCCGGGCCGAGCACTGCGAGACCCACACGGACGTCAAGGTGCGCTGCTCCGGCGGCGTGGTGCTGATCGTGCGGCATGATCCGAGCGTGGGGCAGGTCTGGAGCGTCGAGGAGGTCTGCGAAGCCTGCGCGCCGCTGGTTCCGCACGCCCTCGTCGTCGCCCGGTCCGTACGCCCCCGACCGGTCGCCGCCGCGCCGGCTCAGCCCACGGGCGCCCAGGTCCCCGGCCCCGCGCGGCCGACCGTCCCGGGCGGCTTCTCGTCGCCCGGTGCACCGGGCGAGAGCACGCCCGACACCGGCCCCCGACGACGCGCCCCGCGCACCCCGCACCGCCGCCCCGGCCGCGAGCGCTGACCACCGCTCGGGAGCACCGGTCCCGCGACGGGCGGGCCCGTCACGGTGCGCCCGGAGCCCGGTACGACAGGGCGGGCTCCGTACCGCCCTGGTCGAGCCGGAAGGGCGGGTACGCGTCGGTCATCAGAGCGGCGTAGGCGGCGACCCGCAGAACCCACCGGTTCAGGCCGATCACCAGCGCGAACAGATCGCGCGGGTACCGGTCGGTGAAGGCCACGGCGAAGGCCGCGATGAGGGTCAGGAGACTGATCAGGCCGCCGCTCCACCAGCCGGCACGCATGCTGCCGGTGAAGAAGGCGATCACGAGGTACTGGGGGATGGCGAGCAGCCACCACTTGACGAGGACCAGCGAGCGGGACAGCCGCTCCGGGTAGGCGATGTCCAGCCGCGCCGGATATCCGGGCTCCGGACCCAGGCTGAAGGGCGGATAGCGGTCGGTGCCGAGCGCGCCGTACGCGTAGTAGGACACCCTCCAGGACCAGCGGAGCACCCCGAGACTGAAGTCGAACAGCGACCGGGGATAGCGCTCGGTGAACAGGATGGCGAAGAAGGCGACCACGGTCACGAAGAAGAAGGCGATCCAGAGGAAGATCAGGATCAGCCAGTGGGGGAGGGCGAGGAGCCACTTGACCAGCCACAGCCAGCGCGACAGCGGGGAGTCGAGCGTGGCGGTCACCGTGACCGGAAGGCTCGGGACGGGCTCGTTCATGATCGTCACTCCCTCGGCCGACGGTCCGCGCCGTACCGGCCCACGATGCTTCCCCCGGCCGGCGCGCCCTCTTCCAGGATCACCCCGCACCTCCCACCGACGCAGATCGGGACCCCGCGCCCTCACCCCGCGGGGCGGGCCGCGCTTCCGCCGGGTACCCGGAACCTCGCGGACCGTGACGGTCCGCAACGGCCGAACGGCGACCTCGCGGCTCCCCGGCCGGCGGGAGCGCGCGCGGTCGGCACACCCCTGGGTGCATCCATCGGCGCGGGGGCCGGTGAAGACCAGGTACTCACCGACTCGCACGGAGCGCACATCGTGGAGGGGGCTCCGCACGAGTGAACCGCCTGGAAGGGACCCCTCGGCCATGAACACCCGAACCCCCGTCGTGATAGCCGCCTCCCTGGGCGCCTGCGCTCTGGCGCTCGGCGCGGCTGTTCCGGCGTCCGCCGACGACGACAAGGCCACGATCTCGGTGTTCCACGCCGTACCCGGCCTGACCGTCGACGTGTACGCCAACGGCGACGAACTCCTCCCCGACTTCAAGCCCGGCACGCTGACCGAACCGCAGTCGCTGCCGGCCGGCTCGTACGATCTGAAGGTCTTCAAGGCCGGAGCCGACCCGAAGGGCACACCTGCCCTCCAGAAGACCGTCGACGTGCCTGCGGGCGCGAACGCCACGGTCGTGGCCCACCTCTCGGCCGACGGCGAACCGCGGCTCGACGCCTTCGTCAACGACGTGTCGAAGGTCCCTGCCGACAAGGCCCGGCTCACCGTGCGCCACGTCGCCGCCGCCCCCGCCGTGGACGTACGGGCCGGCGGACAGCCGCTCTTCGAGGACCTGACGAACCCGAACCAGGACTCGGCCGTCGTCGACGCCGGCACGGTGCCGGCGGACGTCGTCCTCGCGGGCACGGACACGGTGGCCATCGGACCGGCCGACCTCGACCTGAAGGAGGGAACCAGCAACATCGTCTACGCCTGGGGCAGCGCCGCGGACAAGGACCTCGCACTCAAGGTGCAGACCCTCGACGGCGCCTACGCGTCACCGTCGGCCACGCAGTCCGGCCTGGTGCCGGGTGTCAACGACGCGAACGCCTGGGTCGCCTACGCGGCCGGGGCGGGCCTCCTCGCCGTGGCGGGGACACTCGCCGCCCGGCGCAGCTGAGCACCGTCGACCGAGGCACCCGACCCGAGGCCGGAATCCCACGGGATTCCGGCCTCGGGGGGTCGGGTGCCTCGGCACCGGCACGGGCGGCGCCGCTATCCCGGCCGGTAGGTGCCGGCGCTCCACTCGTGGCCCTCGGGGTCGAGGACCCTGGCGCGTCGCGCGCCCCACGGGGTCTCCTCGGGCTCGATCACCGGCGTGCCTCCGGCGGCGACCGCGCGGAAGAACCACTGGTCGACGGCCGCCGACGTCGGCAGGCACAGGTAGAGCCCACCGCCCGTGCTGCTGTCCCGCAGCGCCGGTCTGCCGTGGCCGACCTCGTCGCCGGTGATCATGAGGACCACCGACCCGAGGCGTACCTCGCCGTGGACCATCTCGCCCTCGGCCGAGTCCTGCCGGGCCACCAGCCGGAACCCGACCGCGGCGAGCCAGTCAAGGGCGGCCGCGACGTCCTCGTAGCCGAGATAGGCATGGAGGTCGGCTGCCGCGCCGTATTCCTCTTCCGGGCTGCTCATCGTCTCGTCCTCCGCCCTGGGGATGCATGTGAGAGACGGCGAGGAGATCGCGGGCCACGGACGAGCCGGGCCTAGGCGGCACGTACCCCGCCGGCCGGACACCCGTGATTCACCGGCCGGCGGCGCTTCGGATGCGACGGTGTCCGCCCGGCCGCCCCCGGCCGCCCCGCCTCCGGACGCGTCAGCAGGTCACGGAGCCCCTGCGCAGGGCGTGGCCGCTCGTGCTGCTGTCGTCGGACCAGTAGACCGGCTTGGTCCCCCCGACGCACTCACCGGCGCCCGCCAGGGAGAAGCCCTCGTTGTTGAGGTCGGGCATGCCGCTGGGGCGGTCGTACACGGCGGTGGTGACGAAGGCGCCGGAGGCGTCCACCTGCAGCGTCCGGTGCCGGCCGCCGCAGGTGTCGTCGCAGACGGCCCACAGGCGCGAGGCCTGCGGCTCCCACTGGAGTTCCATGACCCCCGCCGTACCGCCGGCGATCGTGGCCACGCGGGTCGCGGCGCCCGAGTCCTGCAGGACGTAGCCGTGGATCGCGCCCGTCCCCTCCACTCCGACGAAGAACACACCGCCGGTGTGGGCTCCGTAGTGCGCCGGGTCGTAGGCCGCGCCGGTCGAGGCGTCCTTGAAGCCGGCTCCGGTGAGGTGGCCGTCGGGGACCCAGGTGATGCCCTCGAGGCCGAGGTTGGATCCCACCGCCGGCAGGTCGGAGGTCAGGTTCCACTCCTTGGCCGCGGTCAGTGCCGAGCCCGCCGCGGTCGCGTCGTACCTGAGGACGGACAGGCGGCTGGTGCCGGACGCGTCGCCGTTGCGCTCGCTGGAGACGAAGACACCGGCCGCGGACCCGGCGCCGGTGAGCGTGACTCCCTCGCTGTCGGGCGCGCCGGAACCGCCGGGGAAGCGCAGCGCCTTGCCGGACGACCAGCCGTTCGAGGCGTCGGGAGTCCAGCCGCCCGAGCCGTTCGGCACGAGACGCCACAGCTTGCCGGAGTTCTGCGCGGCCCACATCGCGCCGCCCTCCTGGAAGAGGCCGCTGAGATCCTGGCCGAAGACGTTCGACGCGTCGGCGGTGGCCACCGTGCCACTACCCGGCCAGGCCACCGGAGTGGTGCCCCCGCCGCCGGTGCCGCAGGCGTTCGCGGCGCCGAGCGTCAGCGCCGCCGCCCCGAACGCGCCGGTGCCGTCGGGGCAGCGCGACCACGACGGGGCGGAGTGGGTGCTCCAGCTGAAGGTGTCGACCAGCGTGCTGCCGTCCGCCAGGTACAGCCGGGCCTTGTCGCCGGACCCCAGGCCGAAGGAACCGTGGACGTCGAAGGCACGGAACGCGCCGGGAGCGAGCGTGGTGCCGGAGGCGATCTTGTACTTCGAGCTGTTGTTGTCGTCCTTGAGGATCCAGCCCGAGAGATCGACGGTGGAGGTCCCCTTGTTGTAGAGCTCGATCGAGTCCTCGACGGACCCGGTCGTCACCACCTCGTTGACCCGGATGTCGTCGGCCGGCGCCGCGTGGGCCGGTACGGCGGTGAGGGCGCCGGCGGCCAGCGCCGGTCCCGCGACGAGGAGGAGGGCGATGCTGCGGCGCCGTCGGCGCGCGCGTGAGTCCGTCACGATGGTGTCCGTCCCGGGGTCGTTGTGCTACAGGGCGGCACGAGATTCGCCGTACGGGCCGAACGGCCGCCCTCCGGTGGGCGGGTGTGCCGTGAACGATGGCCCAACTGTGCGTGGACGGACCTGCGCCCCCACCTGCCGCTCGGCCGCCCGGGTGTGTCGTCCGGGCCGCCTCCGGCACCCGCGGTCCTGGGGGTGTGGACACTCCGCCGAGCGGGCGAGGTCCGGGACCCTCGGGTTTGGTCCCGGGAAAACCGGCAAGCCGAACCGTCGAGCGCTCGGCAAGCAGTAGCGGACAGACAGCCAGGAGTCACGATCCAGGAAGGCGGCCATGTCGATCCTGACCACAGTTCTCATCATCGCGGCGGTGCTCGTGGTGCTGCTGGCGGCCGGAGTCCTGCTCCGGGCCCGGATGGGCCCGAGCGGCGGCACG
The DNA here is from genome assembly GCF_043201055.1 of Streptomyces sp. NPDC048338. Taxonomy (NCBI): domain Bacteria; kingdom Bacillati; phylum Actinomycetota; class Actinomycetes; order Kitasatosporales; family Streptomycetaceae; genus Streptomyces; species Streptomyces sp. NPDC048338. Next base: position 144,780 of record NZ_JBICYQ010000002.1, read on the forward strand.
CGCTCCCTCAAGCGGCGCTTCGGCCCCGAGTACGACCGCACGCTCGCACGGCACGGCGGAGACGGCGAGGCCGCCGACCGGGACCTGCGCGAGCGGACCGAGCGGTACGGCCATCTCAAGCCGCTGCCGCTGGAGCCCGCCGTCCGCGAGCAGTACACCGCTCAGTGGACCACGCTCCAGGAACGCTTCGTCGACGCGCCGCGACAGGCCGTCGCCGACGCCGGAGCGCTCATCGGGCGCGTCGCGGCGACCCGGGGCTTCCCGGACGCCGACCGGCCCGAGGAGCAGCTCGACGCCCTGTCGGTGCACCACCCGCGCCAGGTGGAGGGACTGCGCACGGCCCGTAGCGGCGCGGACTCCGCATCCGCGTCGACCGAGGAACTGCGCGAGGCCCTGGTGCACGCCCGGGCCCTGTTCGACCACCTGACCACGGCCGAGTCGGCGACCGTCGCCACGGCCCGACCGCACGGGACGTCCGGGCACCGGCGTGGACACCTGCTCAAGCCGAAGGGAAGTGGTGCGTGATGGCACGCGAGAACCGTGACCAGTGGACGGAAGGCCGGAGCGAGGGCGGATCGGAGAGCGATCCCGTGATCCCCGCCGTACCCGCCCAGCGCGCCGGCCGTACGGCCCCGCCGGCTCCCTCCGCGCCGCCGCCCGCACCCCCGGTCACACCGCCGGCCTCCGGCACCCCGGCGTCTCCGCCGTCGAAGTCGCCCCGGTCCGCCGCACCGTCCGACGCCCCCGGCGCCACGGGCAGGAACGGGGGGAGCCGCAAGGAGACTCCCGCCGAGACCCCCGCCGCGCCGCGCGGACGGACCGCCACGGACCGGCCGGCACCCGACGGCCAGGCACCCGGTCCCGGCGGCGTGGCGCCCGGCGAAGGCCGTGGTGACCACCACGCGGCCGGCACCGGTCCCACCGCCGGCCCCGAGGGGAACGGTCCCGCGGGTGCCCTGCTGGGCGACCGGGACCGTGAGCGTCTCGGGCAGCGCCTGCACCACGCGCTCGCCGGCTTCGTCGACTCGCCGCGCGACGCGGTCGCCAAGGCGGCCGACGTCCTCGACGAGACGGAGGAGCAGCTCATCGCCTCCCTCAAGGACCGCCGCACCGCGTTGCGGGCGGGCTGGCAGCAGGGCGGCGACGCGCCCGACCGGGGCGCCGACACCGAACAGCTCCGGCTCACCCTGCGGACCTACCGCGAGGTGACGGAACGCCTGCTCGGCGCATGACTCCGGCGCGTCCGGCCCGCCGGACAGCCGGCGGAGACAGAGGCCCCCGTGGAAGACCACGGGGGCCTCGGCCGTGCACCGGGGCGACCCACCGGGCGTTCGACGGCCCCGCGCAGGGCCCGGGAACCGCCCGCCTCACACGGCGCCGCCCACGGCATGGCGTGCCAGGAGCGTGCCCTGTGCGTGTCCGGTGCGCCCCCGGGCGGCGGCCTGCTGCGGAAGGCGCGCGCCCGGCGCGGACGAGTGCTCCACGGCCGACGCGTAGGGCAGGCCGTCGAGCGGGGCGTCGGTACAGAAGCGGACCATGAGGTCGGCGAAGTCGGCGACGCGTTCGAGCGGGGCGAGGTGGTCCGCCGCCTGGATGGTCAGGAAGCGGCCGGTGGGCATGCGGGAGGCGACCGAGCGTCCCATGGCGGGAGTGGTGAGGGTGTCGTGCTCGCCCGTGGCGACGAGGACGGGGCACGTCGCGCCGCCCCGGGGCGCGTACCACGCGTGCCGCATCAGCCGGCTGATGTGTTCCGCGGACCTGTGCAGCTGCTGCGGGTCCTGGCGCGAGATCTGCTGGTACAGCAGGCGCGAGATGACGTGGTGGCGTCGGACCGTGGACGCGCCCGAGGGCGGCATGAAGACGTCGGTCAGTTCCCGGGCGAGGAGGTCGACCTGTCCGCGTTGCAGCATCGCGTCCCAGCGCGGCATGGCGGCGACGTGCTGTTCCGGCAGATGCGTCGCCACGCCCACCAGCATCATGCGCTCGACCAACTCCGGGGACTCCTCGGCGAACCGGAGCGCCACGCTGCCTCCGAAGCAGGCGCCCATCAGGTTCACGCGTGACAGCCCGAGTTCGGTCACCAGGTTCCGCACGGCCCGGGCGAGGAAGTCGGTGCCGTAGGAGGCCGGGAGGAAGTCGGCTGTGCCGTAACCGGGCAGGTCGACGGTGACGACCGAGCAGACCTCGGTCAGCCGCTGCTCGTGCCGCAGCCACGAGCAGCGGTCCTGCAGTAACCCGCCCAGAACCAGGAGGGTCTCGGCGCCGGGGCGCCGGCTCGGCGCGGTGCGGCACACGTACCGGAATCCCGCCAGGTCCAGAACGCGCTCCGTGGGCAGGGACTTCGACGTCCCGGCGGGTGTGGAGGCGGCTCCGCCCTGCGCGTTGCTGGGGTGTTCGGCCGTCATGACGGACCTCCGGACGAGTGGGGGCGGAAGGGCGGGAACAAGCCATACCCAAAAGGGATGTTCGTGATCTATAACGCGGGGAGGGAGTCGACGACACGGGCTCCCCGTCGACCGGCGCCGTGCGCCACCTCCGGTGAGGCCCTGCCCCTGCCCGGTGAGGCCCTGCCCCCGTCCCTCCCGCGATGCCCCCGCCCTCGCCCCCGCTCCCGAGCCCGTCAGTCCACCAGCACCCCCGGGTTGAGGATGCCCCGCGGGTCGAGCGCCGTCTTCGCCGCCCGCAGCGCGAGGGCGAACGGTTCGGGGCGCTGGCGGTCGTAGCCGGGGCGGTGGTCCCGGCCGACGGCGTGGTGGTGGGTGATGGTCGCCCGGTGCCGGTGCAGGACCTCGCTCGCGACCGCCTTCAGGTCGTCCCAGAAGGCGACCTCGTCACCGGGGCGGCCCGCGGCGAGAACGGTGAAGTAGGGAGCCGCGCCGTCCGGGTAGACGTGCGTCAGGCGGCAGTTGACCGTGGCCGGGTGCCCGGTGGCCTTGAGCGCGGCCTCGGAGACCTCGGTCCGCACCGCGTCGATCAGGCCCGGGATCGCGTCCCAGGTGGCGGCCGTCTCGAAGGTCTCCGCCACGGCGCCCATCCGGGCCAGCCCGTCGCGGAGGTAGGGCATGCGCAGGAAGGCCGAGCGCCAGGCGCCCACGGCCGTGTCGTCGCCTCCGTCCCCCTGGCCGGACGCGCCCTCGTGTCGGCCGCCGTGCGAGCGGGCCAGGTCGACGGCCCGCTCCAGTCGGCCGGTCACCGGTTCGTCCGCCGACTCGAACCCCAGGACCAGGACGGCGGAGCCGTCCTGCGCCGCCCCCGACAGAGCGGCCTCGCCCGCGTCCAGCAGGCGGCAGTTGGCGGGGGAGAGGTCGGACTGCGCGAGGGCGCGCACCGCCCGGAGCGCGTCGTGGAAGTCGGCGAATGCGACGGAGGCCGAGGCCTTGTGCCGGGGGCGCTCCTGCAGGCGCACCCATGCCTCGGTGATGACCCCGAGAGCCCCTTCGGAGCCCAGGAACAGGCGGTCGGGGGAGGGGCCCGCTCCCGATGCCGGCAGCCGCCACGAGGCGCTGGTGCCGACGGGTGTGACGACGCGCGTCGACTGCACGAAGTCGTCGATGTGGGTGCGACCGGTGGCGTAGTGGCCACCGGCCCGGGTGGCGAGCCAGCCGCCCAGGGTGGAGAACTCGAAGCTCTGGGGGAAATGCCGCAGGGTCAGGCCGTGGGGCCGCAGCTGGTTCTCCAGGCTCGGGCCGAGCGCGCCCGCCTGGATGCGGGCGGAGCGGCTCTCGGTGTCGACCTCCAGGACGCGCCCCATCGCGGTGAGGTCGAGCGAGAGCACCGCCCGGTGGGCGTCACCGCGGTACTCCACGCCGCCCGTGACCGAGGAGCCGCCGCCGTACGGGACGACGGCGATCTGCCGGTCGCCGGCCCAGTCCAGCAGGTCGGCGACGCCCGCCTCGTCCGTGGGCCGGGCGACGAGATCGGGGACGCGGCCGGGACGGCCGCGGAGGGCGCGTATCACGTCCCGGTACGCCTTCCCCATGGCGTGGGCGGCCCGGTCCCCGGGGTCCGCCGACACCAGCCCGGACAGGCTCTTCGGGGGTGCCACGGCGGGGTCGGCGATGCCGAGGTCGCGGACCTCGGGCACGGGGAGCGGACGGCTCAGGGTGCCGGGCAGCAGGGCGCCCATCGCGACGCACTCCGCGTCGTCGGGATGTGCGTCCGTCCAGCCCCACCCCCACCAGGAGCGGGTGCGGGAACCGGATGGCTGCGGGGTGGTGCCGGACATGGGCGCTCCAGGGATCGCAGTAATTTACCTGTGGGTAAATTACCTACTGATAATATCCGTCCATGGCAACCCCACCTTCGAAAGCCGGCACCAAGGGAGTCCCGCGGGAGCGCCGCCGGCAGCAGATGCTGGAGGCCGCCACGGAGGAGTTCGGCAGCCGCGGCTACGCGGCCGCCTCCCTCCCCGCGATCGCCGCCCGGGTGGGGGTCACGAAGACGCTGCTGCACCAGTACTGCGGCACCAAGGAGGACCTGTACGTCGCCTGCCTGGAACCCGTGGGGGACCGGCTCCTGGAGGCCATCCGTACGGCCATGGGGCCCGGCGGGACCACGGCGCACACGCCGCTGCGCGTCCTCCACGGCATCTTCACCGCCCTGGAAGGGCGGCGGGAGGCATGGTTCGTGCTGTACGACACCACGCTGCCGCCCGGCGGCGAGGCCGCCCGCCGGGCAGCGGTCTACTGGTCGGCCATCGACGACCTCGCCGCCGGGGGCACCGCCGAACTGCTCCGTGCGGCCGGATCCCGCGACCCGCTGGACGCCGACGCGCTCAGGTACGTCTGGCAGGACCTGGTGGCCACGCTCGTCCGCTGGTGGGTCAAGCATCCGGAGCAGACGCCCGAGGCCATGACACAGCGCTGCGCCCGCCTCTTCGCGGCGGCCGCGACTCTCGCCCCCGAAGGCCACTCGGGCTGACGCCGCTGCCGGCTCACCTCCCACCGCTCGGCGCGGCGAGGGACGGGGCAGGGGCGCGCCGTCCCGGCGAGCCCGCTCTTCCCGTCCCCTCGCCGGACCTGCCCGGCTAGGGCGTGTTGCGAAAGTAGCGCCGTCCGCCCGAAGGGCGGGCCTCGCGGCGTCTGGTGCGTGCGATCGCAAGGCGGAGGGTCGCCCTCGTACTGGGCGTACTCGGGCGATCCCGACAACGCGGCGAGCGCGCGTGCCAGGCGTCGCGAGGCAGGCGGGACTTTCGCAACACGCCCTAGAACTTCTCGGGCCCCCCGGTCTTCTCGGCCTTGAGCTTGCGCCAGACGGCTGCCAGCGCTTCGAGGTCCTTCTCGTCGAGGAGCTCGGTGAAGACGGGCCCGAGTGCCTCGCGCCGTGTGGCGTCGGCCTCGGCGAAGACGCGACGCCCCTCCTCCGTCAGGGAGACCTCCACGGACCGGGCGTCCCGTGCCGAGGGCGTACGGGTCACCAGGCCGCGCGTCTGCAGGGCGTCGACGACCCGGGAGACCTGGCTGCGGCTGAGCAGGGTGCTGTTGCCCAGGATGGACGCGGGGACCGGATCGGGGCTGGAGGCCAGCCACAGCATGACCTCGAACCACGACACGGGAAGGTTGTGGGCCTTCACGAGGGCACGGTCGACGCGGTCGGTCATCACGGTCCCGGCCCAGACCAGCCCGTAGAACGCGTAGTCGGCCGTGGGCATCTCGGCTTCGGTGAGCTTCTTCGCCATGTCGGCAGTCTAGAGGTTGCGTGCACACGCACATAAACGTATGGTGTGTGTACACGCACATAAATCACGTTCCGTGAAAGGCACCCCTCATGTCGACCCTCCCCGCCACCCCCGCCGCCGAGCCCCGCACCGTCCTGATCACCGGTACCTCCTCCGGTATCGGCCTCGCCGCCGCGATCGCCGCGGCGCAGGCGGGCTGGCGGACGATCGCCACCCTGCGTGACACCAACCGGGCCGACGCCCTGCGCAAGGCCGCCGCCGAGGCGGGCGTCGCACTCGACATCCGGCAGCTCGACGTCGTCGACCCGGACTCCGTCGCCGCCGCCGTGGACGGCGTGATCGCGGACTACGGGCGCCTGGACGCGGTCGTGAACAACGCCGGTGCCGGGCACGTCGGCACACTCGAGCTCGAGTCGGTCGACGACGTCCGCGAGGTCATGGAGGTCAACTTCTTCGGCGTCGTGAACGTCTCGAAGGCCGCGCTGCCGCACCTGCGGGCCACCGGAGGCCGTCTCGTCACCGTCACCAGCGTCGGTGGTGTCATCGGCCAGCCCTTCAACGAGGCGTACTGCGCCGCGAAGTTCGCCGTCGAGGGGTACATGGAGAGCCTGGCCCCCGTCGCGGGAGCCGTCGGGGTCCGCGTGTCCGTCGTCGAGCCGGGCGCCGTGGCGACGGAGTTCGTCAACAACATCGGGCTCGACGTGGAGGCCCGCCTCGCGGCGGCCGGCCCGTACGCGGACGCCATGCGCCACTACATCGACCGCACGGTGGGCAGCTTCCTCGACGGCGCCCAGACCCCGGCCGGCGCGGCCGAGGCGGTCATGGAGGCGCTCGCCGCCGAGACTCCGGCCTTCCGCATCCAGACCTCGCCGTGGGCTCGCGAGTTCACCGGCGTCAAGCTGGCGGACCAGGACGGCTCGGCGGTCGTCGGCATGACCGGCACCTGGGTCGCCTGACCGCGGGACGGTTCCCGGGGACGGACCGCCCCGCCGTACCAAGCGTGACCGCACGGCGCCCGTCCTCCGGGCCCGGTGTCCCGACCTGTGCCCCGCCGTGAACCGGTCCATCATGGTCACAGGCCGACGGCGTGGCATCCGGATCCGCCGGACCCGCGCCCGGCGGTACCCCCGAGTCGGGAGGCGACGTGCGGGCATGGACGAATCACGCAGAGCCTGGTTCATGATCAGTGGCGTCATCGCCGTGATCCTCGCGGACCTCGTCGCCATCATCCTGATGAACACCCTCGGCCGATGAGCCGCGTCCCGCGCCGTACCGCCGGTGCCGCGGTCACCTCCTTCGCCGCACGGCCGACGCCGTCGTCGCCGGGCCGCTGACCGGGCGCCGCCGCCGCGATCCGCCCGTACCTCCTTCGGGCGCACCCGAAGGAGTTCCCCCGCGGGGGAGGAGTCGCCGCGTCCCGGCGAGGGATGCGGGACGGGCAGGGGCGTGCACGCCGTTCCTTTCGGCCCCGACCGGCCCGGCCCGGCCGCCGTGCCCCGGTCCGTCCACCGCTCCGCCGGCCGCCCCGCCCGGGCTCCGGCATGCAGGCGGAGCGGTCCGGGGAGATCATCCGTCCATGGCAGGTACATCCACGTCATCCTCCGGACCGACCGGCGCCTCGACATCGGAGGCGCCCCGACAGCGACTCGCCCTGGCCGCGATGCTCTTCGCGGTGTCGATGACGTTCATCGACCAGACCATCGTCTCGATCGCCGCCCCGAGCATCACCCAGGAGCTCGGCCTCTCCGCCTCCGGGATGCAGTGGGTCGTCAACGCCTATCTGCTCTCCCTCGCGGCGTTCTTCGCGCTCGGCGGACGGCTCTCCGACCTCTTCGGACACCGTCGGATCATGCTGATCGGCACCCTGCTCTTCGTCGTCTCGTCGGTGCTGTGCGGTTGCGTGCCGGAGGGCGGCCTCGCCCAGACCTGGCTGATCGTCTTCCGCGCCACCCAGGGCCTGGGCGCGGCCCTGATGTTCCCGGCGGCGCTGGCCGTCGTCATCGCCGTCTTCCCGGTCGAACGAAGGGGCCGGGCCCTCGCGCTCTTCTTCGGGCTGTCCGGCGCGCTGACCGCGATCGGTCCCCTCCTGGGCGGCTGGCTGACCACCTGGACCTGGCGGGCGATCTTCTGGGTCAACGTGCCGGTCGCCGTCGTCGCGATCGTCCTCACCGTCCTGGCCCGGATCCCCGAGAGCCGTCGCCCCGAGCGACTGGACGTCGTCGGCGCCGTGCTCGTCGCGGTCGGCATGGGCCTGAGCGTGCTGGGCTTCCAGCAGGCGTCCGCCTGGGGCTGGAGCAGCGTCGCGACCTGGGCGTGCATCGTCGGCGGCCTGGCGATCCTGCTGCTCTTCCTCGGCTACGAGCGGCGCACCTCCCAGCCGCTGATCGACTTCGACGTCTTCCGCGACCGGGCCTTCACGATCGACAACCTCGTGCTGTTCTTCGCGATGCTCGCCTTCGTGCCGGTGTTCTTCTTCGCCTCGGTGTACGCGCAGGTGTCGCTGAGCGCCTCGCCGAACCAGGCCGCGCTGTTCCTGCTGTACTTCTTCATCGGCTTCGGCATCGCCTCCCAGTGGGGCGGCAAGATCCTGGACAAGCGCGGCGCGCGCCCCGCCATGAAGATCGGATGCGCGCTCGGCGCGGTCGGCTTCTACCTCTGGGCGCAGAAGATGACCGACCTGTCCATGCACGACCAGTGGCCCTACGTGGCCCTCTCCGGCGCCGGCATCGGATTCCTCCTCGCCCCGGCCTCCACCGACGCCGTCAACCGCTCCATCGGCGCCTCGTACGGCGAGGTCACCGGCATCACGCAGACCGTCCGCAACTACGCCGCCGCCGTCGGCATGGCCGTCTTCGGCACCGTGCTGACCCATGTCTCCACCGACCGGATCTCCTCGACGCTCCAGGACCGCGGACTGCCCGCGGACGAGGCCGACTCGGCCGCCCGCCAGGTCGCCGAGGCGGTCACCGGGCATCCGGACGGGCAGGGTCCGTCCGGCGACGGGCCGGTGGCCAAGGCCCTGCAGAGCGCCGGCGACGCGATCCGGATGGACTTCGCCGAGGCCAACCAGTGGGTCTTCTACGGCATGGCGATCGCCCTGGCCGTCGCCTTCGTGTGCTCCCTGGCGCACCCCGGGACGCGGGTCACCGAGCAACCGCCCGAGAGCTGACCGGCCGGCCGGCGGTCCCGCGCGTCCCTGCTCGGGGCCGCCCCAGGTCCTGGACGAGTCCGGCGTAGCAGTCCTCCACCGGGCCGGGACACCGCGCCTCCGGGCGCTCACGAGCGTGACGTCCCGGGTGCCCGGCGCTCCCCGTGCCCGCTGCTCGACGACCGCGAAGCGACCGTCGGCCCGCAGATCCCGGAGCGTCGGCCGGGGTCGCGCCGTCGCGTCCCGCCGCCGGCGGGAGACGCGAGGTGCTCCGGCGTGCACGCTGCCGTGCCTCGTCTCCCGAAGCCCCCGGCGCCAGGCCCGGTTCGGGGTCGATCGGGGGAGTGGGGCAGGGCTTCGCGCCGAGGCCGGGACCGGGCGGCCGGTCACCCTCGCGCAGGTCGGCCGTCCCGTCGGTGGCGGAGGAAAGACCGGCCGGTGTCCTCCTGGTGACGGTTCGTCAGTGAGTCCGTGCGGGAGGGGAGCGCTCGCGCGAGGTCCCTACGGACAGTCAACCCCCTGACATATCCAGCTCACAGCGGGTCTCCGGCGACACGTGGAGCACAGCCGCCGCGTTCGCCCGGCGGTGAAGAGGGGCTGTCCGCCCTCTTGCCGTGCCGAGCGGGTTCGCGAATGATGCACGGGCGTATCGGCCGACGTCGGCCCCGATCCGAGTGCCACCCCCCGAACCCCCCATGTCCAGGAGGCCCGCATTGCGGATGAACCGTCACATCCAGCGACCCTTAGTGGTCGTCGGCGCCGCCCTCGCGCTGGTCGTCGCCGTACCCCAGGCGGCCTTCGCGGCGCCACCGCCGGCCCTGCCCTCCCAGGCCGAGGCGATCGAGCTCACCTTCCAACCGGCCTACGACTACGACACCGACGGCTGCTACCCGACCCCCGCCATCGGGTCGAGCGGGGCGCTGAACAGCGGACTCAACCCCACCGGCGCCCTGAACGGCAATTGCCGCGACGCCTCGGACCTCGACAACACCAACGGCTACTCCCGCTGGAAGTGCAACAACGGCTGGTGCGCCGTCATCTACGCGCTGTACTTCGAGAAGGACCAGGCCATCCCCGGCATCAGCCTCGGCGGCCACCGCCACGACTGGGAGCACGTGGTGGTGTGGATCCAGGGCGGTGAGGCCAAGTACGTGGCGACCTCCGCCCACGGCGACTTCGACATCCACACGCGCGACCAGATCCGCTGGGACGGCACCCACCCCAAGATCGTCTACCACAAGGACGGCATCGGGACCCACTGCTTCCGCGCGGCAAACAACAACGACGAACCGCCCGAGAACCACCGCCGCGTCTGGCAGTTCCCCGCTCTGGTCGGCTGGTCGGGCTATCCGCCGACGCTCCGGGACAAGCTCACCCAGGCCGACTTCGGCAGCGGGCACTTCGGTCTGAGGGACGACTCCTTCGCCTCCCACCTGACGAAGGCCAAGCCGGCAGGCATCCCCTTCGACCCGAACGCCTAGGTGGCGTCTTGTCCGGGCGATCGTCGAGGCCCGAGAGGATCGCCCGGACAGGACCTGAGCCGTCGTCACGACCGGTGCTCCGGCAGCCGCTCCTCACCGTCCGCGGTGCGCAGGGACAGCGGCGGCAGTCTGCCGAGGACGACGAGGCGGTGGCGTACGGCCATCACCGCGAGGGAGCAGGCCAGGATCGCCGCCCCGCCCAGCCGCAGGATCGCGTCGTAGACGTCCTCGGCGGGCCGCTCCGGCGTCGCCGCCGAGATCGCGGCCGCCGCCCCCGCCAGCGCGATCGCCCCCAGGGTCACCAGGAACGTCAGCAGCACCCCCGACGCCTCTCCCGCCCTGGCGGGCGGGACGACCTGCTGGGTCGCCACACCGGAGAAGGTCCAGCCGAGCCCCAGCCCGAAGCCGCACCAGGCGAACACCGGTATGTACAGCCACCAGGCGGTGACGTACGTGAGCGCGTACATCCCGGTCCCCGCCACGGCTCCCGCCAGCGCCATCACCGCGGTGGGCCGCATGTGGCGGGCGAGCCGCGCCCCGAGCGGACCGCTGAGCGCCACGAGCAGGGCGGGCGCCAGGAAGACCGTGCCCGCCGCCAACGGGGACAGACCCCGCACCCCCTGCAGGTAGAGCGTGGCGACGAAGACGGTGACGCCGTAGCCCATGTTCGCGATCGACCCCATGCCCGTCACCAGGACGTACGGGATGTTGCGGAACAGCCGCAGGTCGATCAACGGGTGCGGCGTCGTCCGTTCCCGGACCACGAACGCCCCGCCCGCCACCACGGCCACGCCGAAGAGCGCGAGGGTGCGCGGGTGATCCCAGCCCCACGCGTCGCCCCGCTCGACGGCCAGCGTGAGGGTGGCCAGACCGACGACGACCAGGAGGCAGCCGACGAGGTCCAGCTCGCGCGGCGCCGAGTCGTCCCGCGAGTCCGGCACGTACGCCCAGGCGACGAGCAGCGAGACCAGGGCCAGCGGCACCATCGCCCAGAAGATCCACCGCCAGCCGGGCCCCTCGGTGAACCCGCCGCCCACGAAGGGCCCCAGCGCCGTGCCGATGTTGGCGATCCCGAACGCGGCGCCCAGCGCCTTGGCGCGGGTCTCGTCGGGGAACGCGTTGGTGATCACGGAGACCGAGACCGGGAAGACGAATCCCGCCCCGACCCCCTGCACGATCCGGGCCGCCACGAGCAGCCCCAGTCCGGGTGCCAGCGCGCATCCCAGGGAACCCGCCGCGAACAGGGCGATGCCCACCAGCAGTGCGCCCCGCCGCCCGAAGACGTCGCCGATCCGGCCGCCCACGACGAAGCAGCAGCCGATGGCGAGCATGTACGCGGAGAGGGTCCACTGAGCCACGGAGACCGTGACGCCGAGCTCGTCCGAGATACCGGGGAGGGCGAGGTTCAGGGCGAAGAAGTCGAGCTGGATGCAGAACAGGGACACCGACACGGCGACGAAGGCCCCCGTCCGCGCGGCCGGCGAAGCCACAGCGTGCATGGGCCGGTCCTCTCAGCCGACGCCGCCCGAACGCCGCCGACGGTCGTCGGCGGGATCCCTCCTCATTGTGGAACGGCGGTGGCCGGGCCGCAGCCGGGCCGCGAGGGGGTCGAACCCGCGCCGGCGGGGAAGAACGGCCGGTCCGCGCGATCGAGGGGGGCGGCCGGGTCGGTCCAGGGGGGCGGACGGGATCGGGGCGGACGGGTTCGGGGGCGGACGGATCGCGGCGGGCGGCCCGTCAGCACGCCCGTTCGTACTCGACCTGCTCCAGAGGGTTCCCGTCGCCGAAGTCGAAGGTGCGGGTGGCGCCGCTCTCGGCGAAGCCGGACTTGGCGTAGAAGCGGCGGGACTGCGGGGTGTCCCGCAGCGTCCACAGGTGCACCCGCGTGAAGCCGTCGTCCCGCAGATGACGCAGCGTCTCGGTCATCAACGAGGCGGCGATGCCGCTGCCCCAGCCGTCGGGATGGTTGTAGAAGCTGTGGATCTCGGCGAGGCCCGGCCGTGTCGCCGACGGCGCGAAGACGGCGACGGCCAGCGGGATCCCGTCGTCCTCGGCCAGGAGGATCGTCTCCGTCGCCCGGGCGATCCGTGCGTGCCAGCGCGTGCGCCGGCTTCTGACACCCTGCACGGCGAACTCGGTGGCGAAGAAGGGGGCGTAGGCGGCCTCCCAGGCCGCGGCGTGGATCTCGCCGAGGACGTCTCCGTCGTTCGGCCCGGCGCGACGAACTGTGACCATCCGCTGATCGTATCCGCAGTGCCGTCGCGGACCACCGGCGACGCGACGGCCGGGGAACCGAATCCTGCCGCGACCGCGACGTCCGGCACCGGCGGACGCCCGGCCCGGCGCGTCGAGCCCTCGGCGGGGGAGGACGTCACCCCTGCCGACGGGCGCGCCGGGCTCGACGTCAGGCGCGACGACGCGAGCGGCCACCGGTGAACGCCCGGTAGATCAGCAGCAGGATGATCGATCCGACGACCGCCGCGATCCAGGTCGACAGGTCGAAGAAGCCGTCGATGGAGTCGATGCCGAACATCTGCTTGCCGAGCCAGCCGCCCAGCAGCCCGCCCGCGATGCCGATCAGCGTCGTCACGATCAGCCCGCCCGGATCACGACCCGGCGTCAGCGCCTTGGCGATGAGCCCGGCCAGCAGACCGATGACGATCCAGGAGATGACACCCATGATGCGCTCCTCTTCCTCGTGGACTTCCTGTGAATCCGTCGATTGCCTCCTTCACCGCATGCGCGCGATCGCCGGACTCAAACGTCGGCCGCGACGGGGCTCGGCACGCGGCCCCGGCGGCAGCGGCGCCCGGGGGCGTCCGCCGGCGGCCCGGTACGCCGCCGCCCGAGCGCCGCGGGCGTACGCTGAGGAGAACGGTTACCGGACCCCTGAAAAGCCCTGCCGAGGGTGCCATGACCGATCCCGCCGGCTTCATGCACATCTCCCGGCGGCCCGCGCCCGCCAGGCCCACCGAAGAGCGCCTCGGGGACTGGCACGAGGTGCACGCGGGCCGGCCGCTGCTGCCGCTGGTCTCGTCCCAGGCCCGGCGCTGCATGGACTGCGGCGTGCCCTTCTGTCACGGTGGCTGCCCCCTCGGCAACCTCATCCCGGAGTGGAACGTGTACGCCGCCCACGGCGAGTGGGCCACGGCCTCCGAACGGCTCCACGCCACCAACAACTTCCCCGAGTTCACCGGCCGCCTGTGCCCCGCACCCTGCGAGGACGCCTGCGTCCTCGCGCTCACCGGCGATCCCGTGACGATCAAGAACGTCGAGCAGGCGATCGCCGACGAGGCATGGGACCGCGGCCACGTCCGCCCGCTGCCCCCCTCCCGGCTCTCCGGCCGGTCCGTCGCCGTCGTCGGCTCCGGCCCGGCCGGCCTCGCGGCGGCCCAGCAGCTCACCCGCGCCGGCCACGCGGTCACGGTCTACGAACGTGCCGACCGCCCCGGAGGACTGCTCCGCTACGGCATCCCCGACTTCAAGATGGAGAAGGCCCGGCTCGACGCCCGGATCGCGCAGATGGAGGCGGAGGGCACCCGGTTCATGCCGGGTGTCGACGTCGGCCACGATCTCGACGCGGCACGGATGCGGGACGTGCACGACGCCGTGATCGTCGCGACCGGTGCGACGGAACCCCGTGAACTCCCGTGCCCGGGGCGCGAACTGGCCGGAGTCCATCACGCCATCGAGTACCTGACGGCCGCCAACCGCGCCGCCGCCGGCTCGGGCCGGCCACCCACGGACCTCTCCGCCCGGGGCGAGGACGTCGTGATCGTCGGAGGCGGTGACACGGCCTCCGACTGCCTCGGCACCGCCCTGCGGCAGGACGCCGCCTCCGTCGTCCAGATCGACATCAATCCCATGCCCGGCCCCGACCGTACGGCGGACGAGCCCTGGCCGCTCGTCCACCCGAGGATCCACCGGTCCTCCCACGCCCACGAGGAGGCACGCGACCGCGACGGCGCGGACCCCCGGGCGTTCGCCTCGGTCACCATGCGCTTCGACGGCGACGCCGCCGGCCACGTCCGCGCCGTCGTCCTGAGCGAGGTGGAACCCGGAACCAGGCGCCCTCGCCCGGGCACGGAGCGCGCGCTCCCGGCCCACCTGGTGCTGCTCGCCCTCGGCTTCCGCGGTCCGTGCGACGACCTGCGCCTGACCGCCCCGCTCGGGCTCACCCTCGACGACCGCGGCACCTTCGCGCGCACCCCCTTCTTCGCGGCGGCGTCCCCACCGGCGGGCGCGCCTCCGCCCGGGGTGGGCCCGCCGGTCGCGGGCACGGAAGGGGTGTTCGTGGCGGGTGACGCCGGGCGCGGTCAGTCCCTGGTCGTCTGGGCCATCGCGGAAGGCCGCGCCGCCGCGGCCGCCGTGGACGGCTATCTGCGCGGCACCACCGAACTGCCCGCACCGATCCTGGCGACGGACCGTCCGCTGTCCGCGTGAACGACGGGCCGGAGCGGACGCCGCGGCCCACCGTCGGCCCCGCCACGCCGCGGGCGGCACGGCCGGGTCGCCCCGGCCCCGCGGGGTGGGCCGGGCGAGCCCCTCCGTCCTGTGCCTCGTGCCATCATCGGCGACGAGTGGGGGAACACCCGCACTCCGATGGGGAGTCGAAGGGGGAGGACATGCGCGTGCGAGGAACGAGGGCCGCGGTGGCGAGAGCGGTCGCGGGGAGCATGGTGGTGGCCGCGCTGGCAACCGGCTGCGCCGGGGAGAAGAGCGGGACGGACGACGCAGCCCCCTCGGCCGCGGCCTCGACGAGCACGTCCGCGCAGCCGAGGAAGCCCCCCACCGGCACGCCCGCCGAGAAGCCGGCCGACGGGGCCCCGGCGCCGACCGCGGCCGCGCTGGCGGAGATCGTGCTCGCCCAGGGTGATCTGGCCGAGTTCCGGATCGGCGACATGCCCGCGCAGCGGGCGCCCGCCGGCTCGAAGGCGACGCCGTCCGCGTGCCAGGCGCTCGAGAACGTACGGATCGGCATCAACGACCCGAAGCCCTCGGCCCTCGTGCGGCGCTACGCGACGGGGACGGTCGGCGACCACCAGGGCACCGGCACGGGTGTCGAACTGAGCGCGTACACCGCCGACGGCGCGAAGAGGATCGTCGCCGATGTCCGCGAGGCCGTGGCGGCCTGCGCGGGCGGCTACGACGGCGGCGCGCTGCACTTCACGAAGGTCACCGCGCTGAGGCCGTTCGCGGTGGGCGAGGAGACCGTGGCGTACCGCCTGGAGGGCAGGGGCACCCAGCCCACCGCCTACACCCTGGTTCGCGAGGGATCGGTGCTGATCACGTTCACCTCCGCCACGACGAGCGGCGCCGCGCCCGACGTGCCCCAACCTCTGGTCGTGCAGCAGTTCATGAAGCTGCAGGCCGCGAACAGTCGCCGGTAGACGCGGCGTTGCGCCGGCGGAAATCCGGGTGCCGGACCCCGGCGGCCGGCGGAAATCCGGCCGCCGGCGATGGTCCCGGCGCCGCGCGACAGGCCGGAAACGCTCCCGCCGTCGGCTGAACCACCGGGCGGGGCCGGCGCCCCGAACGCGGCGCTCTCACAGGGCCGTTCACCCCGTCGTGCCGTCCGCGGCCACGCCCGGCCCGGACACCGGGGCCTGGATGCTGTAGACGTCGCCCACACGCAGGAAGTCCGGTGTGCTGTAGGGGCCGTAGGTGCCGATGACGCGGACGGCCACCCGCGAGTCCGGCTGCCAGAAGGTCCGGAAGTACGGCACGTTCGCGGCGGCCTCCGGGATCTCCACCAGAGGGACGCCGCGCCGGTCCAGCAGCCTCCGCAACGTGTCGTACCGGAGGCGTGGCGCGAAGCGCCCGTAACGGTCGCGGAGCGTCGCGTTGACGAGGGAACGGCGCCCCCGCGCGAGCCGGTGCACCTGCAGGGTGAAGTGATGGCCGGCCCAGGGATCGGTCGGGCGGCCACGCTCCCAGAAGAACTCGACCAGACCGTGGTCACGCCACATGTGGTGCCGGCCGGAGACGTTCTCGGCGTAGTCCGTCCCCAGGATCTCCGTGAGCTGCTCGGGCGAGTCCGTGGGGCGGGCGCCGAGCACCGTCCCGGTGGTGACGACGTCCAGGTAGAACGCGAGGGAGTACGGCGTCACCGGCCCACCCCCGCCGTCGCCGGTCCCCAGCGGGGCACGGCGACCACGCCGACGACCGGACCCACGCCGGCTGCCGCGCCCCTCACCGGGACGCTCCCGCGGGCGGCGCGAGCAGCCAGTGCGGCTCGGTGCTCCAGCCGACGAGCCGTCGCGCCGTGCCGTCGAGCGCCGTACCGTCCGGGCCGAAGGAACCGCCGTCCGCGACGAAGCGCAGGCCGGCCAGCGCGGGCGCCAGCCGCTCGGCGACCCGCGGCGAACGGCGCGACGCCTCCTCGGCCAGCAGGTCCGGTACGACCGCTCGTGTCAACGGCTCGGACAGCGACAGGTGGAAGATCATCTGCCGCCAGGCGTACGCGGCGTCCTTCACCGTGGCCAGTGCCCGCGCAGGGCCGTCCAGACGGGCCGCCAGTCGGCACACGAGGTCGAAGCCGCGCAGCGCGAGCACCGCCCACCCGTCCTCGTTCCCCACCCCACCGTGTGCCCCGGGTTCGTCCCGTGCCCCCGCGCGCACGGACCCGGTGCCCGGCGTGACGCCGACACGGCCCACGAGCGTGGCCAGGTTGTGGGTCGTGAGGATCTGCGCCTGCTCGATGACCTTGCCGTTGCCCGCCACCGACCAGGAACCGGGATTCCCCGCCCGTCGCGCGCAGAGCGCGTCGAACTCGGGCGACGTCCGGCTCGGACGCGAACGCAGCATGTTCCGGCTCGCCTCCAGCACGGCCAGGTTCCGCACCGCCGCGTAGTCGATGCCGTAGTACCGCTCGTACAGCGTGCCGCCGAGCAGTTCGGCCGCCACTCGCGCGGCGGCCAGGAACTTGGGGCTGAAGCCGCCCGTGAAGATGTCGGCGGCGAGCTCCTCCACCAGCGGCGCTCCGAGATCCGCCTGCCGGGCGAGTACGGACAGCTCGCGCACCAGGACGTTGGGCAGGAGCGTTCCCGGGAACGCGCGCACGGCGGTCTCACCGAGCTCCCGCAGCAGCTCCCGGGCGGCCCGCCCGCCGTCGGGGCCGTCGTTCCGGTGGCCGTCCACGGCCTTGACCCAGGGCAGCTCCTCCACGCGGACCTGATGCTCCAGGTTCAGCAGCAGCAGGGACCTGCGCCGGCGGAAGGCACGGTAGTTGGCCGCCATCAACGCCGGGAGCGTGTCGCCCGCGTACGTCCGCGCCGTCGTGGCCGCCACCAGCTGGGGAAGCAGATCGGCCAGCACCTCGGCCGACGGCACCAGCCCGCGCTCCACGAGCGTGCCGAGGGGCGCGTCGAGCGTCCCTTCGACGATGTGCCGGACCGGCGCGGCGAGTCGGGCACCCGCCGGCAGGTCCCACTCCCGTGCCTCGCGCGCGCTCACGTCGGCGACCAGCGGTGCGACGTCCGAGGCGCCGCCCTCCTGAGGGAGGCCGGCGAGCCTGTGGCGCGCCAGCCGCGCGAACGCGTGGTGGGAAGGGAGCGCCCCCTGCGCCGCCTGCTCGCGGCGCAGGGCGGCGTGCCGAGCCGAACCGGGCTCGCCACGGCGGCGCACCATCGCCGCGACGGCGGTGCGCAGCAGGCCCAGCCGGCGCGCCTCGAGCGGACGCCGCGCCACGCTCTCCTCCAGTGCGCCGATCAGAATGCCCAGATTCCCCTTCGGGTCCCGGTGTTTGCGGCAGCGGGTGTGCGCGTCGGCGAGCCTGCGGTACTCGGCCAGCAGTTCCGCGCCCGCGTGGTACCAGCGCTCGTCGGGGTGCCGTTCGAGGACACGCCCCGAGGCGTCGGTGGTCGCCAGCCAGTGCGCCAGCATCCGGTCGGCGAACGGATTCCACACCGTCAGCGCCTCCCGCTGTGTCTCCACCGCGTCGTGGGGCCGCCGCCGGCCCAGGCTCTCGCGTGCATCGGCCACGGTCCGCCGGCTCACGTTCCCCGCGCCGCCGAGACGCACCTGCGAGGGGCGGGGGAGGAAGCGCAGCTCCCGCGCGTGCGGCGCCAGTTCCCGGGCGAGCGCGACGGCGCCGTCCACCTCGCCCGCCCGGGCGAGCCAGGCCACCGTGAGCAGCGCGGCCTCCTCCGGCACGGTCACCTCGTACCGTCCGCTGTCCAGCAGATCGGCGAGCTCCCGCAGACCGGGCTCGGTCAGGTGGTGGGCGAACAGCGCCTCGCGTGTGACCGGCAGCCCGAACCGCCGTGCGGTGTCCTGCTCATGGGGCAGGAGGGGGCCGGCCGCGCCCGCGGAGCCGGTGGCGAATCCGCCGCGTACGACCTCGGGCGTCACCCACGCGGGCAGCCCCGGGACCGGCGTCCTCGACCCGATCGTCAGACGTCCCTCGCGGACACCCTCCAGCACGGCCTGCCACCGGCGGCCCCGTTCGGCCGCTCGGCGACGCGTCCCGGCGTCGTCGTGCGCGAGCGCGGTCGTCAGGGCCTTGGCCCACTGGTCCACGGCGTAGGAAGGAGCCACGATCGCGGCCCGGTTCCCCGTACTCGGTTGCTGCTGCTCAGCGTTGTCGTCCATGGCCGACGTGGCGGGTTCCGCCCCCGCGCCCTCCGGGTCCCGAGCCCGGTGCTCTGCTGCTGAGCTACACGTCGATGATCGGCGACCCTACGATCCGCGGCGTGGTCCGCTCAACCGGATATCGGGAGGATGCCGGGACCGACCTGCCGCAGCCTTGACCGGGGCCGGCTGCGGCCCGGTGCCGCGGCCGGTTCGGTACGGCCGGCCGTACCGCGGCGCGGGGCCCGCTGAAGCCGTCCGGCCGGCGGCCCCTGAGGGACCGCCGGCCGTCGGTGCGCGTGCGCGGGCGTGGTCCGGATCCGCCGCGTCCGGCGGATCCGGAGGGCACGCTCTAGAAGATGCTCACGCCGTAGGCGCTGAGGGCCTCCGTCACGGGCTGGAAGAACGTGGTGCCGCCGCTGCTGCAGTTGCCGCTTCCGCCGGAGGTGAGACCCAGCGCGGTGCTGCCGGAGAACATCGCGCCGCCGCTGTCGCCGGGCTCGGCGCAGACGTTGGTCTGGATGAGGCCGTAGACGACGTCGCCGCCGCCGTAGTTGACGGTCGCGTTGAGGCCGGTGACCGTGCCGCTGCGCAGGCCGGTGGTGCTGCCGCTGCGCTGGACGGACTGGCCCACGGAGGCGTTGCCCGCGGCGGTGATGTCGCGGTAGCTGCCGTTGTAGAGGTAGACACGGCCGTCCGCCGCCGAGGCGTTGGAGTGGCGGATGATGCCGTAGTCGTTGGTCGGGAAGCTGGAGCCGGCCCGGGTGCCCAGCACGGTGGTGTTCGCCGAGTTGGTGTACCAGGTGCTGCCGATGTTGGTGCAGTGGCCGGCTGTGAGCGCGTAGTAGGTGGAGCCGCTGCGGACGTTGAAGCCGAGGGAGCAGCGGCCGCCGCCGGCGTAGATGGCCTGACCGCCCGCGATGAGCTTGTTGAACGTGCCGGAGGTGCGCTTGATCTCCAGCGAACCGGCGCGGTCGCCGGCGGCCTTCTTGATCGTGGCGATCTCGGCGGCGGACACGGTGGAGTCGGCGGTGAGGACGATCTTGCCGGTCGCCTGGTCGGTGTACCACGCGGTGCCGGGGACGTCGGCGCCGAGCACCGCGTCCGAGGCGACGGCGAGCTGGGAGGCGGTGGCGCGGCCTGCCGGGGCGGTGGCCGCGGACGAAGCGGGGACGGCAAGCGCTGAGGCGGCCAGGAGCGCGGAGGCCACGGCGATCAGCCGGGCGCCCTTCGCGGTTCCGCCGAGGGGGGACAGACGCTTGAGGTTCACTACATCCTCCGGTGGGGGAGTGGGACCCGTTGGGTGGACGGGCCCGCGCAACGATGAGACGGGTCCTGGTCGACGGGTGAGCCGCCATGAACCTGTCAAATCTCGACGAGGGAATCCTCGAATCCGGACGGCGTCCGCGGCAAGGACGCCTTTCGGCCGATCTACGCGCGTTCAGGTGCTCGGCGGTGGTGCGGTGAGCGCTGATGGTCCGCACGGATGGGGTGGCGGAGGCTGGTGAGGTGTGGCGTGCAAACGCTTACGGAAGTTTGCTGACGGGGTTTCAGGGGGGTGGATTCCAGGGTGCGCGAGGAGAGGGGTGCGGGCCGGGAACCGGAGTGAGTCGTACCGTTTCGCCAGCTCAACTGGCGGTGTGGGCGCGCTCCCACGTCGGATGGCGCCCCTCGAATAGCGGCGTGGTGGGAGCTCGCAGGGAGAGGTAGCGGGCGCACAGATCCGGGTGCCCCGCCGGTGTCCCGGAGGTCCGCCGGCGTCGGCCCCGCGTCGGACCACACGCACCCCCGCGGGCCGGTGGTCCGGTCGCGGGCGCCCCTCGATGCCGCAATCGTTCCCCTTCGCCCCGCGCGACCCGGTGTCCGGATTCCGTCGCCTGCCGTGCCGGGACGCCTCGGAGTCCGGCCCGGGCCGCCGTCACGGGGTTCCTGGCGGCGCGTCGCCGGAGCGTGTGCTCGGCTCCGTCAGACCGACCAGCCGGTCGCCGCGATGGTGAAGGAGTGCCCCGCCGGGTCGCTGAAGAGGCGCGCCTCGCGCGGCCCCTCCTCGGCGTCCGAGTCCAGGG
The DNA here is from genome assembly GCF_043201055.1 of Streptomyces sp. NPDC048338. Classification (NCBI taxonomy): domain Bacteria; kingdom Bacillati; phylum Actinomycetota; class Actinomycetes; order Kitasatosporales; family Streptomycetaceae; genus Streptomyces; species Streptomyces sp. NPDC048338. Next base: position 165,723 of record NZ_JBICYQ010000002.1, read on the forward strand.
GTCGGGCGCCCAGTGACACGGCCTCGCGCTCGGCCTCGTCGATGTCCTCGGGACCGACCAGGATGCGAAGGTGCGCCTGCTGGGAGTCCTCGGGGCGAGGCCAGCTCGGCGGGGCGTGGCCGTGGTCCCGGTGGATCGCGAGACGGACACCCGATCCCCCGATGACCTCGATCAGATCGGGGTCCTCGCCGACCTGGATCTCGCCCCCGAGCAGTTCCGCGTAGAAGTGCGCAAGCGCCTGCGGCTCCGCGCAGTCCAGTACGAGCATGCTTGTCTTCGTGACGGTCATGTCCCGCGCCTACCCCGGGCGGACGGACGTATCCCAGGGCGGGAAGGGGCCGGCGGACGGGGCCGAGCCGCCGCCATCCGGAGTCCCCGACGGCGGGGTGTCCCGCGTCTGGGAGGCCTCCTGTCGGTCTTGCCGGGCTCGCGGGTCCTGAGACTCCGTCTCCCGCGTCGTCGTCAGTCCGTCTCCGAGGGTCCGGCCGCGGCGAGCGGTCCGCTGTTGGCCCGATCCTTGTACATCATGACCATCCAGCCACTACTGGAGAGTGTTCCACCGGGGCGAATCTGAGGGCGCGCCAGAAACACGGCGCAGCCCGCACACGGCGACCGACGAAACGAGCCCGCCCCGATGGACCACACCACCACAGCCCCGACCATGCGCGCCGTCACCCAGGACGTCGCCGGACCGCCGGAGGTCCTCCGCCTCGTCGAGACACCGCGCCCCGTGCCCGGCCGGGGCGAGATCCTCGTCCGGGTGCGGGCGGCGGGTGTGAACCCGGCCGACTGGAAGACCCGGCAGCGCGGCGTCTTCCCCGACGGCACGCCGGCCCCCTTCACTCTCGGCTTCGACGTCGCGGGAGTGGTCGCGGAGGTCGGCGACGGGGTGACCCTGTTCCAGGTGGGCGACGCCGTGTTCGGCATGCCGCGCTTCCCGCACGTCGCCGGGGCCTACGCCGAGTACGTCGCCGCCCCCGCCCGCCACTTCGCCCCGAGCCCCCGAGGGCTGACCCCCGTCGAGGCCGGCGCGCTGCCCCTGGCCGCGCTGACGGCCTGGCAGGCCCTCGTCGACACCGCGGACGTACGCCCCGGCACGCGCGTCCTGATCCACGCCGCCGCCGGGGGAGTGGGGCATCTGGCCGTCCAGATCGCCAAGGCCCGCGGCGCGTACGTCATCGGCACCGCCGGCGCCATGAAACACGACCTGTTGCGGGACCTCGGCGTCGACGAACCGATCGACCACCGCACCCAGGACTTCGCCGCGACCGTCCGTGATGTCGACGTGGTCCTGGACTCCCTCGGCGGCGCCCACTGGTCACGTTCCCTCCGTACGATCCGGCCCGGCGGCACCCTCGTCACGATCATCCCGCCGGACGCCACCTTCCCCACCGCCGAGGCGGAGGCGCGCGGCGTCCGGGCCGTCTTCATGCTCGTCGAACCCGACCAGGCCGGCCTCCGGGAGATCGCCTCCCTGGTCGAGAGCGGACGGCTGCGCGTGCTGGTCGACGAGGTGTTCCCGCTCGCCGAGGCCGGCCGCGCCCACGCACGGGGCGAGACCGGCCGTACCACCGGCAAGCTCGTTCTCTCCGTCGCTCCCTGACGGTGCGTCGGCGACGAGCGCGGCCGCGACCGGCGGGGTCCCGCCCGTCAGGGGGGCCGGTAGAGCCCGCGGCCTCCCCGGGGGCGTGACGGCGGAACGCGGTCAGTCCGGTCGCCGTTCCTCGTAGGTGATGCCGTGGCGAGCGGCGATGCGGTTGAGCCGGGCCGGGTCGAGCCGCCCTGCCGACGTGAGCGCCGGCCGGGCCTCGACGAGGTCCTCCACGAAGCACTCCCAGCCGCCCGGCGACGAGATCTGCAGGACGCGGGGCGGCCGTCCGGAGCCGGGGCGCAGGGCGTGCGGGACCCCGTGGGGGAGCAGCACGAACTGCCCGGCCGTCAGGGCGTGGGTGCGGTCCTCGATGTCGACCAGGAGCTCGCCCTCCAGCACGTAGACGCTCTCGTCCGCGATGTGGTGGACGTGGCGCGGGATCTCCTGGGCGAGGACCACTTCGAGCAGGGAGAAGCGGCCCTCGGTGTCGTGCGTCCGGGCCTTGACCGAGAACGCGGGCGGGAGCGGGATGCGTCCGGGCCGGGCGGCCCCGGACTCGAGCAGGACGAATCGATCGTGCGTCATGGTGTTCCTCTCCGGGTTCGGGCGGTGTCAGCGGGCGTGGTGGACCCCGCGCCGCCAGACGGCGGTCGGCGCGGCGAGGACGGAGACGTCGCGCGTCGGGTCGCCCGCCACCAGCAGCAGATCCGCGCGGAGTCCGGGGGCGATCCGGCCCCGGTCGGTCAGGCCGAAGCGCTCGGCGGGGACGGCGGTCGCGGCGGCCAGCGCCTCGCGCGCGTCCAGCCCCGCCGCGCACAGCAGCTCCAACTCGCGGTGCAGTCCGGCGCCGTGGGAGGGCGCGAACGGGGTGGCGTCGGTCCCCGTGAGCAGCGGCACTCCGGCCCGGTGCAGGGCCCGCAGCGCCCCCACGGCGTGGGCGAGACGACCGGGCGGCGCACAGGCGCCGGCTCCCGCCCCCCGCGCGCCGATCGCCTCGAAGTACGCGAGGGTGCTCACGACGAACACGCCCTGCTCACGGACACGTTCGGCCAGCCGTCGTCCCGCCGGATCCCCCGGCGCGAGGTCGGCCCAGACGTGCGCGAGCCCGTCGACGCCTGCGTCCAGGGCCGCCTCCACCTCGGCGGCGGTGATCGCGTGGGCGACCACCTTCAGCCCCGCGTCGTGCGCCGCCGCGGTGACGGCCCCGGCGATCTCCCGCGAGAGCACGGGAAGTTCGGTCCCGTGCACCGTCCCGTCGTCGATGACGATCTTGAGGAAGTCGGCGCCCTCGGCGATCCGGGCCTTGACGAACCCCTCGGCCTGCTCCGGCCGGGTGACGAAGTCGAGCTCCGTCACATCGCCCGGGTCCAGCACGCTTCCGGTCAGCAGGGCCAGCAGCTGCGTGGGGTGGCCGCCGGGCGCGGTGGCCACGGTGCCGGCGCTGCGCAGGTCGGCCACGTCGTCGCTCTCCTGCGCCAGCGACCGGTGCCGGGCCAACGGCCGGGGCAGGCAGAACATGTCGAGCTCGGTGGTCACCCCGTACCGCAGTGCCTCGGCCAGGCTGCCGTCGAACACATGGGTATGCGCGTCGATCAGGCCGGGCGTCAGCGTGCCGCCCCGCCCGTCGACCTCGACGTCCCAGCCGCCCGCCTCCTCCGTACCGCCGCCGACGGCCGCGATGACGCCGTCCTCCAGCACCACCTCGGTGACACCGAGTCGGTCCCGGCCGTCGAACACGTGGACATGATGAATCCGTGTACGCATCTGAAAGGCTCCCGTACATGCCGCTCCTGCCGGGGAGGCCGTTCCTCCCCCGGACGCCACCACAGAGGTCGCGGCCGCGCCGGGTGTGACATCGCGGGCCGGGACCGTGCGCTGTCTCACACCCGCACCCGTCCATGTCACACCCGGGTGCTCACGGCACTCTTCGGTGACGGCAGACGAGGAGGAAGACATGACACCCGACCCACCGTCCGAGCGGATCCCCGAGCCACGGTCCGGGCGGATCCCCGCCCGACCGGCCGACCGGATCCCGGACTCGGTGACCGACGCGTTCCTCGGTCACCGCGAACTGCTGTTCTCCGTGACGTACAACATGCTCGGCACCGTCGCCGACACCGAGGACGTGCTCCAGGAGGTGTGGCTGGCCTGGGCCGCCCGCCACGCCAGGCCCGACGCCGCGCCGGTGGACAACCCCCGGGCCTACCTCGTCCGCGCGGCCGTGAACCAGGCGCTGGCCCGGCGGGCCGCCATGAGCCGCCGCCAGGAGACGTACGTCGGTTCCTGGCTGCCCGAGCCCCGGGTGACCGAGGAGGCGCCCGACGGCGCCGAGCGGGCCGAGCAACTCTCGATGGCCGTCCTCGTCGTGCTGGAGTCCCTCTCGCCCCTGGAACGCGCCGTGTTCGTGCTCCACGACGTGTTCGGCTTCGCGCACCCCGAGATCGCCGGCATCCTGGACCGGTCCCCGGCGGCCGTGCGTCAGCTCGCCACGCGGGCCCGCCGCCACGTGCGGGACCGCCGCCCCCGCCACCGGCCCCGGCCCGACGTCCACGCGGAGGTCACCGAGAAGTTCGCCGAGGCCGCGCTGGGCGGTGACCTACGGGCCCTCATGGAGGTGCTGGCACCGGACGTGACGCTCTGGACGGACGGCGGCGGCAAGGGGCCCGCGGTCAGCCTCCACCCCGTACGCGGCCGGGACCGGGTCGCCGCGGTGTTCGCGGCCGTGGCCCGGGCCATGCCGCCGCAGGGGTTCGACATCCGCTACCGGCGCGTGGCCGCCGACCCCGGCGCGCTCGTGTTCTCCGGCGACAGCCCCCTCGCCGTCGTCGTCGTGGACCTCGTCCCCGGCGGTGACACGATCGCCTCCGTCTTCTCGGTCACCAACCCCGACAAGCTCGTCCACCTCAGGTCTGTCCCGTGATCCGTCGTGCGCCCACCGGGGGTGCGGGACGGCCCGGAGGGCGTGCGAGGCAGCCGCACGCAGGCTCCGGTCCGCTGGGGGCCGGAGCCACGCCGCCGCCTGAGCGGCCAGGACTCAGGCCGGGATCCACGCCAGCGCGAACAGGGCCACCCCGAGCAGCGCGGGCAGCGCGAGGCGGGTGTGGCGGCCCACGCCGAACACCGCCCCGAATGCGGTGAAGACCAGGGTCAGCATGCCTGCCAGACCGGCCAGCAGCCGCAACGCGTCCCGCAGCGGCAGGTCCTGGGCGATCTGCGTGCTCGTGACGATGAAGGCGATGACCGCGGCCAGCAGACCGAGACTGCCCAGGGTCTCCGACCGGAGCCGGGTGATCTCGGCCTGCTCGTGCGCCCGGGTCTCCCGCGTGACCTGTTCCACCTGTGCCTGCATCGACGCCTCCAGACGCTCCGCGGTCTCCCGCAGGCCGCTGCGGATGGCCTCGGTCTCCCGTCGCAGCACGATGTCGGCCCGGATGCGGTGGTACTCGACGACGCGTACGGCGTACCCCGAACGGGCGGAGTCCTCCAGATCCATGGCTCGCTGGATCTGGGTGAGTGCCGTGTCGAAGTCACCTGTGAGCGCCGCGAGTTGTGCCCGCACGGCGCGGTAGCGTGGCTGCTCCGGACTGATCTCGACCGCCCGGTCCACCTGCGCCAGAGCGGTCCGCACGTCCTCGTCGGCGACGTCGGCGCCGCTCCATCCGTACTCGGCGAGCACCCTGGCGTGGTGCGCGACGAGAGCGAGGTTGCCCGGGTAGGAGTCCAGCGCCGACGCGGCGTGGCGCAGCGCCGCCGCCAGGTTCGGCCCCATCGGGTCCAGCAGCGCCAGGTCGGACTCGAGCAACGCGCGCATGGGCACGGAACCGAAACGTGCGGCATGGCGGAGGTACACGGTGCGGAAGCGGCTGCCGTCCAGGGCCCGCCGGTGGCGCGCGAGCAGGACGTAGAACGCGTTGAAGGCGCGCAGCGGGTCGGAGTCGTCCCCTATCACCCGCTCCAACGCCTCCAGATCGGCGTCGGCGAGCGAGGTGCACACGGTCATGGCGGCGCTGTGGTGCTCGGCCGACTCCAGGGGCGGCAGGGCACCCAGGGCGGTGGTGATCTCCCCCGGTGACATGGTGATCACCATAGCGGCGGCGCGGGGACCGCGAACAGCGCCCGGGCGGTTCGCGCCGGGCGCTCGCCGGTCCCGGTGGGCCCCTGGTGAGAACGCCCGCCGCCGTCAGACGTGCGCGAGCAGGTCCTCCAGCGGCCGGGGTACCCGTCCGAGGTCCACGTGCGCGATCAGGGCGTGCGCGTACTGGGCCTTGCGTCCGCTGTGGGTGCCCATGAACCGGCGCAACTGGTGTTCCACGGGCCGCGTCCGCTGCGCGGGCTGGGTCCGGAACGTACGGAAGGGCCGCGTCTCGCCCTGCTCCTCGATCACCTGCTGCACACGGTCGGCACCGAGGGCGCGGATCAGCTCGTCCTCCAGGTCGGCGACGCACACGTGGAACCCGAGTGCCGCCAGCCGGTCGCGCGTCAGTCCGGAGCCGAGCCCCACCCGCTCCAGGTGGCGCCGGAAGTGCGCCTCCTCGCCGATGTCGTAGAGGCCGGCCAGCGGGACGTCCAGGCCGGGGGGACCGCACACGTCCAGGAAGTGCCCGATGTTCGTCGCGCCTCCGAGCGGCACGACCACGACGCCCTCCGCGGTCAGATCGCGGCCCGCGCGCGTCGCCAGCGCCTCCAGCGCGGCCCGGTCGCTGCTTCCCTCGACGAGCACGATCGAGCGCACCCCGTCGGCCGTCTCGCGCGCCGCCCGGGCGGCCGCGTCCGCTTCCTGCCCGCCGGCCGCCCATGCGACCAGGGCCTGCCGGAAGTGCTGCGTCTCGTCCAAGATCTTCCCTCCCGCGGCCATCCTGGCAGGCCGGAAGCCGCTGCGCAGGTGGGTTTTCGCGGGCAGGACCCCGGCCGTCGACGGTCCGCCCGGGGCTGTCCGGAGACGCGTCCTCCGGCAGGACGGGGCGCGGCGGAACGGCGGAACGGCGGAGGCACGGACACCCGAAGGCGGGGGAGTCCGGCGCCCGCCGGGGGAATGCGGCGCCCGCCCGCGGGCAGGCGGACGTCATGGCTGACGACGCGATATCCGAGCGGAAGACCGACGAACGGGCGACGAGGCGCCGGGAGACGCCCGAGGAGGGGGCGGACCGGCGGTGGTCGGAGCTCGTCCAGGAGATCCGGGTCGCGCAGACCGGCGTGCAGATCCTGCTGGGGTTCCTGCTCACCGTGGTGTTCACGCCGCACTTCCAGTCGCTGGGGCAGACCGACCGGACGATCTACCTCGTGACCGTCGTCCTCGGCTCGCTCGCCACGGGCGCACTCATCGGCCCCGTGGCCTTCCACCGCATCGTCTCGGGACGGCGCATCAAGCCGCAGACGGTCGTCTGGGCGTCCCGCCTCACCTTCACCGGGCTGGTCCTGCTCCTCGCGACACTGGTGTCCGCGCTGTTCCTCATCCTGAGGGTCGCCACTCACGACGGGTACGTGCCCTGGCTCGTGTCCGGAGTCCTGGCCTGGTACCTCGCGTGCTGGTTCGGCCTGCCGCTGTGGGCACGCAGCCGCTACACCCGCGTCGACGAGGACTGAACACCGCACCGGGTGCCGCGCCACGGGCCTCCTCGGCGGCGGCGCGGTCCTGCCGCGCCGCCGCGGACGGTGCCCGGGAACGGGCCACCGCCCCTGCCGGGCGCCCCTCACATGTCGCGGGCGGCGTCCACGTTCCCGGCGCGAGGGAAGATCTCGTCGGCGCCCGTCACCTGCAGGAGCCGCAGGAGCTGGTCGGGCACGGGTCCGCTGAGGACGAGCGGCACCATCTGATGCAGCCGGATCAGGCAGTTCAGGCCACTGGAGTCGGCGAACGTCAGCCCGCTCACGTCGAGGATCAGACGCCGTACGCCCGACTCGAAGGCCGCTTCCTCGCCTGCCTGTTGGAGGCCGGGAGCGGACTCCACGTCCAACTCGCCCGCGCAGTGGATCACACGGACGGGACCGGTCTCGGGCTCGGTGCTCACCTGAAGCCGCATGCGTCGTGCTCCTCGTGTCGTGGTTCGGCGTGAAGAGCGAACCTCTGGTCAAGGCTTCCCCCACCAAGCCCCTGCCTCACCCCCACGGCGGGAACACATCACGGTCGTCGCACGACGAGCCCTTCCCGCCCCGTACATCACGCGCGTCGGGCGGGACCGGTCTCGAACGGAGCGCCGGGAAGGAACGTTGCCGCGGCCGGCGACACCCTCGTACGGGCGGCATCGACGGCGGGCCGGGCGTGTCAGGGCGGCGGCCGCGCGCTCGGTGCGGATAGTGGCAGGCGGTGGGCGCTGAAACGGTCGACGCCCGCAGCCCTCACCCGAGCCGTGTGGAGAGCAGGCCAGACATGAAGAGAGCACTCGTCGCCGCCGTCGGAGCCGCGATGGTCATCGGCCCCGTGGCCGCCCCCGGTTGGGCCGCCGAACGCCACGACCCGACCCGCGGCCACGTGACGGCGAACGCCTCGTACCCGGTCGGCGAGGTCGTCTCCGACGCGCCGCTCAACGTCCGCCAGAAGCCGACGATCTACTCGGACGTCGTCAAGACGCTCCGTCCGCACGAGCGCATCCTGCTCAACTGCGAGAAGCGGGGCGGCTGGGTCGACGGCAACCCCGTCTGGTACCGCATCCAGGGCTTCAACGGCTGGGTCTCCGCCCGCTTCGTCCACAACCACCAGCCGGTCCGCCCCTGTTGACCGAGCCGGAAGGCCCGACGGCAGCGTGCCGAGCCGTCTGACACCGGTACGAGCGCAGACGCGGAACGGGACACGGGGAGCGGTGGCCGATCACCACCGCGTCGCGTGACCCCGCCCGGACCTGTTGAACGCCCCCCGGACCGGCGCGAAGGCCCTTGCCCGGTCCGGGCGTTGCCACGGACCGGGCCACGACCCGCCGACCACCGCCGTCGGCGGGTCGCTGCCCGCCCGGCTCGGTCCCGTGCCGCGGACTCACCGCCCCCTTCGTCACCGGTTTCCGCACGCACGGCCGGTGACCGGCAGGACACACGGCCTGATCTCCTCTGTTTGCTGTGCGTGATCGCGGCTAGACGGTCAACGCGACCGCGGTGGAGGTGCGCGGCAGAGCGTGAGGGAGGGGACCCGTATGACGACAGCGGAACAGGACCGGCGAGTCGCGGGGCGCGGTACCGTGCCGATCGGGCGCGACGTGGTGCTGGCGGTCGGACTCGTCGGGACGTGTGTCGGCGGCCTGGCACTCTTCCTCAAGACGGTCGAGGCGGCCGGAAGCCGTACGGCGGTGCTGCCGCTCCTCATCGTCGCGACGCTGGTCGTCGCGATGGTGATCATCAAGTGGAGCGTCTCGCCCGTCCGCAGGAGGCTGTCCGCTCCTCCGGCGGAGTCGTGGGACGCCGCGGAGGCGTACGTGACGACGGTTCGGGTGTGCCCGACGTCGGGCCCGAAGCCCTGGACCACGCGGCGGTCGACGCCGACGGCTTCGAGCACACGATCGCCGCGCTCTGCGTCCGCGACGGCTGCTCCGCCGTGGAAGTGGTGGGCGGCGCGGGCGATCTGGGCGCCGACGTCATAGCGACGACCGCGGACGGACGCCGCGTCGTCGTCCAGTGCAAGCACTACGCCGAGCACAACCGGGTCGGCTCGCAGGACCTGCAGCGGTTCGGCGGTACCTGCTTCACCGTCCACGAGGCCGATGTGGCCGTCGTCGTGACCACCAGCTCCTTCACCGCGCCCGCCATGGAATACGCGGCCGCCTGCGGCATCGTCTGCGTCGACGGCGACGCGCTGAACGCCTGGACGGACCTGACGATCCTCCCGCCCTGGGACACCCCCGACCCGGACGCGCCCCCGGCGGTCGCCGCCGCCGACCCGGCCTGATCCGGTCCGGGCGTCCGGCCGCGCGGCCACCCGTGGGATCAGGCGGACAGGGTCCGGTAAAGGGCGTCGAGGCCGTCGCGGTAGATCCCGGCGAACAGCTCCTCCGCCTCGGCGTCGCTCACCCCGTCGGGCGTGAAGCGTCCGGACCACTGCACCTCCACGCGGTCGTCCCGGCCCTCGACCGTGTGGACGCGGAGGGTGGAGAGATAGCCGGTGACGGGGAAGGGCGCCTCCAGGATGGCGTACGTGTAGAAGCGCTCGGCCTCGTTGTAGGCCATGAGGCGTTCGACGATCACGTCACCGTCGGGGTTGGTCAGGCGGCGGACCCGGCCGCCTTCGAGCGCGGTGCTCTCGGGGATGTAGGGGAGCCAGTCGGGCAGGGCGTCGAAACCGCCGATGAGGTCCCATACCCGCTGGGGCGAGGCGGGCAGGACGCGGCTGACGGACGTGGAGGCCATGATCGTTTCTCCTGAGGTGGGTGCTGCGCGGGGATGTCGGGTCAGGCGCCGTGCGGGAGCGGGGCGGCCTGGCCGACCAGGCCGGCGGCGCGCAGCTCGGTCCAGAACGCGGCGGGGATGCTCTCGTTCAGGGCGGCGGTGTCCTCGGCGATGCGGCCGGGCCGCGTGGCGCCGGGGATGACCGTGGCGGAGGCCGGGTGCGCGAGGGAGAACTGCAGGGCCGCGGCCTTGATGCTCACGCCGTGCTTCGCGGCGAGGGCCTTCAGCTTCCCGACGCGCTCGATGATCCCCGCCGGTGCCTGCTGGTACTCGAAGTGGGTGCCGCCGGCGAGGATGCCGGAGCTGTACGGACCGCCGACGACCATGTCCACGCCCTGCTCCTGCGCCAGGGGGAGCAGGCGCTCCAGGGCGTGCTCGTGGTCGAGGAGGGTGTAGCGGCCGGCGAGGAGGAAGCCGTCGGGCCGCGGCTCGTCGAGGGCGAGGGTCAGCTCGATGGGCTCGGTGCGGTTGACGCCGAGGCCCCAGGCCTTGATGACGCCCTCGTCGCGGAGTCGCGACAGGACGCGGAAGGCGCCGGTGCGGGCCTCCTCGAACTTCTGCAGCCACAGGTCGCCGTGGAAGTCCTGGGCGATGTCGTGGACCCAGACGATGTCCAGGCGGTCGGTGCCGAGGCGCTTCAGGCTGTCCTCGATCGAGCGCTCGGTGGCCTCGGCGGTCCACTCGTGGACGATCTTGTTCGGGTTGCCGTGCTCGAACAGGCCGCCCTTCTCGCCCAGGTCGCGGGCGGCGGTCTCGTGTTCGTCGAGGATGACCCGGCCGACCTTGGTCGACAGCACGTACGCGTCGCGCGGCTTGCCGGCCAGCACCTCGCCCAGGCGGGTCTCGGCCAGGCCGGCGCCGTAGAAGGGGGCGGTGTCGTAGAAGCGGATGCCGTGGTCCCAGGCGGCCTCGACGGTCGCGCGGGCCTCGTCGTCGGGGATCGCGCGGAACATGTTGCCGAGCGGGGCGGTACCGAAGCCGAGACGGCCGGGAAGGATGTTCTTGAGGGACATGCGTGTGCCTTTGCGAGATGAGGGTTCGAGGGGTCGATCCCCTCGGCGTGCCGGCGCCGCATGTGAATGCATGCGCGCCTTACATGCGTAGACAATACTTGCATACGCGGGCTAATTCAAGGAGGGGCACCCCGAACCCTCGCGACGCCACGCGGCCCGGACCCACGCGGGCAGCCGGTCGATGCCGCACTCCCGGCGCGGGGGATGGGAGAGTGGCGGCATGTGCGGCCGATACGCCTCCACGCGTGCACCCCAGGATCTGGCCGGTCTCTTCGCGGCCCGCTGGAATCCGGAGGAGACCATCCCGCCGAGCTGGAACGTCGCCCCCACCGATCCGGTGTGGGCCGTCTGGGAACGGCCGGACCCCGACACCGGCGAGCTGGAGCGCAGGCTGCGCCCGGTGCGGTGGGGGCTGGTGCCGTCGTGGGCGAAGGACCCGGGAGTCGGTTCGCGCATGATCAACGCGCGCGTCGAGACGGTCCACGAGAAGCCGGCCTACCGAAAGGCCTTCGCCGCGCGCCGGTGCCTGCTGCCCGCCGACGGCTTCTACGAGTGGGAGTCCGTCGCGGCGACCGCGGACGCGAAGGCGTACAAGCAGCCGTACTTCATCCGGCCCGAGGACGCGTCTCCGATGGCGATGGCGGGTCTCTACGAGTTCTGGCGCGACCCGGCCGTCGCCGCGAAGGACGATCCGGACGCCTGGCTGACCACCTGCACGATCATCACCACCGAGGCCACCGACGCGGCCGGCCGGGTCCACCCCCGGATGCCCCTCGCCCTCGACCCCGCCGACTACGAAGCCTGGCTCGACCCGGCCCACCAGGACGTGCACGCCCTGCGCGCGCTGCTGCACACCCCCGGCGGCGGCCGCCTGGAGGTGCGTCCGGTGTCGACCGCGGTCAACAGCGTCCGCAACAACGGGCCCCGGCTGCTCGACGCCCCCGCCTGACCACGGCCGGAGCGCGGGCGTCTCCCCTCACCGGGAGGGCCGCGCACCGGGCGGATCAATGCGGCTCCTCCGGGGCCCGTGGTGCGCGGCGCAGGGCCAGGGGCGGTTCCGGTGCGGTCGAGGAGATCTCGGGTTCCAGACCCTCCGCGGGCGTCGTCCGCCGGCGCCCGGCGTCGAGACGCCAGGCCTCGAAGACCAGGGTCGTCGCCGTGACGACGGTGATGCCGAGCAGCCATCCCCCGACGACGTCGCTCACCCAGTGCACGCCGAGCGCGACCCGGGTGTACGCGACTCCCACGACCGCCGTGCCGGCGAGCGCCCAGGGCAGCGGGCGCCAGGCGCGGGGCACCAGGGGAAGCAGGACCAGCAGGAGGACGGCGCAGGAGGTCGTCGCCGTCATCGCGTGACCGGAGGGGAAGGAGAATCCGGGAGCGTGGGACACCGGATCCGGCAGGTGCGGGCGGGCCCGTTCGACAACGTGCTTCGTCAGCAGGCCGGTCAGACCGCCGGCCACCGCCGTGACGGAGGCCCAGGCGGCCAGCCGCCACGCGCGGCGGGTCAGCAGCCACACCACCACGACGGCGACCAGAAGCCGCATCGCGACCGGATCCCACACGTAGCCCGTCAGGAACTCCAGGAAGCGCACCCAGCCCGGGTGTTCGAGGGCGGTCTGGTGCAGCCGCTCCGCCGTCGTCCGGTCGAGCCGGTACAGCGGCGGCCACTGGGACTCGACGAGGACCAGCGCGAGCGCGAACGGGGCGGCCGCCACGGCGGTGACGATCGCCGCCAGGACGAGCCGCGTCCCGAAGGCCGCGTCGGCACCGCCGTGCCGGGTGAGGAGGGCCCGGACGGCGGGCCGTCGGGCTCGCGTGGTGCGCTGTGCCATGGGGACGTTCGACTCCTTACGTGTCGCGTGGGGGCGCCGCGGCCGGCTCGTGGGGGATGCGGTCAGACTCCGGGGTCCCGGCCCACGGGTTCCTTCAGGCCCGCCCGTGCGGCCTCCAGCTGTGCGGCGAACGCGAGGCCCAGGAAGAGGGCCAGCGAGGTCAGATAGGACCACAGCAGCAGGGAGATGATCGCGCTGAGGGGCCCGTAGACGGTGGTGAAGGAGCCGCTCGCGCCGACGTACAGGCTCAGGGCCCAGGTCGCCGTGATCCACAGGACCAGATGGACGACGGCGCCGAACGCCAGCCAGGTGTAGCCCGGTTGCGCGCGGCGCGGCGAGAGGCGGAAGATCGCGCTGGTCGCCAGGACGGCCAGCAGGATCCCGACCGGCCAGCGCAGGATCTCCCAGGCCCGGACGGTGCCGGGCCCGAGATGGTGAACCTGCGCGAACGCGTGCGTGAGATCGCTGCCGAGGACGGTGACGACGAAGCTGAGCCCCAGCGGGAACCCGGCGAGCGCGGCCATCACCAGCCCCCGGGTGTACTTGCGCAGGAACGGCCGGTCGCGCTCGTTCCCGTAGATGCGATTGGCGCCGCGCTCCACCTGGCACAGGCTGGTCGTGACGTTGACCAGGGAGAACAGCAGCCCCAGCCAGAGGGCCGCCTGGCCGCCGTCGTCGGCGTGGCGACGGGTCTCGCGCAGGGCGTCGTCGACCAGCTCCCGGCTGGGCCCGCTGGTGATCCGGCGTATCGTCAGCTCGGCGACGCGGCCGATGTCCTCGGTGTGCAGCACGCTCGACAGCCCGATGGCGGCGATGGCCAGCGGCACGATGGACAGCACGGTCTGCAGGGCCAGCGCGCGGGAGTGGCTGAAGCCGTCGGCGTAACGGAACCGCACGAAGGAATCCCGGGCCAGCCGCCAGCCCCCGTAGCGGCGCAGCGCGGCCCACGCCTCGTCGCCGGACAGTTCCTCGCCCCGGACGTCACGTCTCTGCGGTACACGCGTGGCGGTGCCCATCATGATCCTGACTGCGTGTGCCTCGGCGCGAGCGGCGCGAGGACGTCCGGTGGGACGGGACGGTTCGGGGCCCCGGCGGCCCGGGGCGCACCGTCGCTCCTCCGCGTACGGCGCGGGGTGGGGGCGGCGGGTCGTACCGCGGCGGGCCCCGGGGCGCGCGGCAGCCGCACGCGCAGCGCGCCCGGCTCCGTCTCCACGGTGAGCCGGCGGCCGTCGGTGACGGTGTCTCCGTCGACCTCACGGGGCTGCGCCCCGGCGAAGCGGATGTCGATGTGCCGGCCGCGGTAGTACGTCAGAGCGCCACCGGCGACGGACCGTCCGCCGGTCCCCGCCGGATCGGCCGCCTGCCCCGGCACCAGTCGCGGCCCCGTGGAGCGCCGGCGCAGGACCCGGGACACCAGATGCCCGGTCACGGCGAGCCACCCGGCCGCGCCGTCCGGGTCGAACAGCACGACGTCCAGCCGCCCGCTGTCGGCGCGCGCCCCCGGCAGCAGCTCGACTCCTCCCTGCAACGCGCCGACGTTGCCGACGACGACCATGCGGGCCCGGTGGCGGCGGCGCCGTCCGCCGTCCACCCGGAGGGACACCCGGGTGCGGGGATCCCTGAGGTGCCGGGCCGCCGCGAGGAGGTAGGCGGCCCAGCCCAGCCGTGCCTTGAGCCGCGGCGACGCGTCGCGGACCATGGCGGCGTCGAAACCCGCCCCCGTCATGACGGTGAACCGTGCGGGCCTGAGGCCGTCGCCCCGTACGCGCCCCACGTCGATGCCGAAGCAGTCCCCGCCCAGGGCCTCGTGCAGGGCGGTCACCGGGTCCAGAGGGAGGCCCAGGTTGCGCGCGAGGAGGTTCCCCGTGCCGCAGGGCACGACCGCCAGCGTGATGTCCGTCCCGGCGACCACGTCGGCGCAGGCGCGTACGGTCCCGTCCCCACCGCAGGCGACGACCAGGTCGACGCGCCCGGGGCCCGGGCCGGCCCGGCTCGGCGCGGGCGAGCCACAGGCCGCGGCGAGTTCGCTGCACGGCTGCTCGGCCGTGGTCGATGTCCAGCGCTGATCCGCATGGCCGTGCGCCGCCAGGACCGCGCGCACGCGGGCGGCGAGCCGGTCGTCGCAGGCATGCGGATGACGGACGACGACGACCCGCCCGGCCGTCCGGACGCCGGGGGCCGCACCGGAGGAGGACGGCCGGCGGCCGCGGTCGTCGGCGGCGCCCGGAGCGCGTCCGGCGAGGAACACCGATCCGACGACCAGCAGGGTCAGCGCACCGTTGACCAGACCGCCCACCACGTCGGTGGGGTGGTGCATGCCCCGGTACAGCCGTGACAGCCCCACCAACGGCGGGACGAGCAGGAGCGCCGCCACGGTGACGTACCGCCGAGGACCCCGCAGCCGGGTCAGCGCCAGCACGGCCAGCCCCCCGAACAGGGCGACCGAGGCCCCGACATGGCCGGACGGGAAACTCGACGTCGGCGGCGCCGCGTCGAGATGCGGCACGGCGGGACGGGGCCGCTGCACGCACACGGTCACGACGAGGAACACCGCCGACTGCACGGCGACCGACGCGCCGAGGAACACGGCCTCCGCCCACCGCGGTGGTCCCGGCAGGACCAGCAGTGCGGCGACGCAGACCAGGGTCACCGCGACGACCGCCTGGGTACCGGCCACCACCGACAGCCAGCCCGAGACGGCGTCGGCCGGAGGGGCGCGGTGGGCGGCGAACGCATGGCTGACCCGGCCCTCCAGGGGACCGAGCAGGTCGGCCACCGGAGCCCTGGTCACCAGCAGACCCAGCCCCACCATCAGGCTCACCTGCGCCGGCACCAGCACCAGAAGCCGGGAACGTCTCGCGGCCGCGTCCCTCTGCGTCGTCATGACAGTCCTCATTGCCCGTCACGGCCGGATGATGTCCGCGCCGGGGAGCGAGGCCGCCCGCGCCGTCCCTCCGGCGGCGGTCCCGCGTCCCGCCCCCGTCGCCGTTCACCGGACCGCCGCGTCCACCGGCCCCCCGGACCGGTGGAGGCGACGCCCGGCTCAGGACCAGGAGGCCGCCACCAGAGACCTCTCCGCGGCCGCCAGGTGGACCGAGGCGGCGAGCCACGCCCGCGCGTAGCCGTCGGCGGAGGCGTCCGTGAGACGGCCGAAGACGTCGCGCGGCCTGCGGTCCGCCTCGGCCGTCAGGGCCTCCGTCAGATCCGCCGCCCCGCCGAACCCCGCCCGGCGCAGCGGTGCGACGAGACCGGACGCGTCCGCCCCGCGCCCGGCCTCGGCCACGGCACGCCGGCCACCGGCGACCCCCGTCTCCAGCAGGCGCCGTACCCGCCACAGCGGCGCCTCCGCCAGCGGGTCCGGTCCGGCCGTCACCGGACCCGACACGTCCGGGGCCGCCCCGCGCGGGAAGTGACTGCCCTGGAGGCGGTCGTAACCCAGGTCCGCCCGGCCCAGCCACTCCTCCGGCAGCCGCGGGGTGTACGGCGCCCCCGGCACCGGACCGACCGCCAGCGGCCGGAGCGTCGCCGCCCGGTCGAGGTCGGGCCGGCCGAGCACCCGGAGGGCGAGCCCGGGGTACTCGGCGATCCGCCGCAGGTTGGCGGCGTGCGGCAGGTCCGGATGCGGGTGGGCCGGGCGCAACCGCAGCAGCGGACCGTCGCCCGCGACGCGGACCAGCAGATACTCCCCGGCCGCGCCGACCACCTCCACGTCGCAGCCCAGCAACGGCGCTTCCGACTGCTCGCCCGGTCCCTGCGGGCCGCCGTCGAGCGCGGCGGCCATCGCCTCGCGCACGGGCCGGGAGAACAACGCCGCGGCGGGCTCCTCCGACCAGTCCACCCCGCGCAGCGGGGTGGCGCGCACGCCGCGGCCCGCGCCGAGACGTCCGTCCGCGGAGACGGTCGCCCCGACGATCCGCAGCCCCCCGCGCGCCAGCCCGGCATGGTCGAGGACCCCGCCGCCGAGCGCCACCGACGCGGAACCCGCCCCCCTGGCCCGGCCCGGACCGCCGGGGCGCACGTCGGACACCGAGTAGCGGCACCCGTCGGCACCCACCAGGTGCGTGGCCACGCCGCCGTAGCCCGTGGCGGACAGCACCGGCTCCCGGCACAGGCCGAACACCCGCAGGCTGCCGCCCTCCTCGTAGGCGCGGCGCGCGCTGCCGGCCACGCCGGTACCCGCCGGCCCGGAAGCGAGCCGGACGGCGCCGGCCAGCAACTCGCGGAAGGAGGACGTGAGATCGCCGAGTCGCTGGCCCTGGCCGCGCTCCCGCGCGGCCCGCAGACCCCGTACGACGCGCAGCGCGGCGGCCTCGGCACGGGGCAGCCCCGCCAGCCGCGCGGTGTGGGCCGCGCGCAGCAACTCGGCCTGGACCACCGCACCACCGGCCGTGACGCCGGCGGACAGCGCCTCGGCGGCCGCCTCCCAGAGCACCGTCGCCGCCCGGACCTGCGCCGGAGTGAGCACGCTCGCCGCAGCCTCGGCCTCGACGGCCGGGGCGACGGAGGGGCCGGGTCCGACGCCCGGGGGCGACGCGGCGTCCGCGGGCGTCCGCTCCGCGGCGGAGCCGGCGGAGGCCTCCGCTCCGCCCACCGGCGGTTCCGCGGCCACGGGCAGGGTGTCCGCGTCCGCGATCGGGGCCGCGCCCAGGACGGCGGCGCGGTGCAGGCAGCGCGGGGCCAGCAGGCAGGTGCAGACCGCCTGTTCGGGGGCCGCGACGGCGCCCGACGGGCCGGGGTTCAGGGTGACCACCGCGTCCTCGCCGAAGCGCACGTCGACCGAGCCGCCGGTGGACGGGACGGCGTGTTCGGCGCAGCCGGCGATCGCGGCGTCGAGCTTCTTGCGCAGCCGGGCGCTGAGCTGCTCGACGGCGTCGGCGAGCACCTCGGGGGCGACGGGCGGCAGGACTTCCAGGCTCAACGGGCTTCTCCACGGAGGCGGTCGCCCACCCAGCGGGCGAGAGCGAGCGGACTGAGGGCGGCCACCGGCATTCCGGCGGCGACGAGCCGGCGCGCCACCGGCACCGAGTAGCGGGGCGCACCGGAGTCGTCGAGGGCCGCGCAGCCCAGCAGATGGGCGCCCGACGAGGCCAGCGCCCGCACTTCCGCGAGCAGTCCGGCGAGCGGTGCGCCCTCCTCGAAGTCGCTGACCACGACGACGAGGGTGCGGCTCGGCACGGTGATCAGCGAGCGGGCGTGCGCGAGCCCCGCGGCGATGTGGGTGCCACCGCCGACCCGGACCTCCAGCAGCAGCGACAGCGGGTCCTGCACGCGGTCGGTCAGGTCCACCACCTGGGTGGAGAAGGCCAGGAAGTGTGTCGACAGGGTCGGCACACCGCCCAGCACGGCGGCGGTCAGCGCCGACCAGATCACCGAGGCCTCCATCGAGCCGGAGACGTCGACGACCAGGATCAGGCGCCAGTCCGACTCCTTGCCGGCCCGGGTGGCGAACACCGGCCGTTCCGGCACCACCACGACGCGGCCGTCGTCCGTGCGGCGCGTGTGGGCCAGGTTGGCGCGCAGGGTACGGGCGAGGTCGAGGCGGCCACCGGGCCGGCGGGTCGGGCGGGGCGTCGTCAGGCCCGAGAGCGTCGGGCGCAGGCGGGTGGCCAGTTCCCGGGCGAGCTCGTCGACGAGCCGCTTCACGAGCGGCCGAAGCCGGGCGAGTTGTGCCTCGGGCATGCCGCCGGCCAGCGACAGCACCGAACTCAGCAGCTCCACCGAGGGGCGCACCGCCGCCGGGTCCAGCTGTGTGAGGACGTCGGAGCGCCCCGCGTCGGCCGCCTCGGCGAGGACCTCCTCGCGGACGTCCGCCCCGAAGAGTGCCTCCAGCTCCTGGGACCACTCCCGTGCGGTGGGGAACGAGGGATCCTGCCCTGCGCCCGCGCCGGCACCACCGTCCAGGTCGTCGGCGCCCTCGCCGCGGCCCCTGCCGTACAGCTCGTCCAGGGCACGGGCGTAGCGGCGCGCGTCGGCGCTCAGCCGCTCCCTGTGACGGCCGAGGAGGAGGCGCCACCGGTCGGCGGAGCCGAGTCGCCGGTCCGCCGGCCCGGCGGGGGACGGGTCCGCGGGGCCGGCGGCCGGAGTGACGGGACCGGACACGGGTCGCGGCCCGTCGGACACGTCGGGTGCGGCCAGAGCCAGGGCCTTCAGCGCGGCGAGACCGGCCGCGTCGGCGGCGGCCCACAGCGCGAGCAGCTCCGGCGGGGCGTCGAGGGAGAGGTCCAGCCGGTCTCCGAGGCGCTCGGCCACCGTGGTGAGCAGGCGGTCGCGGGCGGCCGGGGCGAGGGCGTCGAACCCGCCCCGCAGCGCCGGGAGTCGATCGAGGAACTCCTGGTCGCCCAGGGAGTCGACCCGGTCGAGCAGCGGTGTCAGGGCTTCCGGTGAGGCCTGGAGCAGCGGCCCGGCGGCCGTGAGCAGTCCCGCGAGCCGCTTAGTCAGGGCCCGCCGCGCGTCGGGAGCGGTCGCCCCGTCGACCCAGCCGGCCGCCCGTTCACCCAGTCCGGCGGCCGGGTCCAGATCGAGCATCACGCGTACGGCCAGGGCCGCGCCCTGCATCAACGGAGTTGCCGCGGCGGCGAGTTCGGCGAGCGCCCGGTCCAGCCGGAGTCCCAGGTGCCGCGCGGCCGTCCGGTCCGCGAGCGCGACCAGCGCGCCCGCGTCCGCGGGGGTGTCGCTTCCGGCGAGACCGGGCAGCGACCGTACGGCCGCCTCCAGCAACTCGTCCGTCAACGTGCCGGCGGTGGTCCGGGCCTCCTCCGTGGTGCCGGGGTAGTGGCCGCGGCGCAGGCCCTCCAGGAGATCCAGGGCTTCGAGGAGTTCCGGCAGGTCGGCGGTCTCGGGCAGGAGAACCGACGCCTCCCGCAGCCGTGCGTCGACCAGTTCGGGCAGGTCGCAGCGCGCGGCGGCGGTCAGCCCGGTCAGGATCTGGGCGGCGGTGGGTCCGCCCTCGGCGGCCTCGCGGCGCGCGGTCTCGCCCAATGTCCCGGCGGCGGCCTGCTCGGCGGTCACCCCACGGACCCCGGCGAGATCGAGACGCGCGGGCACGGACGGCGTCCATGTCAGACGCCACTTGGTACCGAGCGCGGTGCCGTCGCCGGTGGCGGCCACGGCGACGGGCTCGCCGTACGACGCCCCGATGACCAGCAGCCGCTGCAGCAGAACCTCGCGGCGGCCGTCGAGCGCGGAACGGAGCGGGTCGAGCCGGACCTCCCGGGGCTCGGGCTCCTCCGGGCGGGGCAGCCGCAGCCGGGCCAGCTCGTCCTCGACCGACGGGCCCAGACCCGAACGGGGCGCGTGCGGGCTGATCCGGCCGCGCGCGGTGCCGACGAACACGGCTTCCAGGGCACGGGCCAGTGCCCGGCCCCGGCCGAGGGGCTCGCCCTGCCCGAGGACGGTGGTGACGGCCTCGAGCAGCTCCCCTCGCCCGGGCGCGGGCAGCCCGCGCAGGGCGGCCAGGTCGCACGCCAGGCGCAGGGTCTCGGCGGCCTCGCCCGTGCCGGCGGTGTGCCCCGCGCGGCGCAGCTCCCGGCACAGGCCGGTCACCGCGGCGGACGCCGCCACACGGATCCGGTCGGGCTCTCCGCCCGAGGCGAGCACGGCCTGCTGCCACAGGGGGTCGCGGATGCCGGCGGGGTAGCCGGACCGGGAGTCGAGCAGGTCGAAGGAGTACGGCACGAAGGAGGTCACCGCTCCACCGGCGGTCGCTCCACCGGCGGTCGCCGGCGCGCGATCGCCGCCGGTCGAGGCGCGGTGCGCGGTGTGGTCGGCCACACTCGTCCCGGCCGCGTCGGGACCGGCCTGAGCCGGGACCGCCGCCGGACTCGCACCGGCCGGACCCCCCTGCGCCGGCAGCTGATCCCGCGTACCCGGGGCCGCGCACGGGTCCGCGCCCTTGTCCGTGAGCAACGCCGGCGCGTGGAAGGCGCCGATCACGGCGGCGACGCGACGCCCTCCCGCCGAGGCCGCCGCGATCACCTGTCGCATCCGGGCCTCGCGTGCCAGGTCGGTGGCGGGCACGGCACCGTCGGCGCGCAGCGCCCAGCCCACGCCCAGGGCCGCCCGGCGCACCGCCTCGGCGGAACACCCCGGAGCGAGCACCTCCACGGCGCGGTCCCACATGTCCTCACCCTCCCGGCCCGTTCCGGCGGCGGCGAGCGCCCCGGCGAAGGAGGCGCGCCCCCGCGTCTCCCCGGCGTCCGGACCGGTGGGAAGGACACCCGTGGGCGCGTCGAAGGGCTCGGCGGAGAGCGCGCCGCCGGCGGAACCGGCGCCCCCGGCCACGGAGTCGGCGTCCGGGTCCGTCCCGTGTCCGGCCTCGCCGTCACCCGTGCCGCCGTCGACACCCGCGCGGTCGTCCACCTCCTCGCCCTGCTCCCGGGCCGTGCCGGCCGGCGACCACCCGGGGTCGGACAGCGGCAGGTCGCAGCACACGACCTCCACCCCGTGCTCCCGCGCCCAACGCACCGCCACGAGCTCCGGTGAGAAGTCCGCGAAGGGGTAGAACGCCAGCCGGCCCGCCTCGCCGGCCCCGGCCAGCGCGACCGGGGCCACCGTCTCCGGGTCCGCCAGATGCTCCAGCCACGGCTGGAAGTCGGCCGGCAGCTCCACGCAGACCACCTCGGCACCCGCGTCCTCCAGCAGACGGGGCACCACCGCCGCCAGCGCCGGACTGTGGTGGCGCACTCCCAGCAGGTACGGCTCCCGGGACGCGGCCAGCGCGTCCACGGCCTGCCGCGGGTCGACGTCCGTCAACGCAGGCTCCCGCGCAGGTCCCAGAGGCGGCGCCACATCGCCGAGCCGCTCTCGGCCCGGCGGCGCACCGGGCCGTCCCAGTAGCCCAGCAGCCGTGCGTGGTCGGCCGGATCGTCCTTGCGGACGACGCCCAGCAGATGGCCCGGCAGCAGGTCCAGCACGTCGCCGCCCGGCAGGTACGCGGCCGCGACCCCCAGCGACGCCGCCACCTGCACCGCCTCGGCGGTGGACATGACCGTCCCCGGCCGCTCCACGTCCCAGCCCTCGGTGGAGCGCCCCGAGCGCAGGTCCCGGAAGACGGTGACGAGCGCGTCCAGGACGGCGTCGTCGACCCCGAAGGCCGCGCCCGCGCGCTGCACCGCGGCGACGGCCTGACGGCGGATCAGGACGGCTTCGGCGTCGGCGTCCGCGATCGGGTCCACCGTCTCGAAGTTGAACCGGCGCTTGAGCGCGGCGGACATCTCGGAGACACCGCGGTCCCGCAGGTTGGCGGTGGCGATCACGGTGAAGCCGGGTTCCGCGGTGACCACCGCGTCCTCGGAGGCCGTCAGCTCGGGCACCGTGATCCGGCGGTCGGAGAGGATGGACACCAGGGCGTCCTGCACCTCGGGCAGGCAGCGGGTGATCTCCTCGACCCGCACGACCCGGCCGGTCCGCATCGCGGCGAGCACGGGGGAGTCCACCAGGGCCTCCGACGTGGGGCCCTGGGCGAGCAGCAGCGCGTAGTTCCAGCCGTAGCGGAACGCGTCCTCCGTGGTACCCGCCGTGCCCTGCACGGTCAGCGCGCTGGTGCCGCTGACGGCGGCCGCGAGCAGCTCCGACAGCATCGACTTGGCGGTGCCGGGCTCACCGGTCAGCAGCAGCCCGCGCTCTCCGGCGAGGGTCACCACACAGCGCTCCACCAGCGCGCGTTCGCCGACGAACTTCGGCGTGATCTCCAGCTTCGAGGGGAGGCCCGCGCGGCGCTCGGGCTGGGCCAGTTCCTCGCCGCCGCTGCCGCACACGAAGGTGACGACCGCGCGCGGGGTCAGGGCCCAGCCGGGCGGACGGGGGCCCGGGTCCTGGGCGGCCAGGAAGGCGAGCTCGGCGGCGTGACGTTCCTCGGCCGCCTGGACCTTCCGGGCGGGGGCGGGCTGTTCGGTGACGGTCATGCGGGAATCCTTCTGCGTGGTACGGGTACACGGATACGGGGTGGCCGGTGCGGCGCGCCTTGGGCAGGGGTGCGCCGCACCGGACGGCGGACGGCGGCGACCGTCAGCGGCGGCGCCTGGTGCGCCGGACCTTCAGCTCCTCGAAGCGGGGGACGTCGCCGTCGAGGATCCGCTGCCACGCCCGCGCGAACAGCTCGGCGGCCGGCTCGGTCGGCACCAGCGGGCCCAGGACGGGGCGGCTGCCCGACACCGGCCCGTACATCGACAGCTTCCACTGCTCGACCGGCAGCACCGGGGCCGTCTGCTCGGCCCACGCCCCGGGAAGGAACAGCGAGCGCCCCGCCCGGGCCCGGACGGCCGACACCACCAGCTCGGTGTCCGCCAGTTCGGCCCGGGCCGCCTTGACGCGCGCCGGCTTCCACCCCGTCCACCGCGCGGTGTTGCGGTCCGTCGGATCGGGCATGGCCAGCAGCATCAGGTACAGCGTGGCCGCGTCCGCTCCCAGCCCACGGGCCTCGGCGACCTCGGCGACCAGCGCGGGCACCGAGCGCGACGGATCCTGCGGCCACCACTGGCCCTCCGCGTCCGGCGCACCGGCCGCGGGCGCGCCCGGATCGGCCAGCAGCCGCGCGAACGCCGGGTCGTGGGCCCGGCGCAGCGCCGCCTCGGCCTGGGTCGGCTGCTGGTCCTGGCCGCGCAGCGCCGCCAGATACGGATCGGATCCGGTGGAGTCGAGCAGCGCGGCCCGCAGCGCGGGCTCGGGCTGGCCGTCGTGCGTGGCCATGAGCACCGCGCCGTACCGCTCGTGGTCCGGCGCCGTCTCGGTCGGGGTGCCGGCCACCTTCCGGAAGTCCGCGAGGCTCGTGAAGCCGCCCCCGGACAGCAGCAGCCCGGGTGCCGCCAGGCGCTGCCGGACGGCGGTGAGCGCACCGGGCAGCGCCGCGCGCACGGGATCGCCGGCGGGCAGCCGGTGGGCCAGCCAGGCCGTCAGACCCATCGCCCCCGCCAGCACCGACGTGGTGAACGGGGCCTCGGTGTCGACCACCGGCGCCGGCCGGTCGCCCTTGATGTGCCACTCCACGTCGACACTCAGCTCCGGGGCCGACGCCGGGTCCAGCAGAGCCGGCAGCGCCTGATGGACGGCCCAGCCGCTGCGCGCGGCCCGGGCGGCCTCCCCGGCCAGCCAGTCGGGCACCCGCCGGCGGCGCCCCACGCGCGCGTTCCACACCGCCGCCGCCGACGCCACGTCCGGCCCCTCGCTCCACAGCAGCGCCGGATCGTCGGGCACCAGAGCCGCCACCACGGCCTGGCGCACCTCGACGGAGAGCGCGCGCAGCTCGTCCCGGGCGTGTCCGGCCTCGGACACCTTCAGCCCCAGCGTCTTGCGCAGCTCCGTGGGCAGGAAGTTGCTCTGCCAGCTGTCCACCTCGGGCATGCCCGCGAGGACGAGCCGGGACAGCGCCCCGGAAGCGCCGGTGAGCCGGCCGAACTCCTCGGCGGCCTCCGCGACGAACGGAGCCGCGCCGCGGGCGGTCGCCTCCCGCAGGAACCCGGCCAGCCAGTCGGCGCCGCGCCTGCGGTCGCCCACCGGCGACTCGCCGCGGACCGTGTAGGGACCGGGGACCTCGAACCGACCCCGCGGGTCGTACAGCAGCGCCCCGAACTCGCGGCCGTCGTCGACGTTCGTGCTGTCCTCGGCGAACCCCAGCACCGCTCCACCGCCCAGCGGCAGCACACAGCGGTGCCAGGAGTTGCGCTCCGTGCCGTCGGCGGCGTGCAGGTGCGGCGTGCCGAGGTGGACCCGGACCCGGCGCCAGTGGCCGGCCGAACCCGCTGCCGAGCCCAGACCCAGCGCGTCGACCTTGCCGAGCAGACCGAGCAGCGCGGCCCGTTGCTCGTCCCCGCTGCCGGGGGCGACCGCCCGGTAGGCGATCGTGCCCGGCTCGTCCAGCAGGGAGGTGAAGGGCAGCGCGGAGTACGGCAGCGAAGGCAGGTCGTAGTGCAGCCGTCCCGGTCGCGCCGTGGCGGACGTGTCGGCGACCGCCCCCGTCAGCGCCTCCAGGAAACGGTGCGTCACATCCGAGTCGGCGCCCCATCGGTAGTACCCGGAACCCACGAGGCCGTTCAGCGCCTCGCCGACCACCCGGTCGGACGGCCCCTCGGCGCGCACCTCCGCGGTCTGCGCCGCCGGGTCGAGGCGGGCCGCCACGGCATCCAGGGACTTCTGCTGCCGCACGGCGAAGCGCAGCACCTTCACCACCCCCGCGATCAGCTCGGGGGAGGAGATCCCCGGCAGCGCGGTGCCCACCAGTTCCGGAACGTCGGCCGCCCGCTCCGCCGCGGCCGCCGCCTTCAGCAGGGTGCCCGCCAGCTCCGCGTCGGCGGCGCGCAGTACGGCCGACCCCTGCGGATCCCGGGCACGCAGCGTGTACAGGTGGGACAGCGGAGGCAGAGCGGGGCCGGCCGTGCCGTACAGCTCGTTCCGGTCGCCGTCCGTCGTCGCCGTGACCACGCCGTCCGGATCGGTCAGCGACAGCGACCGCCACTGGTGGGTCACGGCACGCGGCCGGTCGTCGCCCGGGAAGGTCAGCGCCGTGATCGGCATGTCCGCGCCCTCGGACAGGGTGACGACGCGGCCGGTCGTGTCCTCGGCGTGCCAGCCGTTGCCGGGCAGCCGTACGACGCGCCAGCCCAGCAGACCGGACGCGCTCGTGCCGAGCGCCGAGCCGTCCACCGAGGGTGCGGGCCGCACCCACGAGGAACGCGCGGCGAGCTTCGCCCCGGTGCCGTGGGGGCGCAGCGCGTCGGCGAGGAAGCCGGGCTGGGAGCGCCGGCCGTAGGCGCCCTCGGCCGGGTCGTACTCGGCCCAGCCGCCGTCGCCGTGGTTCTCGCC
This sequence comes from Streptomyces sp. NPDC048338, assembly GCF_043201055.1. Lineage (NCBI taxonomy): Bacteria > Bacillati > Actinomycetota > Actinomycetes > Kitasatosporales > Streptomycetaceae > Streptomyces > Streptomyces sp. NPDC048338. The sequence goes on from NZ_JBICYQ010000002.1 coordinate 191,324, forward strand.
CGCCTCCCACACCCAGTACGAGGTGCCGTCCGACAGCACCGCCCGCTCGGCGGGCAGCTTCGTGTCGCCGCCGTGCAGGACGCCGCCTCCGGTGGCGCGGCCACCGGTCGGCAGCGGCAGGCTCAGGTGCTCAGAGCGCAGGGACCAGTAGTTCCCGCTGTGGGACAGGGGGAACACCGCGTCCGGCGCGGTGTGCCAGTACCCCTGCGTCTCCTGGCCGTAGGTCCCCCAGAAGACCAGCAGCGCGCCGTCCACGTAGTGGAAGCCGTACCGGTAGGAGTGGCCCGTGGGCACGCGCAGATCGTGCGTGAGCACGGTGGAGTCGGCGTCGATGACCCGCACCTGCGCGGTACTGGCCACGATCAGGTACGGCCATGCCTCGACGACGGTCAGACCGTCGAGGTTGTTGCGCCCCGGAGCGAGCTCCGCGAGCGCCTCCTCCCACGCGGGCCAGCCGAGTTCCTCGAACAGACCGCCGCGCAGGGTGCGCGCCAGCGTCTCGCCGAGGTCGGCACCGGCCGCGGCCGCCACCTCCTGCGGCGCGAGCGCGAGGGCTTCGGCGGGCAGCCACGTCAGCCGGGCGATCGCGTTCGGCAGCGCGGGCAGACCGGCCGCGACCGACGCGCGGGCGACGCCCCGCATCCACTCGGTGAGCATCGGGCGGCCGCCGGCCGTGCCGGCCAGCTTCCGCATCACATCGGCGCCGGAGGAGCCGTTGTTGTAGCTGTCGGCACCGCGCCGGAAGGCGGGACGGAAGCGTTCGTCGGCGGCGAGCGCTGCCAGGTCGCGTCGCTGCTCCCCGTTCGCCCAGTCCGACAGGTTCAGAGCCAGGTGCCGCCGGCCGCGCGAGTCCTCGTCCGGGTCGGCGACCGGGACGTCCAGGGAGAGCAGCAGATCCAGCAGGTTCGCGTCCTCGACGCCGATCCGCAGGCCCTGACCGTCCGGCCGGGCCGCCAGGTCGGCACGCAGCCGTCCGGCCGCCCGGCCCACCAGCTCCAGCAGGGCCGGCGGCGTGGGGCGGCTGCCCCAACCCCGGTGCCGGGCCGTGTGGTACCGCTCCAGCCAGCCCGCGGCGCCGTCGGCGCACCGCGCCTCGGCCGGCACCTCCGCGTCGGTCAGGCCGGCGTCCGCGCCGGACTCCGCGAGAATCCCCAGCCACTGGACGCTCTGCTCCCCGTCGTCCCCCGGCGGCATGATCGACAGCAACGTGCCCCGTACGGCCGGGACGCGGCGTGCCAGGTCGACCAGCGCGGTGCGGTGCGCCTTCCACCATCCCGCGGCCGCCCGCAGCGTGGCGGGCAGCGGCAGCAGCTCGGCGACGTACTCCTGCTCCGCCTCGTTGCCGGACAGACCCGCGGCCCGGGCCAGCCGCCGCAGCTCCACGGCGACCTGGGCGGACGGGGCGAGACCGCCGGCGGTCCGGCGCACGCACAGCCGCCGGAACCGCTCGTACGCCTCCGCGGGGGCGAGCCGGGTGGCGAGCTCCTTGCCGTAACCCGTCAGCACCTTCACGGGCAGCGCCCCGGCCAGCGCGAACTCCAGGAAGACGGCGTCGAGCCGGTCCTCGTCGACCGGCAGGCCGTGCTGGGCCTCGCTGGTGCGGGCCCGGCCGAACAACTGGCCCGCGTACGTGGCGTTCTCGGCGGCGAGGAAGACCCGCGCGGCCTGCTCGTAGAAGACGGGGAGGAAGTGCGGGACGGCCGAGGCGAGCCGCCCGGCCAGTTCGTGGCAGGCGTCCAGGGCGGCCTTGGGCTTGGTCTTGGCCTGCCGCGCCAGCCGGTCCAGCTCAGGCACGACGGCCAGCGCGTGGTGGCCGTCCTCGGGGTGGTGCACCAGCACCCACTCCGGGAAGCCGAGTTCCTGCCGCTGGCCGAGGCCGACGACGGTCGCCTCGCCCTCGCGCTCCAGTCCCAGGAAGCCCGCGGCGAGGTCCTCGGCGGGGCCGAGCTCGGCCGCGGCCAGCCGGACGACGACCCGCTCCTCCCCGAGCACCGGGTGCCGGTAGGTGCGCGCGGTCAGTGCCACCGCGGAGGCGCCCGCGCCCTCGGCGTCGGCCGGGAGCACCGCCCCGGCCTTGAGAAGCTCCGTGTTGTCGGAAGCGGTCGTGCTGGTCACGCGTCCCCACCCTCTTCGATCGTGCGGCCGGCGTACAGCGCCGCGGCCATGCGCATCCCCTCGGACCAGGCCACCGGCCCGACCTCGCCCAGCCGCACCGCGCGGCCGTCCTCGTCGTGCCAGCCGAGCCCGCCGGTCTCCGACTCCCCGTCCCAGTACGGCTCGCCGATCCACACGGACGCCTCCGTGCTCCGGCCCCCGTCGCGGACCTTGCACGTGGCGTAGCCGCCGGACACCCGGTAGCCGAGCCCCGTGGCACGCGCCGCGAGACCGAAGCGGGAGGCGAACTTCCCGCCCGCGTAGTCCCGCACCTCCGTCGCGGTCCCGGGCTGCCCGGTGCCCGCCGGCCTGGCCCAGGTGGCCCGGTGGATCTGCTCCACCCGCTGGGTGATGCCGAGTTCGGCCGCGAAGTCCCGCACGTCGTCCAGGTCCGGAAGGAGGACGGGGTGCGGCAGGGTCACGGTGCGCGGGGACAGCCGTACGGTCTCGCCGTCGAGGTCGACCACCTTCAGCTCGCCCGCCGCGGTGGCGTCCCGCAGGAAGCCGACCTCGTCGGGATCGTCGCCCACCACGGCCATGTCCCGCAGCGCCGACCGCCATGCTTCGTCCGGCCACACCCGGGCGATCAGCTCGGTCGGCACCGGGAGCGAGGACACCATCCAGGCGTCCACCTGGGCCACGCACGTCGCCGCGTGCCGGTCCAGCCACTCGGCGAGCCGCCGCAGCCTGTCGACCTCGGGATGGTCGCGCAACGCCTTCGGCAGCGTCTTCAACTGCCGTCCCCCGGAGCGCCGTGCGACCACACGCCCGTCCTCGAGGGTGATCTCGTACCCCTCATCCGCTGTCAGCCACGCCATGAGCCGTGCCCCTCCGCCTGTCCCGTCGGAATCCGCGCAGCTCGAACCAGGGGAACGATGCCCCTGAGCTGCGGTATGCGAGGAGACTAACCAGAGCCACTGACAACGCGTGATCGGGCTGCGGAGGGCGCCGGACGGAGGGTCAGGCCGCGGGGACCGCCCGCTGGATGGCGGTGATGACGCGGTCGAGCGCGTCCTTGCTGTGCGGGTCCGTCAGATTGGCCCAGAGCTTGAACATGAAGCGTTGCAGGACGGGCCGCTGGAGGCTCCGCGTGGCGACCAGCCTCATGACCCGGGGGTGGTTGAGGGCGTGGACGACCAGGCGGCCCACGGTGAAGTAGCGCCCGTACGCCGCGCGGACGGCATCGGGGTAGGCGAGCAGGGCCTCCTCGCGCGCAGGCGCGGTGGGCTGCGCGAGCGCCCGCGTGACGGTGTCGGCGGTCAGCCGGCCGGACTCCATCGCGTAGTCGATGCCCTCGCCGCTCAGCGGGTTGATCATGCCGCCCGCGTCGCCGGTGAGGAGCAGACCGCGGGTGTACTGGGGGCGCCGGTTGAGACCGGCGGGCAGCGGCGCTCCGCGCAGCGGGGTGGTGGCGTGGGCGTCGTCGAACCGCCAGTCGGCGGGGAGACGCGCCGTCCACTCCCGGAACAGCTGCCGGTGGTCCAGGTCGGGCTTGCGCCCGATGTGGAAACTGCCCAGACCGACGTTGAAGGTGCCGTTGCCGACGGGGAAGACCCACCCGTAGCCGAAGGGCATGTAGGTCCTGCCCCGGCTGTCGCGGGTCTCCAGGTCGAGCCAGGCCTCCAGATGGTCCTGGTCGGGGCGCGGGGTCGTGTAGTAGCGGCGTACCGCCACCCCCATCGGCCGGTCCGTGCGCTGCTGGAGGCCGAGTGCGACGGCCAGCCGGCTGGACGCCCCGTCGGCGGCGACCACCAGCGGCGCCCGGTACGTGTGAGGGGCGCCGTCCCGCCAGGCGACCACGCCGCCGACGCGGCCGGTGTCCGGGTCGAGGACCGGCTGGGTGACCTTGGTCCCCTCCAGGAGGCGAGCCCCCGACTCCACGGCCTTGCGGGCCAGCAGGTGGTCGAGGTCCATGCGGCTGCGCACCAGCCCGAAGTCGGGGAACGACGCCACGCTGGGCCAGGGCATCTCCACCGTGGTCCCGGAGCCGTAGGCCCGCAGCCCCTTCGTCCTGACCCAGCCCTCCCCGCCGATGTCCACGCCCATGTCGACGAGTTCCTTCACGGCGCGCGGGGTGAGGCCGTCCCCGCAGATCTTGTCCCGGGGGAAGGTGGCCTTCTCCAGCAGCAGGACGTCGTGCCCCGCCAGCGCCAGGTGGTGGGCGGCGCTGCAGCCGGCGGGTCCCGCGCCGACAACGATCACGTCCGCCGAGTCGCGGTGGGGAGACGGGTCCATGGGCTTCTTCCTCTGCTGGGGCCGGCATGAGGTGCGGGGAACGGCTCCCCATCTGTACCCAGGTCCGACGGCTTTGATCACCGCCGGGGGAGGGTTCTGCCCCGGCAGCGGTCCCCGGCCGTCCGGACCTGCTCGGGAAGGCCGTGTCACGGAACCCTCGTTCGGCCGGACGGGGGATGGACGGGATGCCGGCGGCGGATCACGGGGGGTGTTTTCCCGACGCGGCCCTGGGCGGTGCCGGAGGGAGTCAGTCCGCTCCGTCCGCCTCCTGGAACATGGAGCCGCCCGGTGACGCCGGGGGCCCGTCGCCCCTACCCTGAGGAATGCCTCCGCGCGCCCAGCTGTCCACACGCCGGCACCACTTCTCCTTCGACGGTCGTGAAGTGACGGTCGTGTCAAGGTCTTTCGGGCGCCGCCGTCCCCCGGTCCGCAGCCTGTGCACCGAGGTGAGGCTGTGGGTCCAGGAGCGGGACCACGACGGAAACCCGTACCACCGGTTCCACCTGACCTGTCCGTCCGGGGACTTCACGTGCAGGATCAGCCGCGACCTGGCGATCGAGGGCCGGGTGTTCGCCCGCTATGTCGCGGAGGCCAGGTGCGAGCGGCTGCGTTGGATATTCCGCCGCACGATCGGGCTGGGGCCGCATCGACTGGAGGATCTGGAGCGCACGATCCGCGAGTTCGGCGAGTTCGGAAGCTACGCGAGCGGGCTGGCCCTCGACCTCCGCCACCGGCTGGGCGCCCTGCGCCGCGAAGGAGTCGAGGGGACACCTCTCTGGGAGATCAGGGGGCTGACCCGGGAGACGGTGCGGCCCGTCGACCTGTCGACGAACACCGGGGTCGTGCTCGGCGCGCAGGTCCAGACCCACTTCAACGAGCAGTTCGCGCGGTTCGTGGACCTTCTGCGCGGCGACTACGAGCCGTTGGAGGACCCGGAGTGGCAGACGGTCGTCGACCAGTACGGGGCGGGCGGGTAGAGCAGCACCACGACGCGGGGGTCTCCGCCCCGCCCGCCTCCCGTCCCCCCCGGAAGCGTGCCCTTCTCGTGAAGACGCCGTGAACGCGGCCGTGTTGTCGTGTGCGCGTCCGAAGGACAGCCTTGTGTGCGACTGCGACGCCTGGGAATAGTTCGGCGGGTCATCCTCCGTACCCGGACGCCCCACATCGTCCTGGCACGGCCCCCCACAGGAGGTCACTTTGAAGCACCGTCGCATATCCAGGCGAAGGATCGGCGTCGCGGGCGGAGCGGTCGCCGCGCTGGTCATCGCCGGAGTCACGTTCCAGAGTGCGAACGCAAGCGACAGCACCGAGCAGTTCTCCGTGAAGGCGCTGAGCGCGCCGGCCGCCGGGACGCTCGCCCGCTCCCTGAAGGCCGATCTCGGCACGGCCGAGGCGGGCTCCTACTACGACGCCGACGCCAAGGCGCTGGTGGTGAACGTGGTGTCGGAGGATGCCGCGCAGGCCGTGCGCGAGGCGGGCGGCAAGGCCCGCGTCGTCGAGCACAGCCTCGCCGAGCTGACCGGCGCGCGGAAGACCCTGACCGACAAGGCCTCCATCCCGGGCACCTCCTGGGCCACGGACCCGGTCAGCAACAAGGTGATCGTCACGGCCGACCGCACGGTCGCCGGCGCGAAACTCGCCGAGCTGCAGAAGGTCGTCGAGGGCCTCGGCGCCAAGGCGGAGCTCAAGCGCAGCGCGGGGCAGTTCAAGCCCTTCGCCGCGGGCGGCGACGCGATCCACTCCGGCGGCGGCCGCTGCTCGCTCGGCTTCAACGTGGTGAAGGACGGCGCACCGCACTTCATCACCGCCGGCCACTGCGGTCAGGCCGGCAGCGAGTGGTCCGACTCGGCGGGCGGCGCGGCCATCGGCTCGATGGTCGACTCCCAGTTCCCGGGCAACGACTTCGCGCTGGTGAAGTACGACGGGGACACCCCGCACCCGAGCGAGGTGAACCTCTACGACGGCACCGCCCAGCCCATCACCAAGGCGGGCGACGCCACGGTCGGCATGCAGGTCAAGCGCAGCGGCTCGACCACCCAGGTCCACGACGGCGAGGTCACCGCACTCGACGCGACCGTGAACTACGGCAACGGCGACGTCGTCGAAGGTCTCATCCAGACCACGGTCTGCGCCGAGCCGGGCGACAGCGGCGGCTCGCTCTTCGCGGGAGACGCGGCGATCGGCCTCACCTCCGGCGGCAGCGGCGACTGCTCCTCGGGTGGCGAGACGTTCTTCCAGCCCGTCACCGAGGCGCTCTCGGTGTTCGGCGCCCAGATCGGCTGACAGCAGCACGGCGTACGGCGGGACCGTCCCTGCAGGGGCGGTCCCGCCGTCGTGCGTCGGTGCAGGTCACGGTACGGACCGTCGTTCACGTGCGCCCGCGCGTCCCGGGAGGGGTTCGCCGCGGCTCACGCGCTCACCGGCGGGCCGCTCCCTCCCGCCCTGGCCTCGCCGCGGCCCGGTCTACGCGGCGGAGGACCGGGCCGAGGGCGGTTCAGCCGAAGTCGGGAATGGGGTGCTCCGGTGAGAGCGCCGCGGCGATCCGCTGGGTGATCGTCTGGGCGACGTGGCCGCCGGGCGCCTTCGGCCCGTTCGTGGTCGAGACCGCGATGGCCAGGCGCTCGGACGGAAGGTACGCCTGGGCGGCCGCGTAGCCGAAGAAGAGCGGGTGCTGCGCGATCCAGTCGCCGAGGACGAGCAGGCCCATGCCGTAGTGGGTCGCCTCGGTGTTCGGGAGGCACACGGTCGACGGGCACGTGCGCGTCGGCCGGCCCAGGCCCACCGTTCCCGGGTTCAACAGCTCCCGGTAGGCGGACGGGGAGAGCAGCTCTCCGGAGCCGATGGCGGCGGCCGAACGAGCGAGGTCGCAGATGTCGGTCGTCTGCACCGCGCCCGGAGCCGTGGTCCACGAGGGGTTCCAGAAGGTGGACTCCTCGTACGTCCCACGGTCGGAGGCGAAGGCGTGCAGCACGGGAGCCGGGATGTCGGGCGTGAAGCTGTTCCGGGTCTCGCGCAGCCCCAGCGGACCGAGGACCTTGCGCTGGAGCAGCACGTCCAGACGGGTTCCGGTGATCTTCTCCAGGGCCGCGCCGAGGAGGACGAAGTTGGCGTGCGAGTAGCTCCAGTTGGTGCCCGGGTCGTACCAACGGGGCTTACTGGTCGAGATGTCCACCAGTTCCTTCGGCGTCCACTGGCGGAACGGGTTCGCCACGACCGCCTTCCCGAACTCGGGATCGGGGACGTAGTCGACGAGTCCGGTGGTGGAGGCGCCGAGCATCCGGAGGGTGATCTGCTCGCCCTGGGGAAGGTCGGGCAGCCAGCGCGCCACGGGGTCGTCGAGGTCGATCCGGCCCTCGTCGACCAGCCGCAGGAGCGCGGTCCCCATGTAGCTGATCGCGATGTTGCCGTTCCGGAAGTGCATGGCGGGGTCGGCGGGGACGCCCGTCATCGACTCGCCGAGCGCGGTGGTGACCACCTCGCGGCCGCCGACGGTGACCCGCACGATGACGGACTCGAGGTCCATCTCCGCCTTGGCCCGCTGGGCGATGCGCAGCACCTCACGGGCGGGGCCGGTCTCGGGGATCCGGGAGCCGGCGCAGTGCCGACGGTGGTCCCCCTCGCTCGCCGCGGTTCCGGCTGTCGCCACCGGCAGGACGAGAGCGATGACGGCGCCGATCGAGGCGAGGCGGGGAAACGATGACAGACGGACGGGTCTCATGGCCGGAGTATCGAGCGCGACGGTGCCGTCCGCCTCCCCCGTACCCGTCGACCCGCGCGAAGATCACCCATCGGGCCCGTGCCGGCCGGGTCAGCGGACCCGGAGCGTCGCCATCATGCCCATGGCCGAGTGGTCGAGCATGTGGCAGTGGTACAGGTAGTCGCCGCGGTAGCCGTCGAACGTGGCGTGGAGCCGCACCGTCTCGCCGGGCGCGACCCGCACCGTGTCCTTCAGACCCGCCTCACCCGGCGCCGCGGGCCGTCCGCCGCGTTCGAGGACCCGGAACTGCACCAGGTGCATGTGGAAGTTGTGCGGGGTGCGGGTGTTGGAGTTGGTGACGTTCCAGATCTCGGAGGTCCCGAAGGCCACGGTGGTGTCGATGCGCGCAGGGTCGTACGTCTGCCCGTTGAGGAAGGCGCGGGGATCGGGGCGACCGTCCTCGTCCATGCCGAGGACGATGTCACGGGTGACGGTGGCGGGGGGCAGGTCCGCGGCGGCCGGCAGGGCACGCAGCACCGCGGGGACGTCGCTGGGGTCCTCGGCCGTGCGGACGACGTCGAACCGGAGGACCTGGCCGACCCGGTCGGCGGGCCCCGGTCCGGAGTTGGTGAGCACCAGGCGGGTGCCGACGGGGTACCGGGAGAAGTCGACGACCACGTCCGCCCGCTCGCCGGGCGTCAGGGTGAGGACCGGCACGGTGACGGGGCGCTCCAGGAGGCCGCCGTCCGAGGCTATCTGGGTCAGTGGGGTGCCGTCGGCGAGCCCGAGGGAGAAGAAGCGCAGGTTGGAGCCGTTGAGAAGCCGGAACCGGTACCTGCGGGCCGCCACCTCGAAGTAGGGGGTGACGCGGCCGTTGGCGAGGATGGCGGTGCGGTTCCGGTCGCTCATGGCGTACACGAGCTGGCCGTGTTCGTCGAAGCGGGCGTCGCGGATGGTGACGGGGACGTCGTACTCGCCCGTGGGCAGGGGGAGGCTCTGCTCGATGTCGTCGGTGAGCAGGTAGCTGCCGGAGAGTCCGCGGTAGACGTGCTCGGACTCCATGTGGTGCGTGTGGTCGTGGAACCAGAGCGAGGCGTGGGGCTGACCGTTGGGGTACACGTACGTCCGGGAGGTGCCGGGGCCGAAGGTGTCCATGGGGTTGCCGTCGCTCTCGGGCGGGACGCTCGCGCCGTGCAGGTGCACGGTGACCGGCATGTCGAGGCGGTTGTGGTGCACGACGGCGACCGGGCGCCCGGAGCGGGCGTGGATGACGGGACCGGGGAAGTGGCCGTCGTAGGTGAGGACGTCGGTGGCGGTTCCGGGAAAGATCTCGGCGGTCGCCCTGCGGATGGTCAGCTCGTAGAGGTCCTGCCCGCCCGCGGTCGAGGTCGGGCTCAGTACGGCCGGTACCGGCATGGCCGTGGTGAAAGGCGCCGCGTGACGGGCCTCGCCGGTGCCGGGCGACGGCCGCGCGCCCGCCGCGTGCGCGCCGCCCGCCGGTGCGGCGAGCGGGGCGAGGAGCGGAAGTCCGGCTGTGGCGAGGGCCCCACCCAGCACGCTGCGACGGGTGACCATCGGCTTCCTCCCGGGGTGTCGGTGGGTCGGTGGTGTCCGGGCCAGGCCGGCCGGCAGTCACGTCCGACCGGCGAGACCCGGGTTGATCCAGGTCTAGCCGAGCGCGGGAGGAACGGCACACGGGCGGGCGGCGGCACGCACCACCGGTCCGGCGCACAGGGGAGAGCCCCGCCCCCTGGACCGGGGGCCGGGGGGTGGGAGCCCGACCGGGCCACGGCACGGGCCGGCCGGGCCGGGAACCGAGGGCCCGGGTCCCGCCGGAGCGACCCGACCGCACACCCGTAGCCCGCTCCCGGCGAGCCGCGCGAGTCGACCGTTGCGGTGAACTCGCACTCCCGTCCCGCCGCACACCCGCCCGGTGGCGCGGGTACCGCCGCACGGGTCACCGGGCGGTGTCCTCGTACACCCGTCGGGACGTCACGACACCAGGCCGGCCCCCTCCAGCTCGGTCAGCCGCACGGTGCACAGACCTCCGCGCTCGGCCTTCACCTCCGTCACCTTCAGCTGCGTACCCGGCGCGAGGATGTACTCCTCCTCACCCGTGAACGCGGAGAACCGCCGGATGCCCACCGCCCGCGCGGGCGTCACCTCGAACAGCGTCCGCCGGCCACGCCCGCCGAGGAACGCGCGGGCCACACCCAGCTCGGACGTGCACGACGAGACGCCCCACCACGTCACCGTCCGCCCCAGCGGGTACTGGGACCGCAGATCCAGCGCCACACCACGCCACAGCGGCCGCGTCTGCGCCGGCAGCGCCTCCATCGCCGAGAACAGCAACCGCAGGTACGGCAGGTACGGCACCACACGCTCGCGGTCCGACGAGCGCAGCACGGCGTTGATCTCGCGGTAGAAGCCCGACTCGCACGTGTACAGGTAGAGGGCCGAGATCGCGTCGGCCGACAAGGCGCCCACCACCGCCCCGGACGGGGCGCCAGCGGCTGCCGCCTCCGCGGCCTTCGTCTCGCCGAAACGGCTCGACCGATCGATGTGCCGGTCCAGGTGCGCGAGTACCCGCGACACCGGCTCGACGGCCTTCCGGAAGTCCATCAGCGGCGTGTCGAACACCCCGGTGACGGGCGGCAGGACGAGGCCCTCGTCCTTGACGCTGGTGAGCCGCTCCAGATACAGCTGGTGCAACTCCATCGTGGACGCGATGAACGCCCCCATCCGCTGCGCGACACCACCGTCCGCCGGCCCGCCGCCTCCGCCCGTCCCCTGGTCCCAGCCCTTCCGCGGCAGCCAGTCGACCGGCTCGGCCCCCACCGCCGCCAGGGCGTCGTTCACCTGGGCGAAGTGGTCGCCCTCGCAGAACAGGTCCCCCTGCGCCGCCGGATTGGCGTGGTCCAGGTGGCGGACCTGCACCCCCGGGTACTTCTTCTCCAGCCGCTGGACGACCCTCTTCAGGCTCCGGGCGTGCGCGCCCCACCAGGCGAACACCACCCCCCGGTCGTCCTCATCCGCCGCGTCCTGCTTCGCCCGGAGGATCTCCTCGACGATCTGCTCGGCCACGGGGCGCCAGAACGACGTGTGCCGATCGGTCGCCATCGCCCCGTCCGCGCTCGCCGTGAGGGACGCGTTCAGCAGCAGCACGCCCTGGGTGAGCATCGCCTGGAACCACTCGGGCGGCTGCACCGTGTCCTCCTTCTTCAGGAGGGCACGGACGTCGGCGATCGGGGTCTTCTTGACGATGCCGTACTTCCACATCGCGGCCGCCTTGATGAGGCAGCGGATGCTGACGACCCGGCCGAACTGACTGTCCTTCCAGTCGTTGAAGGTGTTGTCGAACATCGCGATGCCGGTCGCGCTCTCCGCCCGCGGATAGGGGTTCTGTCCGAAGACGACCACCTTCCACTTCTCCGGCGGATGCGGCTTCAACGCCTGGAACGTCAGCTCGCGCACCGGAACGACCTCCGGGCTGCGCTTCGGGCCGATGAAGTCGGCGGCTCCCGGCTGCGCCTCGATCACCGGTCCGAGCAGGGGCAGCCACGGCTCGCCGCCGCCGGTGAACAGGTCGGCCAGTCCCAGCGGGTCCCCGGCCGGGGACCCGGCAGCGTCCGCGGCCGTCACGTCGACATCACTCACGAGGGTGGAACTCCCGGTACTCGAACCGGACGCCTCCAGGGGCGCCCCGGCGTGCTGGACGGTTGCGACAGGGTCGTCGCCGGTGTCCGCGCCCTGGGCGGCACCGGTCTGCGAGGTCTTCGGGTCAGTGACGAAAGGAAGGCCGCCGCGGCACGTTGATCCGGACCCGCCGCGCGGACCCCGCTCCCTCGATGTCGTCGAGCTGCCCCAGTACGGCGGCCCGCAGCTCGTCGTAGTCCGCGAACCCGTGGTCGTGGAAGAGGGTGTAACCCGTCCACATCAGGTTGGCGCACACCTTCGCGGGCACCTGCCCGGTCTGCGCGCCCATCCCGACGAGGGCCACCGACCGGATGCTGCCCGGCTTCGCCCGGTTCTGCAGATGCACCGCCTGGAAGGCGGCCGCGCAGGCCAGCGCCACGTTCATCGTCGCGCTGACGTTCTGCGACGAATGGCGCATGGTCGGCGTCGAGATCAGGTACCGGGGTACGTCCGCACCGGACGGGACGCACACCGCGCTGCCCACCGGCAGCCGTCCGCCGAACCGGTCGCGGATCGCCCGCTGCACCCGCACCTGGATGCCCGCACCGAGGTACCGCTTGACGACGGCGTCGACCCCGCCGTCCATCCGGCCCCGCTCGTTGGTGGGGGAGACCCAGGCGTCGGCGTCCACATCGAGAAGGGAACCCCGCCTGATCTCGACCTCCGGCGTGTCCGCGAACGCGGACCGCCAGGCCGTCACCACCTCGTCGTTGACGTCGACCAGGACCACGCTCAACGCATGCCTGACACCCACGAATTCACCCCTCTCACCCCGTGATCTCGAACAATCCCGAAGCTATCGCGCGCCACTGACAGCGCCGTTCGACAGGGTTGTTCGAGCGGGGAAGGGGAGCGGGAGTCGTCGACGATCCGTCAGGAACCCGCCGCCAGCGTGGCGGCACCCGGCCCGGAGAGGTCGTCCAGCGCCACCCGGCGCCCCGACACGGCGAGCAGCAGGGAGAGGGCGGGGCCGGTCGCCTCCGGTCCGGTTCCGATCGCCAGGTCCGTGTCCGTCGCCCTCAGGCGGACACGGTTCAGCAGCTCCCTGGCGCCACCGAACGACGCGGGCGTGCGGGTCTGGAGAAGGAGGGCCCTGACGACGACCTGCGTCGGGTAGGGGCGGGTCAGGCCCAGGGGCCGGCGGATGTCCTCGCCGTGGACGACCTCCTCGACGAGGCGGCTGTCGAGAGGGGCCGGCGGGGTCGACGTCCGTGTCGCCACCTGACGGAGACGGCGCAGCGTCTCCCGCGGGTCGGCGCCCCGTGCGCGCGCCACGCCGACGGCGTTCTGCCGGTCGAAGTCGAATCGCGCCCGGGCGAGTCCGACCACGAACCCGATGCGTGTCGTGAGGGCCGTGTCGACCAGATGGGCCACGACGTCGTGCACGGTCCACCCCTCGCAGAGCGAGGGTTCCCGCCACCGGACGTCGTCGAGCCGGTCCAGGTCCTCGATCAGTGCCGCCCGCTCGGCGTGCACCATCGGCCAGACGTCCTGTGTCACGGCTTCTCCTTCGTCGGGACTGGTGTTCCACCGGTGAGGACTCCGGGCGCCGCGCGGACTCATCGGTCGGCACGAGAGGAGGGCGCACGCGTCCGCGGCGCCCGGCCACCGACGCGCGCCTCGGGGCGCGCGTCGGCCCGACCCGGGAGTCCCCGGGCCCGCCGCGCCTCCGAGCAGGCGCGGCGGGTCCTCACCGGCGCGTCACGAGGACGACGTCGGCTTCTCCGGGGCCAGGGAGTTGCCCGCGGGGATGCGGCCGCAGTCGGACCGGGCCGTCCTGCCCGCGAACCGGTCGTTCAGCCAGCCGAGCGCGAGGGGAGCCCAGACGACCGGCACGCCCGTGTGACTGAGCAGCTCGAACTGGTGGTACGTGATGGCCGGGTTGCCGGTGGCGCAGTACTGCCGGGCGAGTGCCCGTACGTCCCCGGCGACCATGACCCCGTCGCCCGTCCCGATGCCCGGGGGATCGGCGAAGGTCCCCTCCAGGACGCCCGCGTCGCCCTGGGCGATGTAGCCCGGAACGGTCGGTGTGGGGGCCGAACCGAGGTTGATCCTGTTCATCGCCTCCACGAACGCGGGAATCGAATTCGGGTCGGCGTACTCCGGCTTCGCCATCTTCTTCCAGGTGAGCCCCGGGTAGCGGCCCAGGGCGTCGACGATCGAACCGTGCTCCAGCTTCTCGTAGACCTCCAGGCCGTAGCCGCTGAGGTACTGCCTGAGGTCGATGTCGTAGGAGCGGGACACCCCGATGACCGCCATGGGGATGACACCCGACCACGACAGCGCGCCGTCCACGTACTTCAGGTTGTGCGCCGGGTCCACGAGCAGACCGCCCTGGGCGAAGCCCACCAGGCGGCGGTTGACGTCCGGGGCGTAGCCCGGCGCGAGCGCGGCCGCCCAGTTCGTGGCGATGGCGCCACCGGAGTAGCCGACGAGACCGAACGCGGTGGCGGAGCCGAGCCCGGTCTCCGCGGACCTGGTCGCGGCGCGGATCGAGTCCAGCGTGTTCGTCCCGTACTCGGGCCCGGCGGCGAAGTCGGCGCGCTGCCCCTCGGTGTCGGGGATGACGAGGTCGTAGCCCTGGGTCAGCAGCGGCACCAGGACCAGGGCCTCGACGTTCGGGATGAGGCCCCCCAGGGTGACGTCGCCGGCGATCGCCCGGGACGGCCCGTCCTCCGGGTCGAGCGAGTCGTAGAACGACTGGTAGGACACCGCCTTGGTGCCGTCGCCGGAAGGGCTGCGCACCACGGTGGTCACGTTGGCGGCCGGCCGGCCCTGCGCGTCCGTGGTGCGGTACAGCAGCTGGACCGCCCGCACCGGTGTGGGAATGCCGAGCAGGTGGTACTGCAGCGCCCGCGACGCGAGGACGGTGCCCGGCGCGAACGAGGACAGGGGCGTGCTGCCCGTGTAGGAGTAGAACGGGTCGGCCGCGGCCGAGGACGCCGTGGCGGGCGCGGCTTCGGCGGCGGTCACCGGCGCGGCGAAGGCCGCGGGGGCGGCGGTCATGGCCGCCGCGGCTCCGGCCGCGGCGAGGGAGATCAGTCGAACGGCAGCCTTGTGCATGGCCCCTCGATTCATGGAGTGGGGGTGACGGGGTCTTGTGCGCGCCGCACCGGTACGGCCGGCCGGAGGCGGTGGGGAACGCCTCGCGGCGAGGACGGGGGGATCCCGGACCGGGCGTCGCAGGCACGGCCACGCACGCGGGCGTCCGGCCGGGGGGATCGCGCGCGTCCGGCCGGGAGGTGATCGCCCGCGTCATGGCCGGGGCATGGCGGTTCTCCTGTCCGGGTCACGGTGCGCGGGTGCGGCGGGGGACGGGTACGGCGTGCGCCACCCGTGTCTGGTGGTCCACGGATCTGCCGTGTTACCAACTGGTAGCGAGCCGGAAACCATGATGGGCGGCGGTGCGGGACCGCGCCCCCGGCCCACGTGACAGAGATTCGTGAGGTGGATTGTGACCACGCACAACGACCTGGAGCGCGACCCGGCACCGCAGTTCGGCGGCATCCCGGTGCACCGGCGACTCCTGGCCGCCCGGCCGGGCCTGGAGTCCGCCGTCGTCGCCCGGCTCGTCGAGCAGCTGCCCGTCTACGGGACGCTGCCTTCGGAACAGCTGCGGGGCGAGATCGTCCGGCAGGTGGCGAACGGCATCCGGAGCTGCGCCGAGGTCCTGCGCACCGGCGAGCTGCCCGGGGAGTCCGAGCAGGCCGCGATCCGCGAGTCGGCGGCCCGGCGCGCGGACGAAGGGGTGCCCCTGGAGTCCGTCGTCGGCGCCTACCACCTCGGTGCTGAGGAGTGCGCCGCCCAGGTGCTGGCGGCGGCCGAGCCCGGCGACCTGCGCGACGTCCTGCTGGCCCAGCAACGGCTGCTCGCCTATCTGCGCCTGGTGAGCTGCGCGGTCGCCGCCGGATACGTCCAGGAACGGCAGGCGGCTCTCGGCGACCGGCAGGTGGCCCTCCAGTCGCTGCTGTCCAGGCTGCTGGAGGGCGGCAGCCCGTACGCCGAAGCCGCCCGTGCCGGCATCCACCTGCCCCCCTGCTACCTGGTCCTGAGCATCGGTCTGGGACCGCACCCGGACGAACTGCTGCCCGATGTGAACACCGGCGTCGCCGTGCGTCGCAAGCTCCGGCGCCTGCGCAACGAACTGCAGCGCCAGACCACCGGCGTACCGCTCTCCGCGCTGTCCGGGGACGGCGGGCTGGTACTCGTCCCGTACGAGAGGCCGGCCGCCGAATGGGGCGCCGTGGACCGGGAACGGCTCTCCCGGCTGATCGAGGAGCTCGGCCGGATGTGCGGAGCCGAGCTGATCGCGGGCGCGGCCGCCGCGGCACCGGAGGACGTCTCCCAGGCCGTCCGGCTGGCCGGCGAGGTCCGCGAGATCGCGGAGGCCTCCGGCCGCGGCCCCGGCCTCCACCTGCTCGACGACGTCCTGCTCGAGTACCAGCTGAGCCGTCCGAGCCCGGCCCGGGCCGGGCTCTCCGCACTCCTCGACCCGCTCGACGCGCGCCCGGAGCTGTCGGACACGCTGCGGACCTTCGTCGCGTGCGGGCTCGACCGACGTCGCACCGCCGCCCGGCTCCAGGTGCATCCGAACACGGTCGACTACCGCCTGCGCAAGGCGATGGAGCTCACCGGCCTCGACGCGGTCCGGGGTGCTGATCTGCTGGTTCTGCAGGCCGCGTTCGCCGCGCGGGACGCCGTGCGGCAGTCGCCCCGGAGCCCGGGCGAGGGCAGGACGGTGTCGCGCGAGGCGACCGGCCCCGGTCCCGGCGGCCCGGAGGCGGCGCGCCCGACGGCGCCCTGAGCCGGCGCCGGGCCGCAGAGGCCCGAACGGCGTCAGCTCCGGCCGGTCGGCCGTTCCTCGGACGAGGGCTCCAGGATCTCGTCGAGGACGTCGGCGACGACACGGTGGATCACCCCGTCGAGCGTCGCCGCGAAGGACTCCGACGAGTCGTCCGAGGGCGCGTAGGTGGTGATCGACTCCTGCTCCCGCCGCCGCGCCCAGTCACGGGCCCGCCGGATCCGATCCAACAACTGGGCAGCGTCCATGTCCGTCATGGCCTCATGATCGGGGGACCCGGGCCGGTCCGCCTTCCGGCGCTCTGCCGCCCGGCCCACCGGCCAGGTCCCGGCCCGCCGGCCGGCGGCGGACCGGGACGTACGGCGGTGCCGGCTCAGCCGAGGTCGAACCGATCGAGGTTCATCACCTTGTCCCACGCCCCGACGAAGTCGCGCACGAACTTCTCGCCCGCGTCCTCGGCCGCGTAGACCTCACTGAGCGCCCGCAGCTGGGAGTGCGAGCCGAAGACGAGGTCGGCGGCGGTCGCGGTCCACTTGAGGCCACCCGTGGAGCGGTCGCGGCCCTCGTAGACGTTCTCGCTGGACGGCGACGCCTTCCACTCCGTGTCCATGTCGAGCAGGTTCACGAAGAAGTCGGTGGTCAGCGCCTCCGGCCGGTCGGTGAAGACGCCGTGCGCCGATCCTCCGAAGTTGGCGTTCAGGGCACGCATGCCTCCGGTGAGGACCGTCATCTCCGGAGCGGTCAGGGTCAGCAGAGCGGCCCGGTCGAGCAGGAGCGTCTCCGGCGAGAGCTTCTCGCCGGGCCTCAGGTAGTTGCGGAATCCGTCCGCCCGGGGCTCGAGCACGGCGAACGCGTCCACGTCCGTCTGCTCCTGTGAGGCGTCGGTGCGCCCCGGCGCGAACGGCACCGTGACCGGATGCCCGGCGTTCCTCGCGGCCTGCTCGACGGCCGCGCACCCACCCAGGACGATCAGGTCCGCGAGGGAGATCCTGGTCCCACCGGACTGCGAGCCGTTGAAGTCCTGCTGGACCTGTTCGAGCGTCCGCAGCGTCTCGGCCACGCCGGACCGGTCGTTGATCTCCCAGTCCTTCTGCGGCGCCAGGCGGATCCGGCCTCCGTTGGCCCCGCCGCGCTTGTCGGTGCCGCGGAAGCTCGCCGCCGACGCCCAGGCGGCGGTGACCAGCTGGGGGACGGAGAGTCCCGAGGACAGGATCCGCTCCTTGAGAGCGGCGACGTCGGCGTCCCCGACCAGCTCGTGATCGACGGCGGGGACGGGGTCCTGCCACAGCTGCGGCTCGGGGATCCACGGGCCCAGATAGCGGGAGAGCGGTCCCATGTCGCGGTGGAGCAGCTTGTACCAGGCCCTGGCGAAGGCGTCGGCGAGCTGGTCGGGATTCTCGTGGAAGCGCTTCGCGATCGGACCGTAGACCGGATCCAGCTTCAGCGAGAGGTCCGTCGTCAGCATCATCGGTGCGTGCCGCTTCGACGGGTCGTGCGCGTCGGGGACGGTGCCCTGCGCGGCGGGGTCCTTCGGCTTCCACTGCCGGGCTCCGGCCGGACTGGTCGTCAGCTCCCAGTCGTACCGGAACAGGTTGTCCAGGTAGCCGTTGTCCCACCTGGTCGGATCGGTGGTCCAGGCACCCTCGAGCCCGCTGGTCAGCGCGTCGACGCCCGCCCCGGTGCCGTGCGTGTTCCGCCAGCCGAGCCCCTGCTGCTCGATGGGGCACGCCTCCGGCTCCGGACCGATGTACGAGGGGTCGACCGCGCCGTGGCACTTGCCGAAGGTGTGACCGCCGATGATGAGCGCGACCGTCTCCTCGTCGTTCATCGCCATGCGGGCGAACGTCTCGCGAATGTCCCGGGCGGCCGCGAGAGGATCGGGATTTCCGTTGGGGCCTTCGGGATTGACGTAGATGAGGCCCATCTGAACGGCGCCGAAAGGACCGGTGAGTTCACGGTCGCCGCTGTACCGCTCGTCTCCGAGCCAGGTGTCCTCGGGGCCCCAGAAGATCTCCTCGGGTTCCCAGATGTCCGGCCGTCCGAATCCGAATCCGAACGTCTTGAATCCCATGGATTCCATCGCGCAGTTGCCGGCGAAGACCAGAAGATCGGCCCAGGAGATCTTCCGACCGTATTTCCGCTTCACGGGCCAGAGAAGACGGCGCGCCTTGTCGAGGCTCGCGTTGTCCGGCCAGCTGTTGAGGGGCGCGAATCGCTGGGCGCCGGAGCCGCCGCCACCGCGGCCGTCCGCGATCCGGTACGTCCCCGCGGCATGCCAGCTCATGCGGATGAAGAGCGGTCCGTAGTGACCGTAGTCGGCGGGCCACCACTCCTGTGAGGTCGTCATCACATCGATGACGTCGCGCTTCAGCGCGTCGACGTCGAGCGCCGCGAACTCCGCCGCGTAGTCGAAGCCCTCGTCCATGGGCGTGGACTGGGGCGAGTGCTGATGGAGAACCTGTAGGTCGATCTGCTGCGGCCACCAGTCCCGGTTCGTCCGGGGGCGATCCGCGGCGGGGGTCGGGGCGGGGATTACCGGGTTCTCGCTGTCGCTGCCGGACACTTCCAACCTTCTTCCTTTACTCGTGTACCCGAGGTCGTGAATGCCGACCCGTGCCCGCGACGCGTCACGTCGGTGATCGAGCGTGTTTCGGCGTCCGTATGGTCGCGCACCACGGCCATACGGACGCCGAGAACACGCAGGGCCGCGCCGGGTTACCCGTGGTGGATTCCGGAGGCCGGGGCGGAGTGACGGGAAGTACGGGTGGTCGGGAGCCTTTCGGCGCACCGGTCGTCGACTCGGGGATCTCCACGACGACGAAGCCCTGGCCGGTCGGAAATCCGGCCGCGGTTCCGCCGGCCGCGACACGCGGTTCTGTTCGAACCGGCCATCCGAACTCAACCGAGTTGTGAGGTTTACGTGCCCGTTCTCGGGGCGGGTTGCGACCGGCGGGGTGGGTGCGAGACGGTTGCCGTCTCTGTTTTCCATCGCAGGAAGGTGGTGAGGTGCGCATCGAGCGTGCCTCCGTCTGTGTCAGCTCCCCGCCGTCCCACCGCCCGTCCCCACGACGCCGATCTGCATCTCGGCGCGACGTGGATCGAGGCGCCCTGTCCCGTGCTGGTCGTCGACCGGCACGGCGGCCTCGTACGGCTCAACGAGGCCGCCCGACAGCTCCTGCCCGATGCCGCGACCGGCGACTGGCTGCACGAACGGGTGCCGGCGTGGCTGTCCGAGGCCCACGAGCGGATCGGTGACGGGCTGCCCGGCGCCTCGCCCGGCCCGCTGGCCGGGCGGATGGGAGAACGGCTCCTCGAGGCGCACCCGACACTCGGCGACGGCGGCGACGTCGTGTGGTGGCTGGTCGACCAGACCGACCGGCGGCTCGCCGAGACCGCCCTGAGCGATGCCCAGGCGCGATCGGGGATCCTCGCCGAGGTCTCCAACTCCCTGCTGTCCACGCTGAACGTGCAGCGCTGCATGGAGGTCATCACCTCCATGGCCGCGGAACACCTCGCCGAGGCGGCCGTCCTCGTCGCCCCGCCCCAGGGACGGCGGCACCCGCTGACCTTCGCCCACCAGGGCGCGCCCGTCACGCAGTCCGTACGGCAGGTCGACATCGCCGCGGTGCCCGGACTGGCCGAGGCGCTCCAGGGCTTCCCGCCCGTGCCGGCGCGCTGGATGGACCCCGCCGACCTGCCCGACTGGGTGACCCCCGAGGGGTTCGCCTCACCGGTCGGTTCCGTCATCGTCACGCCACTCCCCGGCCACGGAGTACCCGCCGGCGCGCTGATCCTGCTGCGCTCCGACACCAAGCGGGCCTTCACCGACGGCGAGGAGGTCTTCGCCCGCCTGTTCGCGGCCCGCGCCGGAGCCGCCCTGTCCGCGGCGCGCCTCTACACCGAACAGACCGCCATCACCTCCACCCTGATGCGCGAACTGCTGCCGCCGAAGCTCCGGCACGTCCACGGCGTCGAGTACGCCGGCGGGTACCGGGCGGCCAAGGACCACGAGCGGGTCGGCGGGGACTTCTACGACGTCCATCCCGGCGCCGACGCCTCCCAGGAGACGCTGGTCGTCCTGGGAGACGTCGCGGGCAAGGGCCTGGAGGCGGCGGTCCTCACCGGCAAGATCCGCAACACGCTGCACGCCCTGCTGCCCCTGGCCGACGACCACGAGCGGGTCCTGAGCCTGCTCAACGGCGCGTTGCTCTCCTCGCACCACACCCGGTTCGCCACGCTCGTCATGGCCTCCGTGCGCCGCCGCGCCGGCCGGGCCCATCTGCGCCTGACCAGCGCCGGACACCTGCCGCCGCTCGTCGTCCGCACCGACGGAACGGTGGAGGAGGTCACCACGCGCGGCACCCTCGTCGGCGCTCTGCCCGCCGTCGAGGCGCGCACGGTGGAGACCGTGCTCGCGCCGGGAGACACGTGCCTGCTCTACACCGACGGCATCGTCGAGGCCCGGGGCGGCCCGCTCGGGGACGAGTTCCTGGGCGAGCACCGGCTACGGCGGGCCCTGGCCGAATGCGCGGGCATGCCCGTGGAGGCGGTCGTGGAACGGCTGCAGATGGTGGCCGCCCAGTGGCTCGGCGACGGCCGCCACGACGACATGGCCCTCGTGGCCATCAGCGCCCCGAAGGCACCCGTGCTGACCGTCGTCGACGGGTACGGCCGGGACCGCAGGAGGAACCGGTGACACATCCGACCGCCGTCGCCACGGCCACGGTCGCGGAACTGCTCTGGCGGGCGGTGGCCGCCGGCGACGAACACGCTGCCTCCGCGATGGTCCACGAGGCGCTCGACACCGGCGTACGGGAGGAGACGCTGCTCCTGGAGGTGCTCGCACCCGTCCAGGAGCGAGTCGGCGTCGAATGGGCGGCCGACCGGATCACGGTGGCACAGGAGCACGCCGCCACCGCCATCAACGAGCGGATCATCGCCTCCCTCGCCCACCGCCGCGAGAGAGCCCCCACCCAGGCGTCGCGGGGCCGGGTCACGGTCGGGTGCGTCGACGGCGAGTGGCACGCCTTCCCCGCACGGCTCGTCGCGGAAGTCCTCGCCCTGCACGGCTGGCGGGTCGACTTCCTGGGCGCCCAGACCCCGACCCCGCACCTCGTCGCCCACCTGCACCGGACCAACCCGGACGCCGTGCTGCTGTCCGGATCGATCCCGACCCACCTGCCGGCCGCGCACGGCGCCGTCACCGCCTGCCAGGCCGTGGGCGTCCCCGTCCTGACCGGCGGCCGCGCCTTCGGCCCCGACGGCCGGTACGCCCGGATGCTGCGCGCCGACCGGTGGGCGGCCGACGCGCAGGGCGCGCTGGCGGTCCTCGCCGAGGGCATGCCCCGGCCGGACGCCTCGGCCAGCCGGCACGCGGTGGACGACCTGCCGCACCTGGCCGACCAGGAGTACACGATGGTCGTCCGGACCCGGCACCGCCTGGTCGGACAGACCCTGGCCGACATGGAGGAGCGGTTCCCCGCCCTGCGCGCGTACAGCGACATCCAACGCGAGCGCACCGCGGAGGACATCGCACACATCGTCAACTTCCTGGCCACCGCCCTGTACGTCGACGACGCCGACCTGTTCTCCACGTTCCTCACCTGGACCGCCGACGTCCTCCACGCCCGCCGGGTCCCCACCCGGTCCCTCGACCTCGCCCTGGACGTCCTCGCCGGCCAGTTGCGCGACTTCCCCCGCGCGCAGCACGCGATCCGGCAGGGCCGGGACGTCCTGGAGCAGCGTCCCGACCACCCCGTCCGCGGATCCCGCTCATGACCGGACACCCACCCGCGGAGTTCGCCCTCCGCGTCGTGCGCGAACCCCCCTCGCTGTACGTGCGGGTGAGCGGCGAACTCGACCACGACACCGGCGACGACCTCGTCGCCGCGGTCACCGGGATCCTGGCGGACGACGCGGAACCCGTCGACGACGTACGCCTCGACTTCGGCGCCCTGACCCACATCGACGCGTCGGGCCTGGCGGCACTGCTGCTGGTCCACCGCCTCGCCGCCGCCCGCGGCGCCGTCCTGTACCTGGACAACCGCCCGGACGTGCTGGAACGCCTGCTCCACGTCACCAACGTCCTGGACCACCTCACCGGCCCGGCGGAGACCGCGCCCGGACCGGCCGAGGCCCGGGAGGACGGCGAGGTCACCGGGACGGGCAGCTCCGGCTGACCCCCGGCGGGCCGCCCGACGCATGCACCGGCCGCGCCGCCCGACACCGGGCACGGTCGCAGCGGTCAGACCGGCCGCAGGTCGCTCTCCGGCCCGCTCAGGGACCGACGATGAGGAAGACGATCTCGACGCGTCCGGTCTTGGCACGGCCCAGGGGCGGGTGCACGCGGTAGAGCAGCGTGATGGTGACGCCCGTGTCCGTGGTCGGTCTGGTCGTGAGGCGGCGCAGCTCGATGGCCTGGACGGGCTCGGCACTCGACGCGGGGCTCCGCGGGTCCTCGGCGAGAGCGGCGAGGGCGTCGTGCACGGCGCGGCGACCGTCGGGGGAGAGATGCGCGAACTCCGGGTAGAGGCGCCGCGGCACCTGGACCGTCCAGGTCACGCAGCACCCTTGTCGAGTTCGGCCCACAGGTCGTCCGCGTTCATGAGATCGTCCTGGGCGCCGAGGGACGCCTCCACGGCCTGCCGCACCTCGGGACGCGTCCGCAGCGCGACCAGATGGCGCGCCTGCGTGATGACCACCGCCTGATCCCTCCCGAACCGGGCGGCGTCCAGCCTGGCGTTGAACGCGACGAGCTCGGCCGGATCGATGACGGCCAGGGCGGCACGCAGCTCGGCGAGGGTCTGCGGGCCCTCGTCCGACTCGATCCGGTACGGGCTCGCGTAGCCGGGCGTCGGCGACTCGTGCGGAAGCGTGCTCATGTGCGGCCCTCCTCGACTCGTACGACTCCACGGTACGGCTTCCGGGCCCGCCGGGGGAGGGCCGGGACGAGGGGTACTCGCGTGCTCGCTGCCGAGGCCGCGGACGGGCCGTGGCCCGTCGGACGCGCAGGTCGCCGGGAGGACGTTCGGACGGTGGCGGGCGACGGGCGGGACCCGTGCGCAGCCGGTCGGACGGCCCACGGGGACGCCGTGCGAAGAAGTCACGGAGCGGATGTCACAGAAATCGCGCGGGCGGCGTCTTGTGGGCGAAGCGTTCGAAGCGAAGGAGACGACATCATGGCTGGGAACATCGAAGTGGTCGTGATCGGCGGCGGCTACGCGGGCGTCATGGCGGCCAACCGACTGACACAGCGCGCCGGCGTGGCCGTCACGCTGGTCAATCCGCGTCCGCGATTCGTCGAGCGGGTGCGGCTGCACCAGTTGGCGGGCGGGACCCACGACGCGGTCGTCGACTACCGCGACGTCCTCGCCGAAGGCGTCGCCCTCCTCGTCGACACCGTGACCCGGATCGACGCGCCCGGACGCAACCTCACCCTGGCGACGGGCGGCACCGTCGGATACGACTACCTGGTCTACGCGGTGGGCAGCGGCAGCGCCGACCCGCGCGTGCCGGGAGCGGCCGAGTTCGCCTACCCGATCGCGTGCCTGGAGGACGCGCAGCGGCTGCGCCGGACCCTCGACACCACGCCCGAACCGGCATCCGTGACGGTCGTCGGAGCCGGCCCGACGGGCATCGAGACCGCCGCCGAACTGGCCGAGGCGGGCCGCTCCGTCACCCTGGTGTGCGGTGAGGTGCTCGGCCCGTACCTGCACTCCCGGGGGCGGCGTTCGGTGGCCGGGCGGCTGGCTCGGCTCGGCGTGACCGTCCTCGAAGGCCCCGACGCCCGGGTGACGGCGGTGACGCGCGACGCCGTGCGACTCGGCGACGGCGTCGAGCTGCCGAGCGCGGTGACCGTGTGGACCGCCGGCTTCGGCGTACCGGACCTGGCCGCGGCCAGCGGGCTCAGCACGGACGATCTGGGCCGTCTGCTCACGGACGAGACACTGACGAGCGTGGACGACGTCCGCATCGTCGCCGCCGGTGACTCGGCGGCGCCGTCCGGCCTGCCGCTGCGCATGAGCTGCCAGGCCGCCATGCCGCTGGGCGCGCGGGCCGCGGACACGGTGCTCAGCCGGATCGACGGTGACCGGCCCGCCGACCTCAACCAGGTGTTCGCCGGACAGTGCATCAGCCTGGGCCGCCGCGCGGGCATCTTCCAGTTCGCCCGCCGCCACGACGTCGCGGTCTGGTTCCACATCGACGGCCGTCCCGGCGCGAAGGTCAAGGAGCTCGTCTGCAAGAGCACCGTCAAGCACCTCGCCGACGAGGCGCACAAGCCCGGCTCGTACCGCCTGCACAACGTCTCCGGGGGGGCCGGACGCCAGGAGGCTCTGCGGGCGACGGGGGCCGAGGCACCGGCGGCCGCCCGTCAGCCGGCGTGAACGCCACCGGCCGGTCCGCCGGTCCGGACGGTGCTCCGGGCGCGGCGCCCCGCCCGGACGCCGCGCCGGCCGGTGCGGGACATGCCGTCGTCAGCCCTCGGCGCGCAGCCGCTCCGCCTCCTCGGTGAGCCAGGCCGGGCGCACCATCTCGACGTTGTCGCCGATGCCCGCGGCGGCTCGGGCCAGCGCCTCCGCCGCTTCGCGGGGCCGGTCGTCCGCGCGGGCCCGGGCGGCTTCGGCCAGCGCCCGCGCGGCGGCGGCCTCGCCTGCCCCGGCGAGCTGGAACGACACCGCGGCCCGGTCGGCCGCCTCGGCCGCGTCCGAGTGGCTGCCCGCGGCCCAGTGGGCCCAGGCGAGGCTGTGGAGGCAGACGCCCTCCGCTCGCGGGTTCTCCATCCGGGACGCCTCGTCGAGGGCCTCTGCCAGCGTGGCCTGTGCCTCGCGCGCGCGGCCCGAGGCGATCATCGCGATGCCCTGGGCGTTCAGCGCGTAGGTGATGGCCTCCATGCTGTCGGCCCTGCGATAGGCGCGCGCGGCTTCCCCACCCGCGGTGATCACTTCGTCCCAGCGCTCCAACACCAGAAGCGCGATGGAGCGCGCGTTCCACGCGCGGGCCTCGGTCAGGGGGTTGCCGGACGTCCGCGCGAGCCCCGCCAGCCGCTCCGCGCCGGCGAGTGCCTCGGCGCCGTCGCCCACGTAGCTGTGCGCGAGGCTGAGACTGAGGATGGCGTGCTCCTCGCCCTCCGCGTCGCCGTTGTCCCGCGCCAGCGTCGCGGCCCGTGCCAGCGGGCTCAGGGAACCGGACAGCCTTCCCAACTGGCGGTGCGCGTCCCCGAGCCCGAACATGACGTTCTGCAACGCGTTTCGGTCCCCCAGCTGTTCGGCGAGCTCCGCCGCCTCCGTGAACAGCGTGACCGCGTCCTGCATGGGGCCGCCGCTGAGCCGGGCATGCCCGAAGCTGATCAGATGGGCCAGATGTGCGCGGTCGTCGGTCAATTGTCCCTCCAGGGTCAGATGCATGGAGAGGGCGGCCAGCACCGAACCGTGCCACACCATCCACTCGCTGATGGAGCTCAGTACGGGAGCCGCGGCGTCCGGCTCCCCGGCACGCACGCGGTGCGCGAACTCCCTTCGCTGCGGCTCCACATCGTCCAGGTGCCGCCACCGCGCCCGCGGCGCCGCCCGGTGTGCGTACCAGTCGGCGGCGCGCCGCTCCACCGCCTTCACACCCCGCGGTCCGTCCGATCGCATGGCGGCGTACGCCAGGTCGGCGTCCATCGGGTGCAGGGCGTAGGTACGGGTGGCCCGGTTCACCGACACCATGCGGATCCGCAGGAGTTCGGCCAGCGCCCCGAGGACGTCGAGGTCCGGGTCCACCCCGGCCGTGATCCACTCGATCGCCTCGCGGGGCACCGGTGTGCGCAGCGCCGCCAGGACCCCGAGGACGAGGCGGCCGTCGGCCCCGAGCCGTGCGTACCGGTCCTGGGCGAGCCCGGCGACCACGTCGCCGCGCAGGGCGAAGTCCTCGAGGACGTCCTGGAGCGTCGGCAGCGCCACCATGTCGTCGGCGACGGCACCCACGAGGAGTTCGAGGGCGCGCGGCACTCCGTGGACGTGGACCGAGGCGTCCAGCAGCTGTGCGTCCGAGAGCCGGGCGATGCCGAGGCTGCCGTCCTGGTCGAGTTCGCGCAGCAGCGCGACGGACTCGGCCGGCGGGAGGCCGTCGGAGAGCTCGACCTCGGCGGCGAAGCGTCGCAGTTCGGGCGCGAGCCGGACGGGAATCTGGGAGGTGGCCAGGAGACGAGGCGTCTCGCGGGCACGGAAGAGGCAGTCGAGAAAGACGTAGAGCTCGTCCTCCTCGTCGAGTCGGCCGTCGTCGTGGAGCCGGTCCTCCAGGTTGTCCATGAGGATGACGACGAGCCGGTCCTCCATCGCGTCGAACAGCTCACCGAGCTTGTCGCGGACATCGCGGTCCGTCGCCCAGACCCGCAGCAGGCGGCTCTCGGTCTCGGGACCGAGGACCCGCGCGCAGTCGAGGAAGACGCGCTCCAGGGAGATGCCCGACGTGCGCGTGCTCAGGTTGACCAGGCCCACCGGGGCGGGGGCGGGCGCGTTGCCGGGCCACTCGCCGTGCGCCAGCATGTCCATCACCTTGGCGGCCACGGCGCTCTTGCCCATGCCGCGCCGTCCGGTGATCGTCACCATGCGGACCGCAGGGTCACGCAGGTGGCGGCCGATCGCCTCACGCGCCTCGGTACGGTCCTTGAACAGCTCAAGCCCGTGGGCGACGGGCAGTCCGATGACCCGGGAGCCGACGGGAGCCGACGGACCGGGCCCCGGGAGCGGCGTCACGTCGGGCAGCGCGTCCGGGCCCGTGACGGGCAGCAGTTCCGCCAGCGCGGCCCGGCCTCCCGCATCGATCCCGCGCAGGGCGTGGTCGATGCGGACGGCCGTGAGCCGGCCGAGTCCCTCGCCGCGGTGGTGCTCGGCGACGACACCGACGATGCGCGGCCCGACCCAGACGGCGGCTCCGGACATCCCGGACCAGGGCGAGACGGCCGGGTCGGGGTCCGCCGCCGCCACGGGGACGCTGATCTCCAGCGTGCCCGTGCGCAGGTTGGACAGTGCGGCCACGGTGCCGTCGGCCTGGTGCAGTTCACGGAACTGCCTGCCGTCGGGTCCTCTCCGCCGCTTCCACAGGGGGAAGCCGGCGGCGTGCACCTCGACGATCGCGTGCCGCTCGTCCCCGACGCGGCCGAACTCCGCGGGGGATACGGGGACGACGTCCGGACCGGGCTCGATGACCAGCACGGCGAGGTCGCATCCCGCGTCGGACCAGGCCACGGCCGCGTCCGCGCTCCACTGGCCCGGCCGGTCGGCGTCGAAGCGGACCCGCACCGCCGTCGCGTCGGCCACCACGTGGTGGGCGGTGAGGACCGCGGCGCCGGTCACCCGGTAACCCGAGCCGCGGCGTCCCCGGCCGTTCGGGGCGGTGACGATGACCTCCGCGATCCGGTGGGGGTCGATTCCGCCGGCCGGAGGCGTGGGGTCAGATCTCACCGAGCATCTCGTCATCGGAGATCAGCGGCGTCCGGTCCGGCGCGTCCGCCGTCACCGGCTGCAGCGTCAGGGTGAGTCGTTGAGTGGCAGTCGCGGCACGTCTGGCCGCGGCGCTCGCGTCGAACACCCAGAACCGCACCTTCACCCCCGGCTCGCGCGAGCGCTCCACGCCGACGGTGAGTTCGAGCTCCACCTTCTCGGCCTTGAAGCGCAGGTCCGCGCCCTCCCCATCCGCCATCGCCCGGCTCAGTTCGCGGCGCAACTGCGCGATCATGTCGGCCAACTCGACTGCGTCGTCCACGTACGGGTCCCCCACCTGCGTGTCTTGGCGGTCCTGCCTCGGCAACTGCCTTGTCCAGCAATTCATATCATCGCCCGTCAGGTCCGCCGGAGTGCCGACCGCCCGACAGAGATGATGTGGACGTCGGGCGTGGAGCGATCCAGCGGTGCCGGGCACCCCACCCTTCCTGCCGGCGGCTGTTTCCGGCGGGCCGTGCCCGCGGACACCCGGTGTCGCGGCAGCGCCCGCGTTCCCCCGGGCGCCGGCCACGGGAGCGGTCGTGGAGATGCTCCTCGCGCCGGGGAGGGCGCGGAGCGGGAGACGGCTCGCGCTGCTCCTCCCCGGGTATGCCGACACCGCGACACCTCGACGGTTGCGGTGCTGCGGGAGCGGACACCGCCGTACGCCGCCCGAGTCCCGACGTGCCGCCCGGAACTGCGTCCCGCACCCTGTACACAGGGAAGGAGCGCGCGCCCATGCCGACCGCGGGACCGACATCGATGACACCGGCCGTCACACCGCTGCCCGTGAGCGGCGCGTCCCGTGCCTGATGGGCAGCGAGGGGCCCGCGGAGCGCCGCGCGGACAAGGACCGCGGGGCGCGGACGGGACTGTCGGAGCGTGGTGGTGCCTTGCGGCCGTCGTGGTGGCGGGTGAGGTACCAGAAGGCCAAGGTCACCGCCCTGCGGCTGCGGGATACGGCCGAGGCCCGGTTTCCGGCCGTCACCCATCTGAGTGAACGAATGCTGGCGGTCAACATCCTGGACGCCGCCACCCGGTTGGCCGCCCAGTGCTTCCTGACCGCGATCCCGTTGCTCTTCGTCTTCGCCTCCGTCGCGCCCGAGGGGGTGCAGAACCAGCTGATCACCTCCGTCCGGACCGTCTTCGGCCTCACGGGTGCCACGAACGCCCAGCTGGAGAAGCTGTACCAGTCCCACTCCGAGTCCCTCCAGGACGTCACCGGCGTCGTGGGCGGCCTGCTGGTCCTCGTGTCGGCCACGGCGGTGAGCCGGGCGATGCAGCGGCTCTGCCGACGCGCCTGGCAGGTCCCCAAGGGCGGGATGAAGGTCGCGCCCTGGCGTTGGCTGGTGTGGATCGTGGTCTGGCTCGTCGTCCTGGTCGTCCAGGCTCCCCTGCACGACGGTTTCGGTCTCGGACTGTGGCTGGGCGTCCCCGTCACCTTGGTGAGCCAGACGGCGCTGTGGTGGTGGAGTCAGCACCTGCTGCTGGGCGGCCACGTCCGCTGGCTGCCGCTGCTGCCGGGTGCCGTGCTGACGGCCGCCGCGGTGACCGCCCTGTCCCTCGGTGCGCAGTTCTACATGCCGACCGCACTCAACCGGACGCTGGCCGAGTACGGGGGACTGGGGCCGGTCTTCACGATCCTGTCCTGGCTGATCGTGCTCTGCGCGGCGGTCGCCCTCGCCATCACGGTGGGCGCGGTCGTGGCGCAGGAGACGCATCTCGCCGAGCCGTTGGGGAGCCTCACCCTCGCGCCCGGCAGCGAGGAAGCCGGGGACGGCGTGGAAGCCGGGGACGGCAAGGCAGGCGAGGACGGCGACGGCAGGCACGCCGCTGAGGGCGAGCACCCCGCCGACCGCAGCGACGACAGCGACGGCAACGACGGGAATCACGGCAACGGCGGCAGCATCGACGGCAATGACGGGAATCACGGCGGTCGACGATGACCAGCGACCTCCGCCCTTCCACCCGCCGCCGCTCGCCCCAACGGAGGCTCAGATTTCGCGCCGCCCGTGGTTCCGTGGCTGGCTGGGTTCGGAGGGTGCGTCCCCGAGCGCGTCCCCGAGCGCGTCCAGTGGACCGGACACCCTCGGACACGCACCGCGATCACGGAGGTGGCCTTCGATGCGCCAGCGCAGGAGCGGCGTGCCGCAGCGCCCGGACGCCGATGTGCGGTGGGCGGCCTGGCACACCCGGGTGGCAGGGGAGGAGGTCGCCCGCCCATGACACTCGACCTGATCCTGATCGGCCTGGCGATCACCCTGGAGCCCTTCCCGATCATGGGCTTCATCCTGCTGCTCACCGCGCACCGGGGCATCATCAAGGGGCTCGCCTTCATCCTCGGCTGGCTCGCCTGCCTGGTGCTGGTGATCGCCGGAGTCCTGCTGTTCACCGACGGGTCCCCGCCCTCCCTGAACAGCTCTCCCTCGACGGCCTCGCTCGCGGTCAAGCTCGCCATCGGCCTCGGGCTGATCGCCTACGGGGTCCACAAACAGCGCAAGGGCCCCCGCCCTCGCGAGGAACCCGCCTGGCTGGGGAAACTGCGCCACATCTCGGTCTGGTCGGCCGCCGGCATGGCGGTGCTCCTCCAACCGTGGGGCCTTGTCGCGGCGGGCGCCGCGACCGTCATGGGCGCGAACCTCTCCCACACGATCACCTGGCTGGTCCTGGTGCTGTACTGCGTCCTGGCCACCGCCAGCCTCCTCGCGATGGAGCTGTACGCGACGTTCAGGCCCGCCCGCGCCGATGCCCGGCTCCAGTCACTGCTCACCTGGATCACCGGCCACCAGGACCAGGCCGTCGTCATCCTGTCCCTCGGGATCGGGTTCTGGCTGGCGGGCAAGAGCATCTACCAACTCGCCTGACACCCCGGTCCCGCCGCGCCCGGACGTCGGGGACTCGCGTACGGCGCGTCAGGGCAGGATGCCCCGCTCCGGGGTCATCAGGACGGCGGTGTCCCCGGGTTCCGGCCGCGGAGGGCTGCCCTCCAGGGCCGGGACGAGCCTCCCGTCCGGACGGACGAGGAACAGCAGTTCGCTCCCGGACGGCCGGACGTCGTCCGCGGGCCGTACGACGACGGCCGCTCCGCGCGCGTGCCTCCGGTCGAGTGCCTGCCAGGTCAGCTCCGCGCCGAACAGCACGTCGCCGCCGACGAACGGAGCCACGACGCCGTGGCTCTCCGGGGGCGCGGCGAGGCGGTGCACCGGCCCCGTCACACTGCCGCGCACCACCTCCGCGGCCAGCGCGTTGAAGTCGTCCTCCGCCGTCAGGAAGTACACCGCCGTGATGCCCTCCAGGGCGGCGCCCTCGGTGGCCGCGGCCATCAGCTCGCCGGGCGCGAGGTCGATCCCGGCCCGGACGATGCGCTCCCGCTGCTCCTCCTCGCCCGCCCACATCAGCACCTCCAGACCCGCCGATCCCAGGGCAGCGCCCAGCTCGACGACCCACGCGTCGCCGCCCACCAGCAGCGGACGGGAGCGGGAGGCGCGGACGACGCGCAGCAGCCGGGCCACCGGCGCGGCGGTCAGCCCGCACAGCGTCACGGTCGCGACGATGACCACGAACGTCGCCGGCAGGATCTTGGACGCGCCGTCGATCTTCTCCGCCACCAGGCCCGCCGAGAAGGTCGAGGCGGTGGCGGCGGCGACGATGCCGCGCGGGGCCATCCATCCGATGAAGCCGCGCTCGCCCCGTGTCAGGTCGGTCCCGAGGGCCGACACGGCCGCCACGAGCGGTCGCGCCACCAGCACCAGGGCCGCGGCGAGGCCGAGCGCGGGCAGGATCACGTGCCGCAGGGACTCCGGGGTGACGGTCGCCGAGATGGAGACGAAGAGCAGCCCGAGGATCAGGCTGACCAGCGTCTCGAAGAACGGCCGCCGCACCGCGCTGTCCATCCCGGGCAGATTGGCCATCGCCACCCCCATGACCACGGCGGCGATGAGGCCCGTGTCGTCCCGCAGCACGTCGCAGAACGCGGCCACACCGACCACGAGGGCCAGCTGCGCGGTGGTGCCGAGGATCTCGCCGGGCCGCAGCAACCGGAACAGCGCCCACAGCAGCGCCGTACCCACGACCGCGCCGGCCGCTCCGACGCCGACACTGGCGAGGAACCCCGTCACCACCTCACCCACGCCGTGGTCCGTGCCGGCCACGACGACATGGAAGACCAGCGCGCCCAGGATGCCGCCGACCGGGTCGATCAGGGAGCCCTCCCAGGCCAGGACGTGCTGAAGCCGGTCCTTCGGCCGTACGAGGGCGAGCAGCGGCCCGACGACCGTCGGACCGGAGACCACGAGGATGGCGCCGATCATCAGGGCGGCACCCTGGGACATGCCGAGCAACGGAGCGGCCACCAGAGTGGCGACCACCCAGCTGACCAGGGTTCCGATCCAGATCAGCCGCACGACCACCCGGCGGTCGTGCCCCTTGAGCCGCGCGATGTCCAGCCCCAGGCCGGCGTCGTAGAGGATCACCGCGACGGCCAGGGAGACCAGCGGGGAGAAAGCCGGTCCCAGCAGCCGCTCGGGGTCGAGGTCCTCGACGAACGCGCCCGCGGTGAAGCCGACCGGCAGCAGGACGAGGAGGGCGGGAAGGCGCAGGAGGCCGGCCAGAAGCTGCGATCCGACGGCGAGGAGCAGGGTGAGACCGACGCCGATCAGTACCTGGTTCGTCGTCAACGGGAGACCTTCGGCGCGGAGGAGGGGCGGAGGAGGGGCGGAGGAGGGGCGGGGGAGAACGGGCCGTCGCGTCCGTGGACCGCACGGCGCCGGAGCCCTTCCACGCGTAGCCGCGGCGACCACGGCGAGGCTCCCCGCGGGAGCACGGACACCGGGTGACGTGCGAGGAGGGCCGACGGCGTCCGGGTCGGGACACCGTCCGCGCGCGTCTCGGCCACCCGCACAGACGAAAGCACCCGCCCTCGCGGCCGCGCGGACCGGCACGCGCGACGGAGCGCGTTTCGGTCCGCCGCGTCACCCGGTCGGACCACGTTTTCCGCCCTTCCCCCGGCGACCGGCGGCACCACGGATCCGGCCCCCGCCCGGGCTCCGGGCCGGGACATCACGATTCGGCCGAGCCCTCGCCTCGGCCTGACCGACCGCTTAGCATGGCGACCCCGGGAGCGGTGCGGGCGCACGTCCGTGCCCGTGATCGCCCCGCTGGAAGCACGCGCCACGACCGGCGCCGCCATGACGGCACCGTGCGCGGCGCACCTGCCCGCCGTCCACCTGGAGCGTCCATGCACAACGGTTCCGCCGCCGGCAGCATCCGCCCCCGGGGCTTCCCCGCGGACTTCGGCGCCCCGTCGGCCGACAGCGCCGCGGACCCCTCGGCCCTGCTCCTCTTCGACCGCGCGTGCAGGAGCCTGCTCGCCTACGGCACCGACTTCACCGACGGCGTCGTGGCGAGGATCCGCACCGAAGTCCCCTACTACGCCGACCCGGTACTGGCCCCCTCCGACGTGCGCTCCACGGTCCGCACCGGCATCCGCCACGGGCTGGAGACCGGTCTCGACCCGAGCAGGATCGTGGACGTCGAGCGCTACACCCGGGAGCTCGGCATACGCCGCGCGGAACAGGGCCGCCCCCTCGACGAGGTGCTGCACGCCTTCCGCGTCGCCGGATCCGGCGTCTGGAACGGGCTCGTCGGCGTCGTCGAACGGGACGGCCTCGGCGAAGCGCGCGGACTCGTGCACGTCGCCGAGATGGTGTGGAAGAGCAACGACCGGGACGCCGTCATGGTCGCCGACGCCTACCGGCAGGCGGTCGAAGGCGTCGCGGGCCGGCACGCCGAACGCGTCCGCCTGATCCTCGCCGCCTTGCTGGAGGCCCGAGGGGAACCCGCGTTCACCCGGAGCGCCGCCGACGTGCTCGACCTGCCGCTCGACGGACGTTTCGCGGTGGCGGTCGTCGAGGCTTCACCGCCGTACGGTCGCCTGCCCGGCGGCGCCCCGGAGATCGCCGGGGTCCGCGTCCTGCACCAGGCATGGGGACACCGCGCCGTGCTCGTCGCCCACCTCGCGGACGGTCCCCTGGACACGTTCGTGACCGGCCTCGCGGCCGGTCCGGGCCTGCGCATCGGGATCAGCCCCGTCGTCCCCGGGCTGGAAAGCCTGGCCAGGGCGCGTGACATGGCCGGGCTCGCCCTGCGCACCTGCCGGAGCGACGGGGAGATCGCCCGGCTCGACGGCCGGTTGCCCGAGGGACTCCTGGTCTCGCGACCGGACCTGTCCGCCGCGCTCACCCAGCGCGTCCTCCGGCCGCTGTACGACCTCGACCCCGTCGACCGGGAGATGCTGCTCGACACCGTGGACGTCTGGATCGAGAGCGGCGGCTCCACCGCCCAGGCCGCGCGCCGCATGTTCTGCCATCGCAACACCGTCCTGAACCGGCTGCGCCGCTTCGAGCAGATCACGGGCCTCGCCCTGGCCCGGCCACGCGATCTCGTACACCTCACCCTCGCGTTGGACGCCCACCGGCTGCTCGGACCGGCGGCGGCACTGGGCACTGCCGAACCCGAGCCGGACGGCCAGCGGATCTGACCCGAATCGGACGGTCAGCGGATCCGACCCGGGCCGGACGGTCAGCGGATCCGACCCGAGCCGCGTGCCGGCCGATCCACCGACAGGACCCGCGCCGGCCGGACCCGCACCGCCCGCCGGCCGACGTGATCCGCGTGCCGTTCCCCGCTCCCGCGGCGGCCGGCCCGTCCCACTGGGCGCCGGCACAACCGCACCCACCCGGGACTGGGAGCGGGCAGCGGGGCCGGGCCGGCGTATGGAGGTCCGCGGACGCGACTGCTGTGGTGGGCGTCGTTCAGGGGCGACGCAGCCGCGCCCCCGCCCGCCAGGAGAGACCGCGATGCCCCACCCGCTCACATCCCCACCTCCCCAGCCCTCCCCGCACCGCCGCCCCGGCCTCGCCTTCGCGGTGATCAACGGATCGACCTTCGCCGTTCACGTCCTGCTCGTCTGCACCACCGACGTCATGGCCGCTCCCCACCGTGGCGGGGCCGGATTCGGCGTGACCGCGCTCCTTTTCCAGACGGTGCTGCTGGTCGTCACGGCGGCGCGCTTCGACCGGCGTACGGACGTACCGGCCGCCCAGAGGGACACCCCGGCGGAGTCCCGCCCCGCGACTCCCGACCCGGGCGGACACTTCACGGCCCGTACGAGGGGAGGGTGGTGATGGCACCGGACGTCCTGCTCGCCGCACCGGGCCCGCTCGACCTCGGCAACCGGACACTGATCTTCGGGTGCTTCGTGACCTTCATCGTGCCCGTCCTGTTCCTCTGCGTCCTCAGCGGCCCTCCGAGGGACCGCGTCAACGACTTCTACACGGCGGGCCGCACCCTGCGTCCCCTGCGCGGCGCCCTCGTCCTCTCCGGCGTCTACCTCTCCTCCGCCACCGTCCTCGGCACCACGGGCAGCGTCGCGGTCTACGGCTACGACGGCCTCTTCATCGCCCTGTGCACCGTCCTCTCGCTCGGGGTGCTCCTGCTGCTCGCCCGCCCCCTGCGCCGGCATGCGGGCTACACCCTGGGCGACACGTTCGCCCTGCACGCTCCCGGGCGGGCGACGCGGATCGCCGTCGCCGTGGTCACCCTGAGTACGTGCGTCCCCTACCTCGTCGTGCAGCTCTCCGGGGCCGGTGTGACCACCGCCGCGCTGCTCGGACTGTCCGGCCCCGGGGTCGAGAAGACCGCCGTCGTGATGATCGGCACCCTCGTCGTCTGCACCACGGCGTTCGGCGGGATGCGCGGCACCGTCACCATCCAGGTGATCAAGACGGTGGTCCTGCTCTGCATGGCCCTGGCCGTCACCGTCGTCCTGCTCCACCGCTTCCACTGGAGCACCGACGCGCTCATCGACGCCGCCCGCCAGGGAAGCGGCCGGCCCGCCGCCTACCTGAGCCCGGGACTGCGCTTCGCCGGCAGCGCCGAACCGACCCTCGACTTCGTCGGCCTCGTCCTCACCATCGTGCTCGGGGTGGCCTGCCTGCCCCATGTCGCCACCCAGCTCGGCACGGCGCCCGACGAGGCCGACGCCCGCCGCACGGTGCGTCACACCCTCACGATCGTCGGCGCGTTCTGCTGCGCCACGGTGCTCATGGGGTTCGCGGCCGCGGCCCTGATCGGCACGCCGGCGATCCTGACCGCCGATCCCGGAGCCAACGGCGCGCTGGTGATGGCCGCCGGCGAACTCGCCGGCGGCGCGTCCACCGACGCCGGCGGTGCCCTGCTCATCGTCCTGGTCGCCTCCGGGGTCTTCCTCACCACGCTGGCGGTCGTCGCGAGCGTCACCCTGGCCGCGGCGGGCACCATCGCGCACGACCTCTACACGCACGCCTTGCGGCAAGGGCGGACGACCGAGGGCCGCGAAGTGGCCGCCGCGCGCGTGGGGTCCGCCGTCGTCGGACTGCTGAGCATCACGCTGGCGGTCTGGTTCCAGGGATGGAACATCCAGTTCCTCACCGCCCTCTCCCTGGCGGTGGCGGCGTCCACCCTGCTCCCGGCGCTCGTGTACGCGTTCCGCTGGAGGCGCTACAACCGGCGCGGACTGCTCTGGACCCTGTACGGCGGACTGGGCTGCGCCGTCGGGCTCTTCGCGTCCGGCCCCGTCACGTCCGGCAACCCCCTCGCGCTGTTCCCCGACCGGCACTTCGACTGGTTCCCGCTCCAGACGGTCGTCCTGGTGTCGATACCCGCCGCCTTCGTCCTGGGCTGGATCGGCAGCATCGCCGGCGCCGGCACCGGCGGCCGTGGCACGGAGCGCACGGAGCGCACGGAGCTTGCGGAGCGTACGGAACGGACCGAGGAGATGTCGGCCGGGTGGATGGCGCAGGCGCCGGAACGAGAGGCTCCGGGCCACGGCCGGACGTGAAACGGGTCGACTCGCGGCAGGCGTTTCCCCTCCGGACCAGCGGGAAGGCGAAGGGCAGCTTCTGCGAAAGGGTGGACATGAGCACGCGAGAGAAGGCGAAGGCCCAACTGGAGCAGGTCGTCGGGAAGGTCATGCGCAAGACGGCGCACCTGACGGGCAGGAGGACCACCGGCGCCAAGGGCGCGGCCCTGCAGGCCCGCGGCAAGGCCCGGCAACTGAAGGAGAAGGGCAAGGACCGCATCGGATTCTGATGCGGCGCCGGGTCGCGCACCACGTGGTCGACCGCCCTCACGAAATCCCGACGCGGCCCTCACCGTCACTTCACGATCGCGTGGAGTGACGGAGGCCGCCCGGGTGAGAAGCGCAGGGACGCACGCCCCCGCCCGAAGCCGGAGAACACCGTGCCCCAGCCCGCCTCCGCCGGCCTTCCGCCCGCGCAGACGCTCACCCGGACGACGACGACCGAACTCCTCACCGTTCTGCGGCCGGTGAGGATCGACACCACGCTCAGCTACTGCTCCCGAGCCCCGTTCACCGTGGGCATCGCCTTCCACATCCTGGGCGGGGACGTCACAGTCTGGCGTGTCGACCGCGACATGATCACCGCGGGTGCCCACACCCCCACCGGAAGGGGCGACCTCCACCTCCGGCCCACCGGCGGCGGCAAGGTCCTGCTGCGTCTGGGCCCGCCCGGTGACACCGCGACCGTTCTGGCGGACCGCGACCACCTGGTGGAGATGGTGCGCCAGACCTACGTGCTGGTCCCGCCGGGCAGCGAGAGCGCGCACATCGACTGGCAGCCGTTTCTCGACCACCTCGACGGCTGACGGCGTTCCGCCGCCGGCCGGCACCGTCCCCCGGAACGTCCCCCCGGGACACTCGACGCAGGCGGGTCGACGGAAGGACACCCCGGCCACGTACCCGTCCCGCGGCGCCATGCCGAACGCCCCCGCGTGCGCGAAGCACCCGGGGGCGTCCACTCCGGGCTCTCGAGAGAGCCCGGAGAACCGCTACGAGAAATCGGGAAGGTCAGCCATGTCGCATGTCGTCGGGGTCGATCGGGAGCGATCCCGGCGTCGCCTGCGGTCCGCCCATCTGCGGCCGGCCCGCGTCGGTCCCGCCCGGGGAGATCCGGCCGCGCCACCCGCCGCTCTCGCGGCCGCGCTCCTCGATGAAGCCCTTGAACCGCTTCAGATCGCCCTTGACCCGCCGGTCGAGCACCCCGAGCGCGTCACCGGTCTTCTCCGCCATCCCCTCGGGCTGGAAGTCCATGGCCAGACTCACCCGCGTGTGCGCGGGGTCGAGCTGCTGGAAGGTGACGACACCCTTCTGCCGCACATCACCGTCGACCGTGCGCCACGAGATGCGCTCGTCCGGCAGCTGGTCGACGATCTCGGTGTCGAACTCCCGCCTGACCCCGGCGATCTTCGTCCTCCAGTGGCAGTGCTCGTCGTCGAGTTGCCGGACGTCCTCGACGCCTTCCATGAAACTCGGGAAGTCCTCGAACTGCGTCCACTGGTTGTAGACGTGGCGCAGGGGGACGTCGACGTCGATGGTTTCCTTCACCATGCTCATGAGTTCTCCTCCTTCGCGGCTCCGCCGCTCATTCGGTCTCACTGCGCCGCGTACCCGGACCGGAGTGACTCATTCACACATCATGCTCGCGGTCGCCGGGCACGCCGGCCGGCCTGCCCGCTCGGGAGGTGCCCCCGCGCCGCGTCGTCAAGACACCCCCTAGCATCTCCCTCGTGACGGAGTTCCTCGACAATCCCCTGGACCGCGACGCGGTGGTGGCGTTCGTCCGTGAGCACGGGGACGGCGTGCTCTCCACGCTCGGGCCCCGGGGTGCTCCGCAGTCGGCGTACCTCACACTGGCGATCACCGACGGCGGCGAACTCGTGCTGGACGCCCGGGAGGTCTCACGCAAGGTGGCCAACGTGCGCCGGGACGGCCGCGTGGCGGTGGTCGTCGGTGGCCGGGAGGGGGTGACGCTCCAGCTGGAGGGGCTGGCCGACATCCCGTCCGGTGAAGAGCGGGAGCGGTGCGCCGGTGCCT
Source organism: Streptomyces sp. NPDC048338 (assembly GCF_043201055.1). Lineage (NCBI taxonomy): Bacteria > Bacillati > Actinomycetota > Actinomycetes > Kitasatosporales > Streptomycetaceae > Streptomyces > Streptomyces sp. NPDC048338. The sequence continues at coordinate 230,302 of NZ_JBICYQ010000002.1, forward strand.
ACGAGGCCGCCTTCCCCCAGTTCGCGTCCTCCCTCCATGACCCCGAGATCGTCGTCGTGCGCGTGAGGATCGCGTGGGCGCGGCTCGGTGACTTCCGTACTCCTGCCGCGGTCATGCGGGAGACGTCCGGGCCGTGGTGAGGGGTCCGGCCCGCACGCATCCGTGAGCCCTCCTCGGGTGTACAGGCCGCCGCCCGGGTCGGGCCCGGGCACCTGGCGCTCTCGTCCGAGCCGCACGCCGACCCGGCAGGATTGGCCGCCACGCGGAGCGGGCAACCGCACTCGGTGACAAGGAACTCCCCGACGGCCGTCACCCCCGACGGCCACTACGCCGTCGTCGACGTCCGGCGTCGGCGTGCCACCGCCCCCTCGGTGCCCGACGACGCCCAGGACCGGCCGCGGGGCCACCTCATCGCGGCTCGCAGGGCGGTCGCCCACGCCCGGCGCGCTCACGACCCGGAAGCCGAGGGCGCGGCGCGGAAGCGCGTACGGCAGGCGAAAGCCGCCCTCGGCGAGCGCGGCACGCCGTGGTGGAAGAAGGGCCCAGCCGAGCGGGTGGCGGGCCGGCGCGACGGTCCGGCCGCGCCGGACGACTGACGCCACCCGGCCGGCGCCCCGCCGACCCAGACCACACCGTCCGAGCTCGCCGGAGCGGCCCGCGCCGCGGCCCGACTCGGACGGACACCCCATCCTCAGCCGCTGAAAGGCACCGCATGAGCATCCTGGAGAACGCGGAACCCACCGATGACATCGGTCAGGAGCCCCGTGACGATGTGCAGGCTCGCAAGCAGCGCCTTCGCCGGCGGCTGGAGCGCCTGATCGGCATAGCGGCCACCGAAGGCAACGAACTCCTGCCGCTGCGCAACGGCGATGCGATCTTCCCCGCGATGCTCGGTGCGATACGCGGCGCCGAGCACACCATCGACATGATGACCTTCGTGTACTGGCGCGGCCAGATCGCCCGCGACTTCGCCGACGCGCTCGCCGACCGGGCCCGGGACGGAGTACGGGTGCGCCTGCTGCTCGACGGCTTCGGCGCCAAGGAGATCGAACCGAGCCTGCTCGACGCCATGGGCAGCGCCGGGGTCCAGGTCGCCTGGTTCCGCAGACCGATGTGGCTGTCGCCGCTCAAGCAGAACCACCGCTGCCACCGCAAGGCCCTGATCGTCGACGAGAACACGGCCTTCACCGGAGGCGTGGGCATCGCGGAGGAATGGTGCGGTGACGCCCGCGGCCCCGGCGAGTGGCGAGACACCCACGTGCAGGTCCGCGGCCCGGCCGTGGACGGGATCGCCGCCGCCTTCGCGCAGAACTGGGCCGAGTGTCACGACGAACTCTTCGACGACCGCGACCGGTTCACCGAACACGCCCAGGTCGGGACCTCGACCGTGCAGGTCGTGCGCGGCTCGGCCAGTTTCGGCTGGCAGGACATGCAGACCCTGATCCGCGTGATGCTGACCTCGGCCGAACGGCGCTTCCGCCTGGCCACGGCCTACTTCGCCCCGGACACCTACTTCATCGACCTGCTGTGCGCCACCGCCCGTCGCGGCGTCACGGTGGAGATCCTGCTGCCCGGCCCCCACACCGACCAGCGCGCGTGCCAGCTCGCCGGGCAGCACCATTACTCCCGCCTCCTGGAGGCGGGCGTGTCCATCCGGCAGTACCAGCCCACGATGATGCACGCCAAGATCATCACCGTGGACGGCGTGGCGTCACTGATCGGTTCCACCAACTTCAACCGCCGCTCCATGGACCACGACGAGGAGGTGATGCTCGCCGTCCTGGACGAGGACTTCACCGCCACCCTCGATCAGGACTACGACGCGGACCTCGAACGCAGCGTGACGATCGACCTGCATCGCTGGAGGCGGCGGGCGGCCGCGCAGCGGCTGCGGGAGGCGGTGGTCGTTCCCGTCAGACGCTTCCTCTAGACCGCGCACACGGATGCGGCCCGGCGCCCCAGGGGGGAGGGGAACGCCGGACCTGCACAGCGACTGCCCCGGTTCTGCCGGTCCACACCCCGATCGGACCGAAAGGATGCGGTCGAGGGGCGGACTCGTCCCGTCGTGTGCGTGGGCATCACCCGGCGGACCAGGATTCGCCCTCGTGCGGCCCCGGCTCATGGGCGCAGGTCACGGCAGAGGCGGTGGTCGTGCGGATGCGCATGCGGCGCAGGAGGTCACGCGTGGTGCGTGCGTGCGATGTGCTGCGCCAGGTGATCCCCGGGTGGCGGGAGCGCAGGTGCGAGAGCGCCCGGGTGCCCAGGCCGGTGCTGTGGAAGCGCTCCTCGATGTCGACGGCGGTGATGACGCCCTCGGCGCAGTCGGCACAGATCCGGTAGTGGACCTGGCCGACGACCTGCCGGATGTGGACGAGCAGCAGGCGTTCCTCGCCGGGCCCGGACGCTCCCGGGAGGTGTGTGGACAGGAAGTCGATCGCCCGGTAGGCCAGGATCCGGCGCCGGAGCCGTCCACGGAGCCGGCCCGGACGTGAGTGCCTGGGGCCGCTGTGGCCAGGTGCCGATGTGCCGCCCGTGGAGGCGGGCCCGAACAGGGTGCTCGTGGGACGTGCGTGTTGTCCGCGCATGAGACCCGTGTGCCCCGACCACGGATCCGTACCCGTACCCGTCCGCGTTCCGCGCCGGTCTCGTGCCGCCGTGCGCCGCCGTGGGCGGTTCAGCGGCTGATCTCCATGGCGGCCAGCCCCTTCGCCAGGTCCTCGCCGTTCATCACCGGGGTGTACGAGATCTTCGCGCCCAGCTCCAGGAAGAAGGGCTCCGCGGTCTTCGGCATGTCGGCGGACTCGGCCAGGTCGAAGAAGATGTACGCCGTTCGGTTGCCGTTCTCGGTGGTGAAGTACGCGGCCTCGGGGCGTATCGCCTCCATCGCCTTCTCCACCGTCTTCTGGAGCGTGCCCCGCTTGATGGCCTCGTTGGACATCTGCGTGTCCATGTGGACCTTCAACAACATACGCATGATGGCGGCCTTTCTCGGCCCGGGCAGGCGCTGCCAGAGGCGCGCGGTTCACACCCGGAGGCCCGTACCTCCAGCGTCTCTCCATCCCGTCGCGGGGACCAGTCGGCGACCCGGGCGGGGGAGGAGGAGCCCCGGCCGGGAAGGGGGAACCCGGCCGGGGCTGCGCGGCGTCAGCGTCCGGGGCACTCCTTCCATGCGAGGTGGTAGACGGTGCTGATGTCGCCGTCGGTGGAGTCCATGGTCATGTAGCTGGTGGTGGCCGGGTTCGACGTGCCGGCGTTCACCCGGAGTTCGGTGTTGATGTTGAAGTTCCGCTGCACGCCGCACGGCGCCCACACGAGCTGCGCCCAGTCGGTGTCGTCGGTGGCCTGCCAGTTGTCCTCGTACGGGCCCCGGAAGGTGTGCGTCCGGGACGCGGTGTTCGGCGAGCCCTGGAAGTAGTACGACGCCTTCTCGGTGCTGCTCGCACCGGGGCGGAGCGACGCGTAGCCGCGGTAGTCGGCGCTGGCGATCGCGTAGGTGAAGCCCTGGGGCACGTGCACCAGGAGGTTGAGCTGGCAGTTCCTGCGGGCCGCCGTCGGGGAGGAGTTGCCGCCCACCTGGGCCAGGTACTCGCTGTACGTGACGGTGAAGGCCGTGTTGTCCTCGGACACGGCGATGGCCGCGGTGCCGAGGGGGCAGCCGGACCCGTTCACGGTGGCGATGTCGATGACGATCCTGTCCGGAGGCGGGTCGACGATCGACGACGGGCCTGCTTGCGCGGGCAGGGCCGAGGCGAACAGAGCGGCGATCGCTCCGCTGACCAGCAGGGGGACTCTCATGGTTCTCCCATCCAGTGCTTCGGTGCCGGGCGAGCGCGGGCGCACGGGTGCGCCCGGTCGCGGGGCGGGGGGTGCGGCGCGCCAACGGGGCGGCCGTCACGGACCTGGTGCGATGGATCGAGGACATCGAGGGTGCGAAGGGGTAGTGCAGCCGACAACGGTTGAAGCATCATGCACATGTCAGGCACTGTCCCCGGGCGCCCCACCGGTGCGGGCGGGGGTGGTCGAATGCTAGAAGCCCTGACGCGGCAGGACAGGTGGTCGCCCGGCCAACTATGGCCTGGTGAAAGGGCTTTCCCTTGGCTCGGAACAGCGGGTGACGCCCCTGGCGCCTCACACGTACCGGGCGCCCCATGTGCCCCTCGACGGATCAGCCGGCGCGGCGCCGTGAGCCCGGAGACATCGACGGGACGCTCCTGGGGAGCACGGGTGGTCGCCCGTCCCCGTGCCCCGCATCGGCGGGGGGACACTGGTGGAGTGACGGACGGCGAACGGCAGACCGAACGGCAGACCGAGCGGCGCTTGGAGCGGGCCATCCTGGAGCTGCTGGACCGTCGTGCCCCGAGCGCGACGATCTGTCCCTCCGACGCCGCGCGGGCGGTGTACACGGGAGACGGGGACGGCTGGCGCGATCTGATGGAACCGGCCCGCCGAGCGGCCCGGCGGCTGGTCGAGGCCGGCGAGGTGGAGATCACCCAGAACGGCCGCCCGGTCGAGCCGGCGAAGGCCCGCGGCCCGATCCGTATCCGCCTGACCGGCTGACACCCCACCAGCGGGCTCCCGGTGCGGCCGGCCTCCGCGGCCCGCCGTCCCCTCCACGGCCCCGCCGACCCGCGCCCGCACCTGCCCGCGCCCGGTGGCCGGGCGTGGTCAGGCCTGCGGCGGGGCGGGCTCGCGGACGAGTTCCGCGCCGTCCGGGAGCAGCGAGGTCAGCTCCTGCCAGATCCGCTTCGGGGCGACGCGCCGCAGCCGGAACGGGCTGCCCGCGCCGGCCCCGCCCTCCGTCACCGGCTCGGCGGGCAGCTCCCGCAGCCACGAGCCGAGCGGACCGCAGTCCCAGGCGGCGACCGTGCGGGCCGCCACACCCCGTACACCGCCCTCCAGGCCCTGCCAGGCGGCGGTCATACGCCAGTTGGAGCGCAGCTCCACGATCAGCTCCGCGAGCCGGGCGGAGACGGCGTCCGTCGCCCCCGCCGCGCCGAGTGCCGCGGAGACCGCGGTCCGCTCCTCCGCGCCGGGTGTGCCCGCGGCCTTCTCCAGGGCCGCGAGCCCCGCCTCCAGAGCGCCCACGGTCGTCTCCACGACCTCCTCCTCGTCGGGCTCCGCGAGTCCCGACCGCTGTAGACCGACGAGGTCGGCGAGCGTCCACACGGCCGTCCTCGGCTCCACGAGCCGGTACTCCGCCTCCTCCTGGCCGGGCCAGGTCTCGTGGCGGACGACGTGGTCGTCGCCGATCAACAGGCCGTGGTGGAGGATGCCCTGCCGGCCTCCCGCCTCCAGGGAGACGATCACCGACGGCTGGACGACGGTCCGCATGAGGGGCAGCAGGAGCGCGGACAGCTCCCCGGCGTCGTTCGTGAGACCGCAGTCCCGCAGCCGCGCCGCGGCGGGCGCCAGGGACTCCGGGACCGGCCGGCCGGTCGCGAGCTGGGCGAGGACGAGGACGTCGTCGTCGGACAGCCGGAAACGGGATCGGGTCACGTCGAAGGAAGGCATCAGTCGCTCACTCGGTAGGGCGGTCAAGGCGGTCAGCGCGGTCAGGGCGGGAAGCGGGGGCGGCGGGGTGGAACCGGTGGACGGAGAAAGGGGCGGGGTGTGCGGGGCGGGCGGTACGGAACTCGGATCGCGGCGGAGGGCCGGTACCGGGTCAGTACTGCGATTCGGCCCAGAAGTGGGTGACGCGCGAGAGGCCCGCCTTCACCGCACCGACCCGCGTCAGCGTCGAGCGGTCGACGCCGGCGAAGATCAGCCCGAGCGCCAGGTCTCCGCCCTCGGCGCGTCCCGCGACCCGGACGGAGAGCCGGCGGCGGCTCCCGCGCCCCGACTCGCGGACGGTGACGGTGACGCCGGGGTCCTCCGCGTCGGGTCGGCGGGTCAGCACGTAGCCGCGCTTGTCGAGGGCCGCGAGCCGGTAGTGGTCGCCGGCGTACCGCATGGTCAGGGCGCGCTGTTCGAGGGTGGCGCCGAAACGGTTCCGGTTCACGTACACGACGCGGTCGCCGACCCGGAGTGTGGACCGGTTCAGGGTCGGCAGCCTGATCCCCTCCACGTGCATCCCGCGCGCCTCGAAGGACGCGGTCGGGAGCAGGCCGCCGCGCACCTCCGAGACGATCGACTCGGGCGCGGTGCGGGGGAGCGGGCAGGTCAGCGTGATCTCGCCGAACTCCGGCGAGACCCCCTTCCAGCCCGCGCGGTGGTCGTGACGGTTCCCTTCCTTCCACGCGTGAAGGTCGAACGGTGTCACATCGGTGTGCATGCGGGCTTCCCAGGATGTCTGCTTGGTCGGACGGGTCGGACGGAGGGTTCGGTCGGACGGGTCGGGCGGTTCGGTCGGAGGGGTCGGCCGGCGCGCTCGGTCGAACGGCTCAGTCGAACGGGTTGAGCGCACCGCCCAGTCTCCTCGCGCCGTCCGCGATCCCGGAGCCGACGTCGGAGGCGGTGTCGCCGATCCAGTCCCCGGCCTCCTCCAGACCTTTGCCGATGGCTTCGTGGTTGTCCCAGATCAGTGCTCCGGCGTAGACGACACCCGTACCGACGGCGAGCCCGAGGGTGACCGGGTTCGGGGCCACCGTCAGCGCCGTCATCGACGCGCTGAAGGCTGTCCCGCTGAGGTCCGAGGCGAACTTCGCCGGATCGGCCTTGATCATGTCCGTGTCGTACGTGGCGAGGTTGGCCACTCCGTACGCGGTGGCGGCCACGCCGCCGACGACGCCGGCACCGCGCAGCCAGCCGGCCGCCTTCGCCGCGTTGGCGAGGCCGCCGTTCTGCGCCACCTTCACGAGGTCGGCCTCGGCCGCGGTCGGCATGAAGAAGGCGCCGTTGCGCAGGAAACCGCCGAACATGGCGGCCTCGTCGGAGCCGGTCAGGGCGGTGGCGAGGCCCGGCGGCACCTTGCTGAGCATGCTGCCCGGAGCCGCCCCGGCCAGGCGCATGTTGAACTGCCGGGACAGGAAGGTGCCGGGCGCGGTCGGGTGGACGAACGGCGGCCGGAGCGCCTTGGACAGCTTGTACGAGTACAGGCCGGCCGCGGTCAGGGCGCTCGCGAACGCGCCGGCCGTGATCGTGCCCTTGGTGAACTTGGCGACCAGATCGGCCAGTTGCTCGTTTCCGGTGAGTCTCGCGAGGCCGTCGCGCTGCAGCCGCCGGACGTAGTCGTCGAGCGTCTCGTCATCACGCATCCTGAGCCAGGCGAGGTTCGTCCGGTCGTCCTCGGCCTTGTCGTCGGCCGTGGCGACCCGGCCCGCGTCGCCGTTGAATCCGGTGCCGAGCGTCCCGTCGCCCTTGTTGCCGTACCCGTCCCGGACCACGGCCTCCAGGTCCTTCTTCAGGTCCTGGTCCGCGACGTCGAAGGCCTTGACGGAGGCCTCCAGGTGTTCCGCCCACGACGCCTCGGCGTCCCGGACGCTCTGGGCGCCGTCCGGATCATGGTGCAGGGCGCTGCGTTCCTGCGGCGTGAGGCGGCCGTGGTCGTACGCGACCCTGCCCTGTTCGGAGACCTTCATGCCGGCCGCGACGGCGTCGGCGCGTGCGTTCTCCAACTGCTTCCTGAGCTGCGAGAACTGCTCGTGTGCGTTGCGCAGAAGGGTCGAGGTGGCCTTGGCCTGCGTCTGCGCCGCCTGGTATTCGTAGCGCGTGGCGGCGAAGAGGGCGTGGGCGGCGGTCGCGCTCTCGCCCAGCCAGGCCGGGGCCGTCGGCAGCGACTGGACGCTGTCGCGGTAGCGCTCCTCGACCTTGTGCAGTTCACCCGCCATCTCGTCCCACTTGTCGGCGGCGTCGGCGAGCTTGTCCAGGTCGGTGGCCATGATCTCGGCGTACGTCGGCACGGTCCGCCCCCTCAGTACCGTTCGATGCGCGAGGCCGGCCCGACGCCCGCGATACGGGTACGGGTGTCCAGCTCCTGGCGGCCGAAGGCGACCGCTGTGCCGCGCAGGGCGTCCCTCTCGGTGGCGAGCCGGGCGAGGAGCGTCTTGACCTGCTTGTCCCAGGTGGCCTCGACGGTCTTCAGGCCGCCCGCGGTCGCCCAGCCGTCGAAAGCGGCGACGGCCTCGGCGGTGGCGGCGTCGGCGCACCGGGCGGCCTTGCCGGTGCGGGGCTCCAGCTCGGTCTCGATCGTGTGGGCCGCGGCCTTCTTCTTCGCCGGTGCGGTGGCGAGATCGGGTGCTCCGCCCGCCGGTCCGGTGGCGTCGCGCGGATCGGTCCCGGCCGGCCGCATGCCGTCGTGGGTTCGCGCCGGTGCGCCGGACCGGATGCCGTCCCAGTCCTCGTCAAAACCCATACCGCTGTGCCCCCATGACAGAATGATCATCGATTTGCAGGTGCATCGTATGGTTCCGGGGTGGTGGCCGGGACGCAAGGTCACGCGGTGATCCTCCGCAGGAGCCACCCATTCCGGCAGCGGGGGCGGTTGACCGCGTCCGGGGGCGGTCGGCCAGGTCGCAGCCGCCACCACCGCGCGTTCCGTATCCGCCGCGCCCGACGCCCCCGCCGCGCCCGCCCCGTGGTCAGGGGGTGCGTCGGTCGACGAGGACGGCCAGGCCGTCCAGGATGCGCTGCAGTCCGAACTCCCACGCCTGGTCCTGTCCGCCGGTCTGCGCCGCCGAGGCGAAGGCCTCGGTGAGGGCGGGGAACCGCTCGCCGTGGACCCGCATCAACTCAGCCAGCACGGTGCCGAGTTGAGCCTCCGGGTTGCTCGACGGGCCGGCCGCGCGGGCTTGCTGGGTGATGCCGCGCACATGACCGACGAGCAGCACGGCCGCGTCCATCCGCTCCGCCCCGCTCAGTCCCGTGCCGTCCAGCGCGGAGATGGCGCGCTCCATCCAGGAGAGTTCCCCGGGGCCGGGGATCCGCACTCCGACGGTGGCGTCGAGCGACCACGGGTGCCGGTGGAAGGCGGCGAACAGGCGCCGCGCCCAGTCTTCGAGCTGCTCCCGCCAGTCGCCCTGCGGCGTCGCCTCCACCGGAAAGGCACCGATCGCGCCTTCCACCATCAGCGCGACCAGTTCGGCCTTTCCCGGCACGTACCGGTACAGGGCCATCTTGGTGACGCCGAGTCGCTCCGCGACCCGCTGCATGGAGACGTCGGCCAGGCCCTCCGCGTCGGCGATCTCGATCCCGGCCCGCGCGATCCGGTCCAGATCGAGCGCCGGCCTGGGGCCCCGCTTCGGCTGCGGGCGCGGCCCCCACAGCAGTCGCACCACATCGGCGTGCTGGTCGCCCACGCTTCTCCTCCGCTCGCCTTGTCGAAGCCATCGAACTGTGTCTATCGTACACAGTATTAATTCGTGTCCGAGGGACACAGTTTCTGAGGGACACAGTTTCCGAGCGGGGGAGACCCATGAACAAGACCGTCCTCATCTCCGGCGCGAGCATCGCCGGTCCGGCGCTGGCCTACTGGCTGGGACGCCACGGCTTCACCCCGACCGTGGTCGAGCTCTCGCCCACGCTGCGGGAGGGCGGTCAGGCCGTCGACTTCCGCGGCGAGACCCACCTGGCCGTCCTGGAACGCATGGGGCTCCTCCCCGAACTGCGCCGCGTGCAGACCGGCGGCAGCCCGATGCGCTTCGTCGACGAGAACGACCGGACGCTGCTGCACCTGCCGGCCGAGTTCGCCGGCGGCGAGATCGAGGTCGTCCGCGGGGACCTGGTCCGATTGCTCCACGAGCGCAGCGCCCCCACCACCGAGTACGTCTTCGGCGACTCGATCACCGGTCTCACCGAGACCGCGTCCGGCGTGCGCGTCGACTTCCGGCATGGCGCCTCACGCGACTTCGACCTGGTGATCGGAGCCGACGGGCTGCACTCCAACGTCCGCCGCCTCGCCTTCGGCCCGGAGGCCGACTACGTCAGCCATCTCGGCTATTACGCGGCCACCTGGCAGCTGTCCCACGACGAGTCCCCCGCGCCGGTCAAGGGATCGGTCGGCTACAACGTGCCGGGGCGGCTCGCCTCCGTGGGCGCCCACCACCGGGATCCGTCACGGGCGGGTGCGTTCTTCGTCTTCGCCGCGCCCGAGCTGTCGTACGACCGGCACGACCTCGACCGGCAGAAGCGGCTGATCACCGACGCCTTCTCCGGCCTCGGCTGGGAGGTGCCCCGCCTGCTCGACTCCCTCCACCGGGCCCCCGACCTCTACTTCGACTCCATCAGCAGGGCGGACGTCGACACCTGGTCGAAGGGCCGAGTGGGCCTCATCGGCGACGCCGCCTGCGGGGCGACCATCGGTGGCATGGGCACCGGAACCGCCGTGGTCGCCGCGTATGTGCTGGCCGGTGAGCTCGCCCGATCCGGCGGGGACCACCGGGCGGCCTTCACCCGGTACGAGGACAGACTGCGGAAGTACGCCCAGGGCTGCCAGGCGGGCGGTGACCGGACCGGGAAGTTCCTCGCTCCCCGGACCGCCACCGGCATACGCCTCCGCAACACCCTGCTCTCCCGGCCGCTGTTGCTGAACGGCATGCTCCGCATGGGCGAGAAGGTCAGCAGCACGGTGACTCTGCCCGACTACTCCACCGACTCCCGCCACGTCAGCCGTTGACCGGTGCCGTCTCCGGTGTGAGGGACGGCCGTGGTGCCGGCCCCGGGTGGGCTCGGCACCACGGCCGGCGGGTGCGCGGGTGATCAGGCGCGACAGCGCAGCATCTCCAGCGGCGGGTGCGCGAGGAGGTCCGCCCAGAAGTCGTCCCCGAACTCGCGGATGCCTGCTTCGGACACCTGTAGGGGAACCCACTCCACCTCGCCGAACCCGGCCGCGCGCAGACACTCTGCGTAGACCTCGCGGCGCGGGGCCGTGGAGACGATGCTGATCGGATCCGGGGCGAGGAGCGCGGTCACCCGCACCCGCGGCCCCGTCTCGAGTTCCTCACCGGTGGGCTCGCAACGGAACCCGTACGTGTCCAGGGACAGGCAGTCGAACCCGTAGTCGGGCTTCTGGGCGAGCACGAAGAACTCCCCGCCGGGCACGAGGCTTCGGTGGACGTTGCGGCACATCCGCTCCATCTCCGCGATGTCCCGCGCGTAGTTGAGGCACTGCACCCCCAACGCGACGTCGAAGCGCCGGCCGTCGGTCCGCAACTCGGCGACGTCGCCGACCTCGTAACGCACTCCGAGCGGGTCACGCTGCTCGATCTCACGTGCGGCGGCGATCATCTCTACGGAGATGTCCACCCCGAAGACGTCCGTGGCCCCGCGCCGCCTGAACTCCCTGCTGTAGAAACCGGTCCCGCACGCCAGGTCGAGAACCGTCTTGCCCGTCACGTCCCCGACCAGGCCCAGGAAGCTCGGCACCTCCCCGTAGCGTGTCAGTGGCAGGGACTTGAACCCCTCGAACGCCTCACCGATCCGGTCGTACTGCTGCACGCTCACGCGCCGTCCCCTTCCGTGCTTCCTCACCTGTACGCGGGCACGCCGGTGCCTCCCGGATCCACGGGCCGGCCGCCGCGTCGTGCTCGAAAGTCTGCTGCGCCCGGTCCGGCCGTTCGTACTGGCAGATGACACGAAGAAACCGCCCCCTCGCGTTCGTATCACCCAACGCTCGAGCAGCTCAGGGCAGTTGACCAGCACTCTGGGAACGGACGCGCTCCGTGCCGCCGACGGGCTGTGCCGACCGGGGTGCGCCGCCGGCCGGTGGGGGCCCGCGGTGTCCCGTCACCTCGCCGTTCTCCGCCGCGCCGGTCTGCTCACGGCCCGGCGCCGAGCGGCCGCGCGTCTCGAACGCGGGCGGTGAAGGAGCAGGTCATCACCGTGAGCAGCCGTTGGCGCGGTCGGCGGCACCGCATCAGGAACTGTGGCTTCCGCCACTGCGCGCAGGGGGACCGCCTGTTCAACTGACCGCATGCTGATCAACCTGATACTTCGCGTCCTGCCGTACTGGATCCGCGAGCCCCTGGTCATCGCCGCGAGCCTCTCCTTCGGCGTGATGTGCCTCTACTGGTACTTCACGGTCGGGGAGTGGCAACGAGCCGCCTTCGGCGTGGTGTTCCTCGCGATCGCGGTCCTGCGGTCCTTCGTCCTGCGCCGCGAGTGGAGATCCCGCCCGAGAGCCGGCCAGGTCGTGTGACGGAGGGGCGGGCCGGTACAGGCTCGCCCCCCCCGTGCGGTGACGATCCTGCCTCGTCGACCCGCCTTCGGCATCGACGCACCTGCCGGCCCGCACGGTCCGCACGGCCCGATCGGGCGCGTGGGCGCCGGGCGATCCTTCCCGCCCCGGTCTCCCGTGGCCGCCGCCTCACCCGCGTGCGTCGAGGTAGGCCGCGAGCTCCGCGGCCCCGGTCAGCATCGCGCGCCCGCGGGCGGAGAGCCGGCCGTGCCAGTCGCGCAGCGCTTCCTCCAGGGGTGCCAGCCCACCGGCTGCCCGCACCTGGGTGATCAACGGGGCGATCTGCTCCAGGAGATAGCCGCCCCGCCTGAGTTGGTGCGCCAGCCGGGCGTCACGTACGTCGGCGTCGTCGTAGACGCGATAGCCGGTCCGGGGATCCCGGTGCGGCCGCACCAGCCCGGCGCCCTCCCATTTGCGCAGAGTCGCCGGCCGGATGCCGAGCCTCTGCGCCAGCGGCCCGATGAACGTGCCGCCGGGTCCGGACTCCGCTTCCGCCCTCGGCTCCGCGGCCTCCCCGGACCGCGCAGCCGTACCCCCCGCCGACACCGGAGCGGAGCCCCGGTCGGGCCCCAGGCCGCGCAGGGCGCTCTCCACGGCCTGGAGGGTTCGCCGGTCGTCGAGGAGCTGGGCATGGCTCTCGTCGATGAGGCGGAACGCCTCGTCGACCCCGCCCTCGTTCACCGCCCGCATGATCGACGTCGCCGTCCGGTGACCGTGGCCCGGCACCAGGGCGAGGAACGCACGGAGGGCCCCGGCGTGCAGCGGGGTGTACGTGCGGTAGCCGTGGGGAGTGCGCGCGGCGGCCGGAAGGATGCCGGCCTCCTCGTAGTTCCTGACCGCCTGCGTGGACAGTCCGCCCTCACGCGCCAGATCGATCGGCCTCAGCCGTGCACCACTTTGAAGGTTCTTCCCCATGAGACCGACGATATCGCGCAGAAGTCTCAACCGTCGGTTCAGCGATACCGTTGAAGGCATGGCGACCGACATCAAGGACACCGCCCACGCCGTCGAGGCTGCCGCCGTCATGCGGCTGCTGCCGACCCGGCCCCGACTGCTCGCTCTGGGCGAGCCCACCCACGGCGAGGACACGCTGCTCGAACTCCGCAACGAACTCTTCCGCGACCTCGTCGAGCAGCACGGCTACCGGGCCGTCGCCATCGAGAGCGACTGCCTGCGGGGCCTCCTCGTGGACGACCACGTCACCTCCGGTGCCGGCAGCCTCGACGAGGTCATGGAACACGGCTTCAGCCACGGTTGGGGCACCTCGGCGGCCAACCGCGACCTCGTGCGCTGGATGCGCGCCCACAACGACGGACTGCCCCCCTCCGAGCGGCTCCGCTTCGCAGGCATCGACGGCCCGCTGGAGATCAGCGGCGCCGCGAGCCCTCGTCAGGCACTCACCGCGCTCCACGGCTACCTCGCCGCCCGGGTCGACGCGTCCCTGCTCCCCTGCACGGCCGAGACGCTCGACCGCCTCCTCGGCGCCGACGAACGATGGACCGAACCCGCGGCGATGATGGACCCGACCCGGTCGATCGGGCGGTCGGACGAGGCCGGTGAGCTGCGGCTGCACGCCGACGACATGACGGCACTGCTCGCCGCTCAGAGCCCGCAGCTGCTCGCGGCGACCTCGCCGGAGGACTGGGACCGAGTCCGCCTGTACGCCCGCACCGCCGTCGGCCTGCTGCGCTACCACTCCTGGACGGCCGACACCTCACCCGCCCGCCTGACACGACTGGTGGGGCTGCGGGACCAGATGATGGCCGACAACCTCCTCGCCGTCGCGGCCCGCGGCCCCGCGCTCGTCCACGCCCACAACGCCCACCTCCAGAGGGAGAAGAGCTCGATGAGGATGGGCGGAGAACTCCTGGAGTGGTGGAGCGCCGGTGCGCTGGCGAGCGCGCGGCTGGGGGAGGAGTACGCCTTCGTGGCGACCGCCCTGGGCACGATCCGGCACCAGGGGGTGGACACGCCGCCGCCGGACACCGTCGAAGGACTGCTGTACGGGCTCCCCGAGGACCGCTGCCTCGTCGACCCCCGGCGACTTTCCGCCACTCTCGGCGCCTCCCTGCCCGCACCGCGCGTCTCCCCGTGGTTCGGCTACGCCCCGCTCGACCCGGCCCACCTGCCGACCATGGACGGCCTCGTGTTCGTCGGGGACGTCCCGCGAAGCTGATGCGGCGCCTGCGCCGGCACCCGGCCTCGCCGTGGGCGGTGCGCCGTCGGCCCGGCGGGCGCACGACGCCGGATCCGCGCGCGGCGCCCCGCACTCAGCGCGACGGCGGATGCGTGCCGAGCCAGTGGCGGGCGATCTGTTCGCGGGTGGCGACCCAGGCTCCGCCACGCCGCGCGACGTGCCGCAGGAAGCCGTCGAGCGCGCGGATGCGGCCGGGCTTGCCGATGATCCGGCAGTGCAGGCCGACACTCATCATGCGCGGGCGCTCGGCGCCCTCGTCGTAAAGAGTGTCGAACGTGTCGACCAGGTACGCGAGCATGTCCTCGGCGGTCGTGAAACCGTGCACGATGAGGAACTTGAAGTCGTTCGCGTCGAGGCTGTACGGCACCACGAGGTGCGGCCGGCCGGCGGCCTCGACGTAGAACGGCAGGTCGTCCGAGTAGTCGTCGGAGTCGTAGAGGAAGCCCCCTTCCTCGGCGACGAGGCCCCGGGTGCGCGGGCTCGTACGGCCGGTGTACCAGCCGACCGGACGGCGGCCGACGAGCCGCTCGATCGTCGAGATCGAGCGCGCGATGTCCGCACGCTCGACGTCCTCGGGCACGTGCCGGTAGTCGATCCAGCGCCAGCCGTGGCTCGCCACCTCCCAGCCGGCGGCGGCCATCGCCCTCGCCACCCCGGGATTGCGCTCGAGCGCCCGGCCCACGGCGTACACCGTGAGCGGGACGCCGTGCGCCGCGAGCGTGCGATGGATGCGCCAGAACCCGGCCCGGGAGCCGTACGCGAACATCGACTCGACGTTCAGGTCGCGCCCGCCGACCACGGGTGGCGCGCCGATGATCTCGTGCAGATAACCCTCGGAGGCGGGATCGCCCTCGACGACGCTCCGCTCTCCGCCCTCCTCGTAGTTGAGGACGAGGCTGACGGCGACGCGGGCGCCACCGGGCCACGCGGCGTGCGGCGGCTCGGCGCCGTACCCGACGAGGTCGCGCTCATGCTCGGACACGGGCCGCACCCTACCGTCGCACCACGTCAGGGCGGCGGGACCACGCCACACGCCCTAGGAGTCGTGCCACGCCCCCCCGCCCCATGTCGTGCCGGCGGTCGCCCAACCGGTGCCGGCCGGCGAGGCGGGACCGGTGCTACTGGCCGACCCTTCCGTCGACGCATTCGCGCAGCAGGTCCGCGTGTCCGCTGTGACGGGCGTACTCGTCGATCCTGTGGACCATCAGCTCCCGGATCGAGACGGCGTCCTTCCCCACCCGCTCGCCCAGGTCGGCGTATCCGGCCAGCGCCGCGTCGGTCGCCGCCTGCTCGCGCTCCAGATCGGCATACGCGGCGTCGACCATGGCCTGGTCGGCGACGGCTTCGTGGAAGTCCGCGTCCTTAACGCCGTACAGCTTCGGCAGCGGTTCCCCCTGGCCGAGCCAGTTGCGCCAGTCGCGTTCCACCTCGGCGAGATGCCGGATCAGGCCGAGCAGCGACATCGTCGAGGGCGGAACGGAGCGGCGGGCGAGTTGTTCCGCGTCCAGGCCGTCGCACTTCATGCGAAGGGTGATGCGGTAGTTCGTGAGGAAGTCCAGCAGGGTCGCGAGCTCGCCCTCGGGGCTGCTCTCGTTGTCGCGGGGGTCGTCGTTCGGGTCGGCCCACATGTCGGTGTAGACGGTCGCCTGGCTCCATCGCGCGGGTTGATCACTCATGGAGTGCATGGTGATCCGCGCCGGCCCCGGTGCGCCACCGCGTTTTCCGTCGGCGGCCGCCGTACGGATCCGTCGCACCCGGAAGCCGGGCGCCGCCGCCGCTCCACGCTGCCGTCACCCCGGCCAGGGCGTCAGGGCGTCAGGGCGCCTGGCCGTCGGCGGGGAGGCCGAGCCGGGCGGCCACGGTGGTGAGCGCTGCTCCCAGGGGGAGTGCGACGCGGGTGAGGGCATGCCGGTCCCCGCGGGTCGGGTCGCGGTTGACGATCAGTACGGGCTTCCCGGCCTGGGCCGCCTCGCGGACGAACCGCAGCCCGGACATCACCGTCAGCGAGGAGCCCAGGACCAGGAGGGAGGCCGCCTCGCGGACCAGTCGGCGGCAGTGCTCGACCCGCGCGGGCGGGACGGCCTCGCCGAAGAACACCACGTCCGGTTTGAGAACGCCGCCGCAGACCAGGCAGGGCACGACGCGGAAGCCGCCGACCTGCTCGTCGGAGAGGTCGGCGTCGCCGTCCGGGTTGATTCCGGCCGCCACCGGCTCGAATCCCCGGTTGGCCTCCTCCAGCCGCTCCGCGAGTTCACGGCGCGGGCTGACGGCGCCGCAGGAAAGGCAGACGACCCGCCCCAGGCTGCCGTGCAGCTCCACGACGTCCTCGCTGCCCGCGGCCTGGTGCAGGCCGTCGACGTTCTGGGTGATGACACCCGACAGCAGACCGTGCCGCCCGAACGCGGCCACCGCCCGATGCCCGGCGTTCGGGCGGGCACGGCCGAAGGTGCGCCAGCCGAGATGGCTGCGCGCCCAGTAACGGCGCCTGGCCTGGGGGCCACCGGTGAAGTCCTGGTAGGTCATCGGGGTGTGCCGGCTCAGGCTGCCGCCCTCACCGCGGTAGTCGGGGATGCCCGACTCGGTGGAGAGCCCCGCTCCGCTCAGCACCAGCACCCCGCCGGCCGCCAGCGCATCGGCGACCGGACCCGGATCCGTGATGCCCGGCGGCAGGTCCTCGGTGGGGGTCCAGCTGAGAGTGGGACGCATCCTCATGCCGCCAGGGTACGAAACACCGGACCCGACCGCCGCCCCCCCCGCGGCGGCGTCTCGCCCACCTGCTCGCGGTCGCCGATGCGGCGGAGCGGGGCGACGCGGGAACGGGAAGAGCGAGTGTCACCGCAGGTGGCAGCCATGACAAGACACCCCCTAGCCTGTGGCTCGTGCAGCAGCCCCGTAGACGCGACCGGCGCCCCTCCCCGCGCGTGAGGGCGGCCTCGGCGCGCCCCCGGGTCGCGCCGCCCGTGCCGGTCGCCGGGGCCGATGTGCTGATCGTCGGCTACTTCTCCGCGAAGGAGAAGGACTTCGTCGCCCGCATGGACGCGGCGGCCGGGGAACTGGCGGCGCGGGGCGCACGGGTCGTCGGGCGGTTCGTGCAGCGGCGGGGGGTCTCGGCCGGCGGGGTGGGGAAGATGGCGCTGCCCTATTCCTCACGGACCGTGCTGGGGAGGGGAAAGGTACGGGAGGTGACCGCCGCCCGTGAAGCGGCCGCCGCTGACCTGGTCGTCTTCGTCCGCCCTTTGACCGGGTTCCAGCAAAGCGCGTTGTCGGAGATCTTCGGGTGTCCCGCCGTGAGCCTCTCCGAGATCCTCGTGGCCGATTGATCCTGGTCGCGACGCGCACACGCGTCGCGTCACATTCCCGGAGGCTGCGGCGTCTCATCACCGAGACTTCGTCCAGCAGCATCCAGAGGAGGCACCGCATGTCGGCAGCGGCGACAGCACACAACACGGAGGCGCTCAACCGGTTCCACTCCGCCGTGAACAGCGGCGATCCGAGCGTCGTGTCGAAGGCCATCGACGAGTTCGTCGCACCGGACGTGCGCTTCCACGCGCCGGTACCGATGGGCGCGACAGGCGCGGAGGCTCTGAAGCGGGTCTGGGACGTGCTCCTGAGCGCGTTTCCCGACATCCGTGTCACCCTCGAGGAGACGGTCGCGGAGGGAGACAAGGTCGTCGCCAGGAACACGGTGACGGGGACCCATCAGGGCGTCTACCAGGGCCTGGCGCCCACCGGAAGGTCCGTCAGCTACAACGAGATCTTCATCTTCCGCTTCGCCGAGGGGCGGATCGTCGAGATCCGCGGCGTCGTCGACGTCCTCACGCAGCTGCGCCAGCTCGGCGCCCTCCCCTCCTGACGAGCACCGGAAGGCCATGGACCGCCGCCGGAGGCGTTCACCACGACGGTGGGCGCCGGACGGCGGTCCGGCAGCGGATGTGAGCACGGCCCGGCGGCTGCGTCTCGGGTGCGGATTCCGGCGTCGGACTGCCCGAACAGCTCGGCTGAACCCCGGGCCCGGACGAGCGAAAGCCGCACCGGACGACCGGCCCCCGCGCCTCGGGAGCCCTCGTGGCTCAAGGGCTTGCGGGCCGGGGCGGCCTGGGAATGCTGTTTCCCTCCGGACTGCGGTCGGCGCCGTGTCCGGGTACGTGGAGATCGGCACGAGCGGAGTCCTGGAACCGCGCGCGGGCCACCCGGAACCGGTCGTAGGAAGCCTCCCAGCTCTCGGCAGTGGCAGGTACGAGGCCTTGCGCGCAGTCGGACAGCTCCCATGCCTGGATGCGCAGCCGGCGAGCCGCCTGTGCCGTCGGCGCGTCCCCCACGAGGTGCACGCGTTCGTATGCGAGGGCCACGTCACGGTCTGCCTCGGCGATGTGCCGGGCACCCTCGGCAGGCTCCACCGGCTGAGGCCCCCGCATCAGCCCTGTGGTTGCGGCGAGAGAACATGCGGCGGTCGCCAACCGGCCCACCGCCTGCCCGTACGTCTCGTAGGCGGAGAGACGAAGTTCCGTCCACCTGGCCTCCTGGTCGTTCCTGCGTCGTGCGCTCTCCGCCCGTGTCGAGGTCAGGAAGGAGATGAGCCCGCCCACACAGACGCCGGCCAGGGCTGCTGCCGAATCGGTCCACGCCATTCCGCTCTCCTCGCAGTCCGGTGGGTTCGAAGCATTCCCCCGTTCGGCCGTGGTTGCGCCTGCGCCCACTCGGCTACTTCGCTGTGCGCGTGGATGCGGGCGGCAGACGACGGATGTCCGAGCCGGGAGCGGGCATGGCGGCCAGGCGCCGGCGATCCGCTGAAACCGCGCTGCCGGTCGCCGAGTCGCCCGCGCGGCGCGGCCGGCGAGAGCGACCCCGGACCGCGACACCCCTTCTCACGCTGCCTGTTGTGCTCCTACACTCGAATGTAGTACTTCTTATACATGAGCGAGCAGGTTCACAACAGGTTGGCTGTGGTCCGCGCTGAGCGGAAGGTGTCGCGGCAGGCATTGGCCGAGGCGGTGGGTGTCCACTACCAGACCATCGGCTATATCGAGCGGGGCCAGTACAACCCCAGCCTGGACCTGGCGTTGAAGGTGGCCAGGTTCTTCGCGCTGCCGGTGGAGGCGTTGTTCTCCCTGGAGCCGTTCCAGCCGCTCACGGACGAGGTCTACGGGAGGAAGCAGTGATGACCACGACGCGCTACGACCGGCGGATGTACGCCGTGATGAACGACCGCCGGGCGGCCGCCTTCTATGCGACGAAGGGGCGCCGTCGGCTTCTGGTGGGGGCTCACATCGTGCTCACCGGCGTCGGGGTGGGCGCATGGATCGGCACGGTGTCCGCCTCGGGGCTCGGGCCGGCCGGGCTCCTCGCCGCGGTGCTGCTGCCCTGGGTCCTGCTGACCGGGATGCTCAACGGGTCCACCCGCGGGCTCCTCGAACTGCGCGGCCGCATGCTCGACGAGCGCCAGCTCGTCGAGCGCGACCGGGTGCGCGCCCTGGCCCATCGGATCACCCTGTGGCTGCTGGTGGCCGCCGCATGTGCGGCGGGCGGCTACGGCGTCCTGTCGGACGCGGAGCCGCGGGCGTCGGTGCTCCCGGTGCTGGTCGGGGTGCTCGCCCTGCACTGGATGATGCCGCTGTGGGTGGCGGGGCTGCGTGTCCAGGACGATCTGGCCGACGACTCAGACGACTCCGACGCCGAGGTGTAGGGCGGGCGGCTTCTGCGGGAGCAGGTGGGGGACTTCGGTGGCCCGTGGGGAACGGGCCGCCGAAGTCCGGCCCCGGCGCTGCGCGATCATGTGGCGGCGCCGACGCCTGGAGTCTAGGGTTTCGGCATGTTCAAGTCAGGGGTGGGGATTCTTGCGTTGTTCGGTTTCGGCTGGTGGCTTCTCGGTGCCAGCGCGTTCACGGGGGCGGTCTGGCTCGTCGCGGTCCTGGCCGGGGTCGCGGCCACGGTCGGCCTGCTGCTGACGGCCCGGCGCCTCTTCGACGGGTCGCGCCCGGACCCGCTCGCCGACAGCGGGCGGCGTCGTCGTTTCAATCAAGTCAACGGTCTCCAGTGGTTGTTGATCGCCGGCGTGGCCGTGGGCTGCTCCGCGGCGGGCGTGCCGGCTCTCATCCCGCCGCTGGTCGCGGTCGTCGTCGGGCTGCACTTCGTGCCCCTCGCGGCGACGTTCGAACAGCCTCGTCTGAAGGTCCCGGCGGGGCTGCTGGTCGCGGCGGGAGCCGCCGGGGCGGTCGTCCATCTCGCCGACGGCTCGGACACGTCCGTGCGGCTGGTGGTCGGCATGGGCGCCGCGCTGTCGCTCTGGGGCACGGCGACGGCGATGGTCCTGGGGATGCGGGCGAGCGGCGGGTCGCGTGCGGAAGCGGTCGGGAGCTGACGGACGCCGGTCAGGCGAGCAGATTCACGGCGCGCTGGAACAGGCCGGGGAAGCGGGCCGCCGCCGGGGTGATCAACGGGGCCAATCGAGGCCGGTTCCGGGCCCAGAGCAAGGACGTCGTCAGGAGACGGTAGGCGCGGGACAGGCGGCACCACGCGCGTTCGTACGCCTCAGGACGGTCTTCCCGCAGGCACCGCACCAGCGCGTCCGCCGAGGACAGGGCGAGGGTGAGTCCCTCGCCCGTCAGCGCGTCGACGTATCCGGCCGCGTCGCCGACGAAGAGCACCCGGCCGGCGACCCGGGAGCGGGCCTGCTGACGCAGCGGACCGGCGCCTCTGACCGGGGTCCCGTGGGCCGTGCCCATGTGGGAGAGCAGAACCGGGAAGTTCGCCAACTGGGCTTCGTAGGGGCCCTGGTGGGACGTGAGGAGGGCGACGCCGATCTGGCGTGGCCCGAGCGGCGTCACGTACGCCTCGCACTCGGCCGACCAGTGCACCTCCACCAGGTCGCTCCACGGCTCGACGGCGTAGTGCCGGCGCAGCCCGTATCGCGGTGGGTGCCGCCGGGCGTCCGGCCGCACCGTCAGGCCGAGCGCGCGGCGGGTGGGGGAGTGCAGCCCGTCCGCCGCCACCAGGTAGCGGGCGGTCATGCCGTCCGCGGAGACGTGCGTGTCGTGCTGGCTCACCTGCCGGACGCGATGGGGGACGACCGGAACACCGAGTTCGGCAGCGCGGGCGGTGAGCGCCTCGTGGAGCAGAGTGCGGCGGGCGCCGAGGCCGTGCCCGGTGCGGAAGACGGCTTCGGCGCGTCGGCTCCCGGTGGCGTCGACGTAGCGGATGCCCCGAAGGGCCTGACCGGCCACCTGCACGTCGAGCTCCCGGAGAGCGCGGACCGCCGCGGGCATGAGTCCCTCCCCGCAGGCCTTGTCGACGGGCGCCGGACGGGGCTCGGCGACCACGACGTCGAGACCGCACCGCACCGCGTGGATCGCGGTGGCCAGCCCCGCCGGACCGCCTCCGACGACGAGGAGGTCGATCACGGCGCGGCGCCGGGGACGGAGAGGGAACGTGACGGCGCCAGCGCCGAGTTCTCGCAGCGGATGCGTGTCGCCAGCAAGGCCGCGTTCAGGAGCGAGAACCCCAGGGCGGTGATCCACGCGGTGTGCACCAGGGGGAGGGCCACGCCCTCGACGACGACGGCCACGTAGTTGGGATGCCGGAGATACCGGTACGGGCCGGAGGTGACGAGCGGAAGGTCGGGGACGATCAGCACACGGGTGTGCCAGCGGGGGCCCAGGGTGCCGATGCACCACCAGCGCAGCCCTTGGGCGGCGAGGGCGAGAGCGAGGGCGGGCCAGCCGAGCAGCGGCAGGAAGGGCCGGTCGGCCACCCACGGCTCGACGAGGCAGCCGGCCAGCAGCGCGGTGTGCAGGGCGACCATGGTGGGGTAGTGCCCGGCCCCGTACTCGCGGGCACCGCGGGCTCGGCTCCAGGCGCCGTTGCGGCGGGCGACGGCGAGTTCCGCGAAGCGCTCGGCGATGACCAGGAGGATCAGTACGGCGTACGGCGTCATGCCACCCTCACCAGGTCAGGAGGACGAGTTCGGACGAGACACCGGGCCCGAGGGCGAGCATCAGCCCGGTCGTCCCGGGCGGCGGTTGTGCGAGCTGCGTGTCACGGAGGATCTGCAGCACCGAGGCGGAGGACAGGTTCCCGGTCGCGGCGAGGGCGCGGCGGCTCGTGGCGAGGGCCGCGTCCGGCAGGCCGAGTTCCTCGGCGAGCGCGTCCAGGATCCTGGGGCCGCCGGGGTGGACGATCCACGCCGCGACGTCCGAGGGCTTGAGGTCGTGCTCGGCGAGGAAGGACTCCACCTCCTCGCTCACATGAAGCCTGACGAGATCGGGGAGTTCCGGGCCCAGTACCAGGCTGAAGCCCCATTCGCCGACGTCCCAGCCGAGCAGGTGCTCGGTCCCGGGGTACAGGCGACTGCGCGTGGCCACGACCGTGGCTCCGGCGGCTCCGGCACCTTCGGCAACTCCGGTTGCTCCGCGGGTCGCCGGCGCGGCGGGAACGTCCGGAGCTGCGGCCGTGCCCGTCGGCGCACGGTGGCGGCCGCTGCCGGCGGCCACCAGCGCGGCGGCCCCGTCCCCGAAGAGACTGCCGGCCACCAGGTTCGCGATCGACATGTCCGCCCGCTGCAAGGTGAGCGAGCACAGCTCGGTGGACAGAAGCAGAGCGGTGCTGTGCGGCCGGCCGCCGAGGTGGTCGTGGACACGAGCAAGCCCGGCGGCGCCCCCCGAGCAGCCGAGCCCGAACAAGGGCATGCGCCTGACGTCGGGCCGCAGGCCGATCCGGGAGGCGAGACGGGCATCCAGGGAGGGCGTCGCGATCCCCGTGACGGTCGTCGAGACGACCAGGTCGACCTCTTCCGGGCGCACGCCCGCCTCGTCGAGCGCCTGCCGGGCCGCGTCGGCCCCCAGATCGGCGGCCAGTTCGACGAAGAGCCGATTGGTCTCGCCGAAGGTGCCGAGGTCGCGGTAGCGGTCCAGGGGCAGGGCGAGATGACGCGTCTCCACGCGGGCCGCCGCATGCAGCCGGCGCAGGAGGCCGCTGTCGGTCCCCGGCGGCAGGCTGGAGACCAGGTCGTCGGTGATCTCCTGCTGCAGGTAGCGGTGCGGAGGGAAGGCCGTGCTCACCGCGAGGACGCGCGTCATCGCTCCAACATAGGGACACGGCGCCGCCCACAGCCTGAACCCGGTCTTCGCGGGCGCGCCGTCCCCTCAGGGCGGTCCCGCGTTCCCCGGGTGCCGCGCGCGACGCCGGCGCCCGCGACACCCCCCGTCTTCTGGGCGGGCGGTGCCGTGCCCCCCACGCTTCGTTGCCGGATCGCCCGGGTACGCCTGGTACGAGGACGACCCGCCGCCTTGCGACACACCGCATCCGACGCCGCGCGCCGACCCACCGCGGATGACGGGCCGGCCCTTAACGTGGTGCGATGCCCGCCACCACCGATGAAGGACCCCACCACCGCACCGGGCATCCACCGGCGCCGACGCGCGTCGAAACGCGCCTCCTCGTAGCTCTTCTGAAGGCCAGTCATCCGGTGCCCGCGGCCGCGGTGACGGGCCTCACCGCGCTGCTGGCCTCCGCCGTCGGGCTGGGTGCCGCCGCCGGCCTCAAGGCGGTAGCCGCCGTGGCCGCGGGCCAGCTCTCGGTCGGCTGGTGCAACGACCGGGCCGACCTGCGCCGCGACCGGGCCGCCGGACGCCGGGACAAGCCGCTGGCGGTGGGGGCGCTGCGACCGGGCGTGGTGGGCACGGCGGCGTTCGTGGCCCTGCTCGCCTGCGTTCCGCTGTCGCTGGCCTGCGGGCTCCCGGCCGGCTCGGTGCATCTCGGCTGCGTCGCCGCCGCCTGGGCCTACAACCTGTGGCTCAAGCGCACGGTCCTGTCCTGGCTGCCGTACACCGTCGCCTTCGGCCTTCTCCCCGCCTTCGTGACGCTGGCCCTCCCGGGCCGGCCGTGGCCGCCCTGGTGGCTGACGGCGGCGGCGGCCCTGCTGGCCACCAGCGCCCACTTCGCCAACGTGCTGCCGGACATCGAGGACGACCTCGCGGGAGGTGTGCGCGGACTGCCGCAGCGACTCGGGCGGCGCGCCTCGGCGGCGTGGGCCGCCGTGACGGCGTTCGCCTCCTGCGTGGTGCTGGCGGTCGGGCCGACCGGATCCGTGCCCCTGAGCGGGGGAGTCCTGATCGGGACGACGCTGGTGCTCTGCCTGATCTCGGTGGCCGGCCCGCCCGCACTCTCCGGCGGACGCCTGCCGTTCGCCGCCATCATGGTCATGGCCGGAGCCGACGCCGTGCTCCTGCTGCTGGCCGGCGGCACGCACCCGGTCGGACCGGCCGGGCCGTGACCGAAGGAGGCGGACGAGGGGCCGGTGTCCGGTCCGTGCAGCCGCCGGTACGGGTCGGGCGCTGCGGGCCCACGGGTCGTCAGCGTCTTCAGCCGCCACTCAGCGGCGATCCCCAGGCGGGATCGTGCAGCGACCTGTCCGTCAGGCCGGTCAGCAGGTGCTCCGCCGTGGCGGAGGCGGTGTCCCGCGGCGCACCGGCCGACACGAGGGCGGCACAGAGCCGCGGCTTCGCGGACTCCGGCACCTCCGCATCGCCGAGCAGGGGGAGGAGCAACAGGAGCCGGGCGGGAGGGTCCTCGACGCCTTGGGTGACGGGGGACGGCGGGGTGTCCGCGATGCGAACCAGCTCGTCCCACGTCAGCCCGGTCCCCGGGTAGCCCCCATCCCGGCTCGCGACCTGCCCGGCGTCGCTCGGGCCCGGACCGGTGAGGAGGTGGTCGATGCCGTACTCGCCCGGCAGGTTGCGGCAGATCACCACAACTCCCGGACCGTGTTCGGTCGGTACCCGGAACACCGGCCAACGCTCCGGGTCGACGAGCACCTCGGACAGGGCATCGGTATCGGCAGCGTCATCGCCGAACCACTCCGGATCCGGGCGCGCGTCACCCGGTTCGTCGCCGTACACCTGCAGGAAGTAGCTCGACCAGAAGCCGGGCCGGGTCATCAGTGACTCGCCGGCGACGAGCGGCCCGTCCTCGTATTCCTCGATCAGCACCCCCGGATCCTGTCAGCCGCCCCTGACACGCTTCGATCCGGGAGCGGTGCGAGACTCCGCGGACAGGACCTCCCCGGACGACACCCCCTAGCTCCCGCCCGGCTCCACGGTCCACGGCCACGCGGCCTCCCGCTGGGCCTCGATGAGGCCGACCATGCGGAACGCGGCGTCCGAGAGGCCGCCGAAGGTGTGCCGGTGCCTGCCGGTCGGCGCGCTGGCCGGCCGGTACCCGGCCAGGTTCCACGTGTAGAGCGGGATGCGGGCCGGGACCGGTTCCTTCGGCCTGATGGGGTCGTAGGAGGCCGTCTGTTCGTCGGTGACGATCAGGACCCGGTCGTGCTCCCGGTAGTGCTTCCGCAGCGCCTTGCTGGTGTAGGTGCCGCCGAGACTGTGGAACCGTTTCAGCACCTCGAGTACGGGCTCCCCCGGCTCGAACGGCACCGTCGCGCTGCCCCAGCCGAACTCCACCAGGTCCGCCGCTTCGGCGCGCAGGGCGAGTGCCGTGCCGAACACGGCCGCCGCGTCCGCGCGGGTCAGTCGGGACCGTTCGGAGACGGTGTCCCAGAACATGGAGTCGGACCGGTCCACCAGGATCAGCGTCCGGCCGGGCAGCGCCGGTACGTTGGCCAGGGAGTGCCCCAACGCCTGTTCCAGCGCGGCTGTCCAGCGCTCCGACGGCGCGTGCCGGTGGGCGGCCAGGTACCGGAAGGGGAACTGCCGGGACCTGGCCACCTCGGAGGCGTCCGCGAGCCGTGCGGCGACCCCGGCCGCGACGTCGTCCGAGACTCCCGCCTCGTCGAAGTTCCGCAGGTTCCGCAGGAGCGCCATCGGCGCCATCGTCGGGATGACCGCCTCCCATGCGGCGGCGTCCATCGGTCCGTGCAGCCAGCCCGCCAGGGCTTCCCACGTCATGCCCGCCGCGGCCAGGCGTTCCGGGCCGTCCGGTCCGGTCACCAGCGCCCGCCGCTCGTCCGGGGCCGACTCCATCAGGGCGCGATGGGCGGTCAGCAGACGGTCGGAGACCGGCGGCACCGCGCGTTCCGGACGATGGCGGCGATCAAGTGCGTACCGGAAGAGCGGGCCCTGCCAGGGCTTGGCCGGGTCGGGGGAGGCGTGCACGAGGTTGAGCACGTCCCCGAAGCGGAAGGCCCGGGACGCGGTGTCGTACTTGAGCAGGGACCGGGACGTGTACAGCCGGCGTACGGCGTCGGCGACGCCCCGCTTCACCGGCTGCGGCACGTTCCGCCCGTACGCCGAGATCCAGTGGGCGAGCAGCTCGCCGGGCTCGTCGGCGCGCTGGAGCACCGAGTCGATCACGGTCCGGTTGGACGGGCCGAGGGACACCCCGGCGCGCAGCCGGGCCCGCACGTACGCCGCGGCGCCGACCAGGGACGCCGAGCGCATGTCGGCCTCGCTCCGAAGCCAGCGCAGCAGGCCGGCCGTCCATTCGGGTTCCCGGACGGCGAGTTCGCCGACGAGTCGGGCGTAGCGGTCGTCCCGCTCCTGGCCGCTCTCGTAGAAGGTCTGCTGGGAGACGAAGTTGCCGACCGCGAGGAGGAAGAGCTCCTCACGGGGTTCCCGGAAGACGGCCGGACCACCCGGGTAGGTGAGCGGAGCGGCACCGGCGGGCCCGCGAGGGAGGCGCCGTGCGGGTGGGGTCAGCGAACGGGCGGCCGCCGCGACATGCGGCGCCACGAGCATCTCGGACCATTCCTTGGAGACGCGTGGGGTGTGACGAGGCAGTGAATCCCCCCGGATCCGGACGATCGGACGGCCCCGGCCCACGAGCCCGCCGGGGCGAAGACGGCCGCGCCTGCCGAGATCAGAGGTGGCGGCGGCGTCACTTGGATGTCAGAGAGAAGTAGCCGCAGCCGGGCGCATCGGAGGCGCGGTCGCGACGCCAACGTACAAGGGGCACCGGACCGCGCACCAGCGATTATTCGGCGGGCCCGCTCTCAGGGCCGTCCGTCGTCCCCGGCGGGCGCACGACACCGGCTTCCGGCCCCGTCCGGGCCGGAGGCGGGGGAGACCTCGGGTACCCGGACGCGGAGGGGCCGAGGGCTCGGGCCGCGCGGAGAGCTACCGGTCCTGGCGGGATCCGGTTTCCAGTCGTACGGGCGCCGGCCGCGCGGCTCGGCGGTCCCAGTCGGCCCCGGGACCTGTGGCGGTGAGCGGGATGCCCAGGCTCTGACACATCCGCCGGGCCCGGGCGAGAGCGCTGAACGTGGCGGGTGACGGGACCGGGGAAGGGAGTTCGACGAGTACCTGATCGGGCCGGTGGGTGGCGACGAGGGCTTCGATCTCCAGGGCGGCCGCCGCCCGGGTGGTGATGTCGAGTTCCCGCAGGAGCGTCACCTGCAGGACACCGTCTGCGAGCGTGTGGTCGATGACCATGTATGCCTCCCGGACCGGCTCCCGGTACGCGGAGTGCGTACCTGACAGGCCAGGGGTCGAGTGTGACGAGAGGGGCCGACGGGAGCCAGCCGACGCGCTCATCGAGACCGAACTCCGGAGACCCGCGCCGACCGGTCCTGCCCGCCGGTCGGCCCGCCCCCGGCAGCCGGAGGTACGGCCGCTGCCGGAACCACCTACGAGGTCGCCTCGGCCGAGGCCTGCCCGGGCAGGCGGGGGTCTCCGCCGGCCTCTCGGACCGGGCCCGGCTCGGTGGTGGGCTCCGGTCCGGCGGCCGCCTCGACCAGGGCGAGAGGGACGTCCAGGCCTTCGCACCTCCTCTTCGCCCGCGCGATCGCGCTCAGCGTGGCCAGGGACGGCGGGGTGCTGGTCAGCTCGATGACGACGCGGGCGGGCCGGTAGGCGGCGATCAGCGCCTCGATCTGCAGCGCCGCCGCCGCACGGTTGGTGATGTCGAGGTTCCGGTGCAGCGTGATTCGCAGCGCACCGTCATGGGCATCGTGGCTGAGCAGCATCGGCGTCCCCTCCCGGGCCGAACGTACTGGCTGTCCGCCTGTGCCCGTATCGAAGGGGCGTGAAACGGCAGGTCAAGCCGTTCCGAGCCGCACTGCCGATTCCCCGGGCGGGATTCCTTCCAGCCCCTTCACGGGCGTCATCGCGCGTCACGGCGGCCTCCCTGGCCGCAGGCGATTTCACGTCCGCCCCCGGCCGCCCGGTCACGACGGCAGCGGCTGCTCCGCCCAGATGGTCTTGCCCTCGAGCCCGTGGCGGCTTCCCCACCGAGCGGCGATCTGGGCGACGAGGAACAGGCCACGGCCCCCTTCGTCGGTGATACGGGCGCGCCGCAGCCGCGGCTGCGTGTTGCTGGGATCGCTGACCTCGCAGATCAGCGAGGTGTCGCGGATCAGACGCAACCCCACGGGGCCCTTCGTGTAGCGGATGGCGTTGGTGACGAGCTCGCTGACGATCAGTTCGGTGGTGAAGCCCATGTCGTCGAGTCCCCAGGCCGACAGCTGTTCCGTGACGGCGGCGCGGGCGCCGGCGACGGCCGCCGGATCGGTGGGGAACTCCCACTGGGCGACCGCGTCGGCGGGCAGGGGCGCGGTGCGGGCCAGCAGCAGAGCGGTGTCGTCGCGCGCCGCATGGGGACGGTCCGAGGCGACGAGAGCACTCCCCAGGATGTGCAGCGGGCGCGTGGGGTCGTGCGGTGGTGACAGCCGGGCGACGACGTCGCTCACCTCGCCCCCGCAGCGCTCGATGAGACCGTCGGTGAACAGCGCGAGGAGGCTGCCCGGCGGTACGTCGACCGTGGTCGTCTCGAACGGCATTCCCCCGACGCCGAGCGGTGGTCCGGGGAGGAGCGGCACGGCGTCCGCCGTGCCGTCCGGGAGCACGAGGACGGGCGGAGGATGTCCCGCGGCGGCCACCGTGCACTGGCCGGCGACCGGGTCGTGCAGCACCACCAGGCACGTGGCGCCGACCGCGTCGCGCTGCCCGGGCTCCGCCTCGGCCGCCAACCGGACCACGAGGTCGTCGAGATGCGTGAGCAGCTCGTCCGGAGGGAGTTCGAGGTCGGCCAGCGTGTGGACGGCCGTGCGCAGCCTTCCCATGGTCGCGCTGGCGTGGAGCCCGTGGCCGGCGACGTCCCCGACGACGAGGGCCGTGCGCAGCGAGGGCAGGGCGATGGCGTCGTACCAGTCACCGCCGATCTCGGCGCCCCCGGAGGCCGGCAGGTAGTGGCCGGCCGTCTCCAGCACCGTGGTGCGGGTGACGGCCTGAGGGAGCAGGTGCTCCTGCAGTGCCACCGCGGCACGGTGCTCGCGGGTGTAGCGACGTGCGTTGTCCACCGCCAGCGCGGCGTGCGAGGCGACCTCGGACAGCAGGTCGATGTCCCGCTGGTCGAACGGCCCGGGACGCTCGGTGCGCCAGACCCCGGCGACGCCCAGCACCAGGCCCCGGGCGAAGAGCGGCGCGACGGCCAGCGAGTGCCCCTTCTCCGGGGCCGCGGCGCGCACGAAGTCGGGATCGGCCAGACCGCGCTCCAGGGTCGCCCGGTCGACGGTGATGGCGCGCCCCTGCTGGAGCAGGCGCACCAGGGGGCGGTCGGGTAGCGCCGGGATGCTCGCCCCGGGCTGCAGGAGCTCCGGCGCCCAGGGCACGTCCCCGGGAGACACGGCGGCGCGGCGCAGGTGCAGGTCGCCGCCACCGAAGGTCTTGGACGGTTCGTCGCCGTTCAGGACGTCCTCCGCCAGGTCCACCCAGGCGAGGTCGCCGAAGGCGGGCACCAGCACGTCGGCGATGTCCTGAGCCGTCTTGACGATGTCCAGGGACCGTCCGACCGTGCTGGACATCCGATGGCGCAGCTCCAGCCGGTGTGCGGCCTGGAACTGCTCCGTGGCGTCGGTGAGGAGGACGACGACCCCGTCGGGGCGGCCGCCTTCGTCCTCCAGCCGCACGGCGGAGACGGAGAAGTCCCACTCCGCCGAAGGGGTGGCGAGGGAGCGTACGCGCTGCTTGCGGTTGACCACCGGATCGCCGGTCTCCAGCACTTCGCGCAGCGACGCCTCCGCCTTCGCGGCGTCCTCGGCGTGCATGACGTCCGCGAGCCGGGTGCCCGTCCGGTACGGCACCTCGCCGAACAGGCCGGGTGTGCGGTTCGTCAGCACGACGGCCAGGTCCGTGTCCCGCAGGACGACACCGATGGCGTCCTGGGCCAGCAGCGCGCGCAGCAGCGTGGTGCCGTGCCGTACGTCCGCGGCCCGGTCGGCGGGCACGGCCAGGGCGACGAAGCGATCGGGTGACGCCGTGGGCAGCACGCGGTACTCCACGTCGACATCGCCCGTTCCGCCGCTGAGCCGCACCGTGCCGTCGAGGGGAAGGCCGCCGGCTTCCGGGAGGCCGCGAGGAAGCCCGGCCGGGTCGGCCACCAGGCGCAGGACCGAGCGCCCCCGTACCTCCCCGGCCGCACGGGCCAGGAGGCGTGAGGCGGCGTCGGACCAGGACACCACGACTCCCCGGGCGTCGATCAGCGCGGTGGCGACGTCGCCGAGAGGACCGTCGTCCCGAGGGGAGGTCGAGCGCATGGAAGGATCACCGCCCGGTCGAGGCTGCAACGCTCTCATTATGGTGCTTCGTGCCTGTGCAGGCCTTTTCGCGTACTTCTCCCTTTCACCGTGCGGCGGACGCGTCTCGCCGCGCGGCGGACGTGGCGGGGCCGGACGGGCGCCGCCGGACGGTCGTGGGGCCGGGCCGAGCCGTGTGTCGGCGGGGCGCGCGTACGGGCGGCCGTGCACCGGACGTGTACGCCCCGCCATCATGGCGGGGACGACAGCGGCATCCTGGGAGGGAAAAGGTGGGCGCAGCGGCCCTGGCACTGGTGGCTGCCGTTCTCGGTGGCCTCGTCTCGCTGGTCTCCGTGTGGTTCACGCAGCGCTCCGCACGGCGCCTGCGGGAACTGGAACTGGAGCACACGGAGCGCCACAGGCGAGAGGACCGGGATCGCGATCGGCAGGACCGGCTGCTGGCGGAACGGCAGGCCGGATACATCCGGTTCAGCGCGGCCGTACGGACCGTGCGGGATGTGCTTGCAGCGTGCACGTATGACCTCCGGCGCTCCGGGACCCTGGAGGACGCGCGCCGCGCCGACCTTGCCGAACGGTGGGAGGCGTTCGTGGTCCAGCACGCCGAGGCTCACATTCTCGTCTCCCACGACGTCCTCGAAGCCGTGGGCCGGGTCAACGCCGCCGTGCGCCGGATCTACGGCCTGGTGCAGCGCCTGGACACCGGACCACGCGGGCCGGAGATCACGATGGAGGAACTGCAGCGACGGCTGGACGAGTTGTGGGAGCCGCTGGAGTTCCTGCGTGAGGCCATGCGCACCGACCTGGGGCTCGCCGACTCCGCCGACGGCGATCCTGTGTGACGCCCGCGCCCTGCCTCGGCGGAACTGCCGCCCGGCGGTTCCACCGAGTCCCCGCACCGGCTTCCCTCGTTCCGGGTCCGGCGCCCCTCAGGCGCCCCGGCCGGCGGTGCGGTTCCGGCGGCGGGAGCGGGTGCCGCCCTGCGCGGGATCCGTGGAGAGCCGGAACGTGACGGCGACGTGGGCGCCGCCCAGGGGGCCGCGGGTGATGCGGACGGAGCCGCGGGCGGCGAGGGCCGCGCGGCGGGCGATGTCGAGGCCGAGTCCGGAGGAGCCCGTGCTGCCGCCGCGGGCCAGGGCGCCGTCCGGGTCCGCGATGCCGGGACCGGCGTCGTGGACGACGAGTTCCACGGTGTGCGCGGTGCGGTGCACGGAGATCTCCAGGGCCGTGCCCCACGGGGAGTAGCGGAAGACATTGCCCACGAGTGCGTCCACGACCGCCGTGATGTCCGATTCCGGCAGGCAGACGGGAGTCGTCTCGTCGGTGATGTGCAGGTGGCAGGGGCGCTCCTGCTGGTCGGCGAGCACGGCCCAGAACGCCGCCCGCCGGCGGACGACGTCGGCGACCTCGCAGCGTTCCGTACCCGGGCGGGGCCCGTCGGGGGAGTCCTCCCCGCGCAGTACCCGGCCCAGCGGCCCGACGGCCAGCGGCGTGCGGGCCTCCGCGATGATCGCGCTGAGTTCCTTCTCCAGTTCGGCGACGGCCGCGTGGATGCGACCGGTGTCGGCGCTCGGCGTGATCCGCTCGACCGCCAGATGCAGCGCGGTCAGCGGGGTCCGCAGCCGATGGGACAGGTCGGCGACCAGTTCGCGTTCCACCGCGAGCAGGTCCGTCATCCGGTCGGCCATGGTGTTGAAGGCCGTACCGGCTTCCTTGAGTTCGGGGGGACCCTTGGGCTGGACGCGGGTGTCGAGGTTGCCCGAGCCGAGCCTGCGGGATGCCTCGGCCAGCCGCTTGGCGGCGGTCACGACGGCCGAGCCCAGTCGGTCGGCGACGAGTACGGACCCGGCGAGCAGCACCAGGGCCAGGCCGGCCATGACGCTCCACGACAGGGCGACGCCGCGGGTCAGCTCGTCGTCGGGCACGAAGTTCTCCACCACCGCCACCCGGTCCTGGGGCAGGATCACCGGCTGCAGGTAGATCCAGCCGCCGGGGACGTCCCGCGAGATGGACTCGCGTTCGTCCTCGGCCCGGCCGAGCAGGTCCGGCGGGGCGTGCCCCGCGCCGCCGACCGTGCTGTGGTCCGGCAGATGGATGACCATGTGCTCGGCGGCCCGCAGCCCGGCCCCGGCCTCGCGCAGTTCGGCCGCGTCGGTGGTGAGCGCCAGGATCGGGGCCATCGCCGCGGCGCTCTGCTCGGCCGCGGTGATGCTCTGCTCGCGGGCGAGCGACATCACCAGCAGCCCCAGCGGTATCAAGAACGACAGGGCGACCATCGACGTGACCGCCAGGGCCACTCCGGCCAGGGAGCGCCTCACCGCGCGGGACCGCCCGCTTCGCGCGGTGTTCGGGGACGTCGGGTCACGGGTACAGCGCTCCAACGGGTGAGCCGCGCCGTCTGCGGTGCGGGCGGTCTGGGGGTGGGGTGCCCTGGCGGGCTCCGACGGGCGTCCGGCACGGGTTCCAGCCGCGGGGCGGCCGCCGCGCGCTGCCCCGGAGGAGGCGGCCGCGAACCGTCAGCCGGCGTCGAACGAAAGGCCGTCCTCGC
The DNA here is from genome assembly GCF_043201055.1 of Streptomyces sp. NPDC048338. Taxonomy (NCBI): domain Bacteria; kingdom Bacillati; phylum Actinomycetota; class Actinomycetes; order Kitasatosporales; family Streptomycetaceae; genus Streptomyces; species Streptomyces sp. NPDC048338. Next base: position 263,630 of record NZ_JBICYQ010000002.1, read on the forward strand.
TGGTGAGCAGGGGTACGGCCCGGTCGGCCACGGGGATCGTACACCCCTCGGTCGAACTGCAGCTCGCATAGCCGACCAGCACGTTCGCCCTGCCCGGCGCGGTCGCGCGGATCGGCAGCGTGACCGTGACGGGGCCGTCCGGATACACGGGAACGGCGCCGCGCACCCCCGGCACCTCGATGGTCCTGACGGGTGCGTCCACGGCCGGCTCGCCGGCGGCGGCGACCGTGCCGCTGGTGCGCAGCTCGGTGGGGCGCCCCACCCCGTCGATGCCGTCCGCGGGAAGGGCCGTGCTGTACAGGTGGAAGCCGGCGTCGTCGGGGGTGAAGGTGGCGACCAGGGTGCCGGCGGACGCCTTCCAGTCGGAGACGCTCAGCCGGACGGTGACACCGTTCTCGTTGAACTCGGTGACCGCGGCGGGGCGCTGTGCCTGAGCCTCCTGCCCGCATCCGGTGAGCGAGGCGGCCGAAAGGACCGCGGCCGCGGCCCAGGCCAGGCGGACCCGCGCGGTGCGGCGGGCCCGGGTGTCGGGGTGGACCCGGGTGTTCGGGTGGGCCGGAGCTTCGTATCGTGTCATGTCGTGCTTCGTCCTTCTCTCGTGCCAGGGGGTGCGTGTCGGGGTGCGCCCGTGCCGACCGGGGGCGGTCGCCCGCCTACAGACCTGCGCTCGTGCCGTCCACCCGTACCTGCAGGGCGTAGACGAGGTCGGACCACAGCCCGGTGACCAGCAGGACACCGACCAGGACCAGCAGGGCGCCGCCGCCCCGCATGACGGCCTGGTGGTGGCTCCTGACCCAGCGGAACGCGCCCAGGGCCCGCCGGAACGCCAGCGCGGTGAACAGGAACGGCGCACCGAGGCCGAGGCAGTAACAGACCATCAGCAGGGCGCCTCGCCCCGCGCTGGCCTCGTTCCAGGCCAGCGCCTGGACGGCGGCCAGGGTCGGCCCGATGCACGGGGTCCAGCCCACGCCGAACACGATGCCCAGCAGGGGCGCGCCGGCCAGACCGAGGGCGGGCCGGCGCCGGCTGCGCAGCTCCCGCTGGGTGAAGCCGGGCAGCCAGCCCGCGAAGGCCAGGCCCATGGCGATCGTGAACAGGCCGAGGACCAGGGTGATGGTGTCCTGGTGGGCGAGGAGGTTGCGCCCCACGTATCCGAAGAGGGCGCCGCCGGACACGAGGACGCTGCTGAAGCCGAGGACGAACAGGGCGGCTCCGGCGACCATCCGGCCGCGCCTGCCGCCGTCCGCCTCGGCGAGGTCGGCCACCGACAGGCTGGTGACGTAGCTGAGGTAGCCCGGCACCAGTGGCAGGACGCAGGGCGAGAGGAACGACACCAGGCCCGCGGCCGCGGCCACCGGCACGGCCAGCAGCAGCGTGCCCGACACCGTGCCGGCGTCCACACCGGCGGCGAGCGCGGTCCACCCGGGGCCGGTCACGGCGCCTCCTCGGCGACGCGGGTCACCAGCGGCTCCAGCTGCGCGCGGGTGACCGGTCCGGAGACGGCGGCCGCGATCCGGCCCTGCCGGTCGACGACGAGAGTGGAGGGGATCGCCTGGGGGTTGAGCAGCGCCGGCGGGTAGGCCAGGAGGAGCTTCCCGTCGGGATCGTGGATGCTCGGGTAGTGCAGGCCGTACGTCCTCTCGAATCCCACGGCGGGCCCGGTCGACCGGTCGCGGACGTTGACGCCCACCAGGCGCACGCCCCGGGACTCCAGGGCGCCGCGCAGTGCCTCCAGTTCGGGGGCCTCCGCACGGCAGGGGGCGCACCAGGAGCCCCAAACGTTGAGGACGACGACCTTGCCGCGGTACGAGCGCAGGGCCAGGTCCCGGCCGGCCAGGTCGCGGCCGGCGGTGTCGGGGGCCGGCGGGCGTTCGGCCGCGGGCAGGACGGTCGCGGTCGCGGCGGTACCGGCGGCACTGGCCGCCGCGGCCGGTCCGGCGCCCGGGCCGACGGTCCCGGTCGAGTCGGCCCCGCCGCAACCGGTGATCACGACGGGCAGGAGGAGCAGGGCGGCCGCCGCGCGTCCGCGGCGCCCGGCCGCCATCAGGCCCACTTCCGCAGGAACGCGCCGAGGCCGGCGGCGGTGAGGTCCGGGTTCCCGGTCGAGTGGGTCTCCGTCACGACGTTCCCGTTGCCGTCCAGGACGACCAGCACCGGCATCTTGTACGCGCCCTGGCCGGAGCAGTAGTCGCGCAGCAGGTCGAAGGCGCCGGAGTCCTGACTGCCGATGTCGACCTTGACGACGTGGTACGAGGCGTCGAGCAGGGCGCCCACGTCACGCGTGGCGAAGACCTTGTCCGCGGCCTTGCAGTTGCCGCACCAGTTGGCGCCGAAGTCGATCAGCACCTTCTTCCCGTCGGCCTTGGCCGCGGCGACCGCCGCCTTGACGGCCCCGCGCGCGTCGGCGCCGGTCGGGTAGCCGGAGGAGAAGCCCGAGGAGCCGGATCCCGAACCGCCCTTCGTGGCGGCCGGCTCGGCGGACTCGGCGGGTCTCGCCGTTCTGGCCGGGCGTGCTGCCGCCGTTCTCGCGGCGGCGCTCTTGCCGGCGGGGGAGGAGGCGGCCGGGCGGGACGTGGGGGAGGCGGAGGCGGGGGAGGGCGTGCCGGCCGAAGCGGTCGTGGGTCCGGGGTCGGTGGGGCTCTGCTCGGTGGGCGCGTCCGGGACCGATGCAACCGAGACGCTCTGCGCGTCGTCGCCCTGCGAGCCGCCGACGCCCCAGGCGGTGGCCACCGCCGCGGTCGCGACCGAGAGGGAGACGGCGGAGAGTCGGGCGAGTCCCTGTATGCCAGCGGTGCGTGGACGCCGGTGTGCGGCCATGGCGAATCAACCCCTTGTGTCGGTGAGGTCTCCGGGGCCTGGAGGCGGCCGGTGCCGGAGCGGGGCCAGGACGCCGCCCGGCGCCATGTCCACCGGGGCCGGAGTGATCGTCCTGACCGACCGTGAGCATAGGGGCGGCGAACCCGCCTGGAGCCGTCCTGATGCCGGCCATCAGAGACGCTTAAGGAACTGCTCAGGTTGCGGGCGACGGACGCCCAGGAGCCGGTGCGGGCCGGCGAGGACGCGGACGCGGTCAGCGCGGATCCGGTCCGCAGGGGCTCACAGGCGGGTCTCGCGGACGCTCGCCTTCGCGGTCGGCACGACGGTCGCGGTGATCTCCGAACGGTGGTCGTCGCTGGTGAAGACGACCACCAGCGTGTCCGGGTCGGTCTGCTGCGTGCTCGTACGGAACCCCGGGTCGGGCACGGCGGAGACGAAGCAGACGCTGGTGCGCCCGTACTGGACGGTGACCTTGCCGCCCTCGGACGGGACGGTGTGCAGTCCCGGACCTCCGGTGCACTTCGGCGACGGGCCGGGCGTCGCCGTGACGGTCGCCCGGGTGGGCGAGGGGGACGGCGTCCGCGTGGTGGGGGGTGCCTTCACGGGCGTTCCGGTCGGGGTGGCCGACGGGGTCCTCGGCGTGGGGGCCGCGGACGAGGCAGGCACACCCACGAGGCCGGACGGCGAGGGGTACACCGCCTGGACCGAGCGCGCGGCGGGCGGTGTCGGACGGGTCAGGCCGATCACGAAGTACACCGTGAGCATGACTGCGGTGACGCTGGCTGCGGTGCACGACAGCCATATGAGGAGGTAGCGCGTGAGGCGGGGCACCGCATCAGTGTGGCCGACGGCCGGCCCGCCGCTCGGGCGGCCCCCGCCTCCCCGTCAGGGCGGCCCCGTACCCGGTGCGTCGGGAGCACCGGAGCCGGCCGGTACCCCGCCCGCCGTGGGTGCCAAGGGAGCCGGCCCTGTCGCGCCGGGCGAGCCACGTGCGGACGCCGGGATCCGAGTGCGGGGTGCTCCGCGGCGGACACGGAGCGGCACCGAACCTGAACAGTTGCTTAGGCGCTCCTGAGCGCATCCCTCAGACGGCGTTCCGGCCGCCCCGGCCCGCCTACGATCCGGGCACGGCAAGCGGCACACCTCACTCCGCCGCCCCTCGCCGCCATCCCCTTCGTCGGCCCCGGCCTGCCCGCGCCCGACCCGCACACCCCCTGGAGGATCCCGAGATGAGCCCCCGTGCCGCCCATGGACGCCGTGGGCACCGCGCCCCCCGCCCCCCGCGTGCCAGAGCAGCCGTGGTGGGCATCGGCGCCCTGGCCGTGGCGGCCGCCTGCATCGCCGGGACCGAACTGACCGGCTCCCCGGCCGACAAGGCGGGGTCGACCGCCCTCGACGTGTCCACGTCCGGCACGGCGACCGCCCCCTCTTCCGCCTCCGCGCCCACCACGGTCCCACCCACCCCCACGACCGCCGCCCCCACCACCCCCTCGGCGACGCCGTCGCCGTCGGCGACACCCGAGGCGTCGAAGAGCGCCGCCTCCGGCACCGCCGGAAAGGCGGCGACCGCACCGGGCAGGTCCCCGGCCAGGAAGGCGCAGGCCACCACGTCCGACAGCGGCTCCCGGTCGGAGGGCGGCAGCCAGGCCCAGGAGGTCGTACGCCTGGTGAACGTCGAGCGCGCCGCGGCAGGCTGCAAGGCCCTGACGGTGGACGCGGACCTGACCGACGCCGCCCAGGAGTACAGCGACGCCATGGCCGCCACCGGGAACTTCTCCCACACCGGCACGGACGGCACCCAGCCGCAGGACCGCATCGAAGCGGCCGGGTACACCTGGTCACGGTCCGGCGAGAACATAGCCAAGGGACAGGCCGACGCCGCGGCCGTCGTCGACGCCTGGATGAAGAGCCCGGGTCACCGCGCGAACATCCTCAACTGCGGCTTCACCGAGATCGGCGTCGGCGTCAGCACCGACGGCGGACCCTGGTGGACCCAGGACTTCGGCACCCCGGCCTGATCACCTCACGCCGGGCATCCGCGCCGGGGCGCCAGGCCCCGCCGGTCGTCCGTGCCATGGCGCCAGGCCCCGCCGGTCCTCAGTGCGGCGCCACCAGCTTGATGCCGACACCGCGCACGGTGCGCAGGTAGCGCGGAGCGGAGGCCCGCTCGCCGAGTTTGCGGCGCAGCGCGGACACGTGCACGTCGATGGTCTGGTCCTCGATGTACGCCTCGCGCCACACCTCGGTGAGCAGGCGCCGCCGGGATATCACCGTCCCGGCGTGCCGAGCCAGGAAGGCGAGCAGGTCGAACTCCCGCCGGGTGAGGACCAGTTCGTGCCCTGCCAGGTAAGCGGAGCGGGCCAGCGGGTCCACGGCGAGCTCGCCCACCGTCACCGGACTCATCGGGTCGGCGGGCTGGGGCTGCCCGGCGGCCGGGCCGGGTGCCGCGCTGCGCCGCAGGACCGCCGCCAGCCGGGCCATGAGCTGGGCCCCGGAGAACGGCTTGACCAGATAGTCGTCGGCCCCGGCGTTCAGCAGCTTCACGATCTCGTTCTCGTCGTCCCGGGCGGTGGCCACCACCACGGGCACGTTCGAGATGCCCCGGATCATGCGCAGCGCGTCGGCACCGTCCAGGTCGGGCAGGCCGAGATCGAGTACCACCGCGTCCAGCGCACCCTGGGCGACCTCGCGCAGCGCGCCGAATCCGTCGCCCGTGCTGCGCACCGTGTGGCCGTGCTCCGAGAGGATCTCCATGAGCGAGGCACGGATGCTGGGGTCGTCTTCGACCACGAGTACGCAGGGCATGGCGGTCACCCTACAGCGGCCTGTCCGCCATCCGGACAGGCCGTACGACGCGGTGGAGAGGCGCGCGGGAGCCGACGCGCACTGTCCCCCGTGGCCCCGCGCGAGGCCGAGTCCGAGCGGCGCGTCCAGGCCCGTCATGTCCTCTGCCCGGCAGGGGGTGCAGCGCACGCCGCCGAGCCGCAACGTGTGCCATTGGGGACTTCGAAGACACCTCCTAGCAGGCGGGAAGGGCGTCCTCGCCCGTGTCGACGTACACGGCCGGAATCCAGGCACCGGTCGGCGCCACCCGGTACCAGAGGGTGTCGCGCGCGGGGAGAGGGCCGGCGTAGGAAGTGCCGACAGCGACCTCGCGGCCCGTGACCTGACACGAGACGTACAGCCGCGTGCCCAACTCGTACGCGCCGGTGTTCTCATTCCGACCGCCCTCCCTGGACGAGGCGTAGGCGAGGACGGTCGTCGACTGGCCGGGATTCCCGTCGTCGGACCACTTGATCACCGCCGGATACGGTCCCTGTGTCTCGACCCGCTGTTCTCCGCCCGGGCCGTTGGACCATGTGACCAACCCGCCCCCCAGCAGACCGATCGCGATGGTCACGGAGACGCTCAGGACACAGCCCCGCTTCTTGCCCTGCGGGGGTGCATCGGGCCCGCCGATGTCAGGCGGTGGGGCCGCCCCGTCGGCAGGCGGGAACCGGGGGCCCGGATCGCCTCCGCAGCGACGGAATCCCGCAGCCCACAATCCGACGAAGGCTTCGCTCCGAGGTTCGCCCCGATGTTCGGCACAGCCTCGTACGAACACCTCCACCTGGCCCCACTTCGGCCGGCTGCTCAGTGCCGTGTTGGTGAGCTGGTTCAGCGTGCCGATCGAGCACGATCGGAGGCCCGGTAGGCCTCGGGCCTCCAACTTCTCACTTCGTAAAGCCAGTTCTCTGAAACTGGGGCCGTCATCCCGCTGCAACGCCCGCAGCGCCCCTCGGTACGAGCTCCAGTCGCCCGCTTCGGCCAACAGATCACGCCATGCACTCAACGACCGTCGCTCCCTCACGCGTCTTTCAAGGAGCCCAGCATCTCCCCGGGCCGAACCCGGTGTTCAGAGATGTACGAAACCTGCCGGGACCGAGCCAGGCGCAGAGCGCTCACCAGCATGTTCGCGGCGGGCGGTGTTCTGAACACGCACCCGCCGCTACAAGATCTTCTTGGATGTCCGAGGGGCTGGTGCGAACGGGGGGCATCCCGTCTCCTTGTCATGGGCCGCCGCGGTGCCCGGCCGTCCCGTGACCGGGGCGGGTGCCACAGGGAAGGAAGGACCAAAGTCATGGCCGATCAACCCACTCCGTCCGGAGCGACGACGCACCCCCAGGGCCCGGACATCCGCTGTCCAGCCGCCCACGCCTCGACGACCCTCAAGGTCATGTCGCTCATGATCGCCGCTCTGTGCGGACTGGTCGGCCTGCTCGCCGCCTTCGTCCTCACCCGTCACCTGGGCGCGGACCCCCTGCTCTCGGTCGGCTCGTCGGCGGCTACCTTCCTCGGCGTCACCGGCGCGGTCACCTACACCGAGGAACGGCTCGGGCTCCTGTAGGGAGCGTCGTGCCGCGAGGAAGGCGGCCCCCGGAGCCGCGGCGGCGGCAATCCGGTGGCGGGGCGGATGGCGGGTGGCCGAGACTGTCCGCCATGACGACCGGCCCCCATCACGACGAGGAGCCCCCCGAGCACCGGCGCTTCGCCCGCCACCTGGAGGCGCTGGAGGCCGTAGCCCCGGCGGACGAGGCGGACCTGCTGGCCGCCGTCCTGCGTGATCCGGACCCGGCGATGGCGGACAGCGCGGTGGGGCGCCATCTGGACCGCCGCGCCGCCGAGTTGCTGACCGACCCTGGATTCCCGGCCTGGGCGCGGACGATGGGCGAGACGGTCGGGGACCGCGCGTTCCTCGCCCGGCGCCTGCGCGAGTGGACCCTGCTCAGGACCGTCGTCGTCGGTGGGCCGTGGGCCGCCGAGGAGCTCACGGGCGCATCCGACTGGTTTCAGCGCAAGGCCGCAGTCACGCCGATCACGGGCTCGCCCGAGGCCGTCGAGCTGCTCGCCGCACACGGACGAACCCGCCGCGTCCGCAACGCGGCGATGCGGCAACTCCCGCGGCGGGGGCGCTGAGGGGCCGATGCGCGCGGGGCGCTTCGGGAAGGCCGCGGGGGAGGTTCCGGGCAGCCGGACGGCCAAGGTGCCCTGACGCGAAGTCAGCGGAGGGGTGGGGTGCCTCAAGAGGCCCTCTTGTGGGGTGCGTCCGATGTTTCGAGAATGCTCATGACAACCGAAGGATCTTCGGTCGCATCGTCATCGGAGGGGAACCCCCACATGAACAAGCCTCTCACCGGCGCCTTGCTCGCCCTGCTCCTGACCGGGGCGGCGGCAGCACCGGCCGTGGCCTCCGCGCCGCGGGACACGGTCGCGCAGGCCCCGGCCCCCGCGCCTCGTGCCCAGGCCGCGACGGCCGTCGCCGTCGACTTCGCGGGGACGGTCGCGCTCAGCAACTGTTCCGGCTCCCTCGTACGCACTCCCAGCTCGCTGCCCGGCGACCCCGCGCTGGTCCTTTCCAACGGGCACTGCCTGGAGACCGGCTTCCCCGCGGCCGGCGAGGTCGTCAAGGACCAGCGGTCCAGCCGCTCGTTCTCGCTTCTCAACTCGGCCGGCTCCAAGGTCGCGACCCTGCGCGCCGGCAAGATCGCCTACGCCACGATGACCGACACGGACATCTCGATCTACCAGCTGACCAAGACCTACGCGCAGATCCAGAGCCAGTACGGCATCAGCGCGCTGACCCTCAACGACGTCCGTCCGGCGCAGGGTTCGGCGATCAAGGTGGTCTCCGGGTACTGGAAGCGCATCTACAGCTGCAACGTCGACGGATTCGCGTACCGCCTCAAGGAGGGCGAGTGGACGTGGAAGGACTCCGTCCGCTACACCTCGTCCTGCAACACCATCGGCGGCACCTCCGGCTCGCCGGTGATCGACACGACCACCGGAAAGGTCGTCGCCGTCAACAACACGGGCAACGAGAGCGGTGAGAGCTGCACCGTGAACAACCCGTGCGAGGTCGACCAGAGCGGCACCGTGACGGTCCGCCAGGGCATCAACTACGCCCAGCAGACGTACACGATCGTCCCCTGCGTCGGCGCGGGGAACGTGATCGACCTGAACCGGCCCGGTTGCGTCCTGCCGAAGCCGTGACGCCCCTGCCGCCCGGCTCGACCGAGCCGGGCGGCAGGCGTCGCCGACCCCGGACACGGCCACCACCGTTCCGGGGTCGGCGACTGCGCCCTTCATCCCGGAGCGGCGCTCCGGGCGGCCCTGGCCTCAGGTCGGCTTGCGCCACACCGACACATGCTTGGCGGAGTCCTCGGTGAAGGGCGCCCCGTCCCAGTCGGCGACGCGGCGTTCCAGTTCGAGCCCGGCGATCCGTGCCATCAGATCGAGCTCCGCCGGCCAGGCGTACCGGTGCCGGGAGGCGCTGCGGCGGTACCGGCCGTCGTCCTCGCGCGTGACGTGGTGCGAGACGAGGATCTGCTCGACCAGGTCGAAGGTGTCGAAGCCGAGATGCCGCTCGGACACGTCGAACGGCACCGCGACCTGGCCGGGCGGCAGGAACCGCAACGGCGGCACGCTCAGCTCGATGACGAAGCGGCCGCCGGGCGCCAGATGACGTGCGGCGTTGCGGAAGCACTCGACCTGCTCCTCCTGCGTGAGCAGGTTCGAGACGGTGTTGTAGACGAGATACACCAGGGCGAACTCGCCGGGGACGACGGTCGTGGCCATGTCCCCGATCGTCACCGGGAGCGTGTCCTCGTCGAGCTTGCGCCGGAGGACGGCCGCCATGTGCTCGGACAGCTCGATGCCCGCCACCGGCACGCCGCGTTCCCGGAGCGGGACGCCCACGCGCCCGGTTCCGATCGCGAACTCCAGCGCCCGCCCGGCCCCGGCGAGATCGGCGAGGAAGGCGAGTGTCGGTTCGAGGACCGCGGCGGAGGACATCTCGGTCTCCCCGGCGTCGTAGCGTTCGGCGGTCGCCTGGTTCCACAGTTCACTGCTCGTCACGAGCCGTCACTGTGCCAAGCGCGGCGGGGCGCTGTCGAAGCATTTACCGTCCCGCGATGCCGACGGCGCCGGCGTTCTCGGCCCGCGATCCGGCGGCCGGAAGCGCCGGGGCTTCGGTCCGCCGCTCCGACACCGCGTGATGGGATGGCCCGATGAACGCTCGTGACGTCGCTCGCCGGCTGCCGGACATCGCCACCCTGCGCAACCGCTGCCGTTCGATGGCGATGCTGGACGCGATACTCCAGCCGGGCGCACCGTACCTGCGCCACCACCGGTTCGACGCCCACTGGACCGGGACGCAAGAGCTGGCCTCGATGGACAACGGCGGGGGAGACGCCTACTCCGTCGTCTTCTCGGCGGCCGGAGCGTACATCCGCGGCTTCGACCACACGTCCCCGATGAGTCCGTACGCGGGTGACGGGACGCCGTGGCCAGGCGTGGTCGACACGGTCCCGGAGGTGTTCCGGTCCTGCGTCGAGGATCCGGCCTTCCGGCAGGAAGGCATCCCGCACATCACCGTCTCCCTGTGGCGTGAGACCACTGACGAGCAGTGGCACACGGGAGAGGTCGACTTCGACGGCGGCCGCTCGGTTCCGGACGGATCCGACTGGCTCTTTCGCCGCCTCGTCGAGGGGACGCCCGAGAAGTACCGGGCATGGGCCCAGAGGTACTACGGAACCCCGGTGGACCTGGACGCGGTCATCGACGTGTACGGTCTGCGGCCTCTCACACCGGACATGGTCGCTGCCCTGAACCCCGCTGTGACACCGGCGCAGCTCGGCGACGCCATGACGTCGATCGGCTACCCGACCTGAGCGCGGATCTCGGCGGGGGGCAGCGCGGCTCCGCAGCGACGCAGGAGCATCGCCAGGCCGTACTGGTTGATGAACCCGCAGATCTCCTCGGCGTCGGCCTGGTTGCGGCGGTGCGCGTCATGGATCTCGTAGACCACGGCGCACACGAGCGCGCGTTCCCGTTCCGTGCGGGGTTTCGGGAACGGTGCGTCCCGGAACGGCGCCTCCACGTCGGCCGGACGGACAAGGGGGCGACGGCCCGTTCCGGTGACAGGTTGCGTACGGGCGAGTCGGCGGAGGCGCGTGGCCCGGGCGGAACCCATCGGCGCTCAGCTGTAGTACGCGATCTTCTCGTCCAGGACTCCGATGGCCCGGGACAGCGCCGCCACCCGCTGCTCCAGCACCGCACGGCGGTCGCGGAGGAAGGTGACCCGGTCCTCGGCGGAGTGTTCCGTGCGCAGGATGGCGACGAAGGCGCGCAGGTCCGCGATGCCGAGTCCGGCCTCGCGGAAGCACGTCACCATGCCGATCCAGAAGACGTCCTCCTCGGTGTACTCCCTGCGTCCGCCCGCGGAGCGTCCGATCGGGCCGATGAGGCCCTCGCGCTCGTAGTAGCGCAGCGTGTCGATGGAGACGCCGGTGCGGTCGGCCGCGGTTGCCGGGGTCAGGGTGGTCATCGGTGTCCTTCCGTGGTCGCCGCCACCGTGCTCCGGCGAAGCGCGCCAGGTGCTCGTCGATCGAGCGGTACGCGCCGTGCGCCGAGGGATTCCTCGATCTGTTCCACCCGGCTCACACCGGGTCGATCCGCTGCCGGATCAGCCGCGCGAGAACGCCCTGGTTCCTCGTGGCCGGGAGCTCTTCGGCGACCTCGCCGAGGACGGCGAGCACCTGAGTGGTGCCGGGATGATCATAGGTCTGCGGAAGCGGCCTGAGCCAGACGCCACCGCCGTCGACGAAGGCGTCGGAAGCCGTCGACGAAGGCGTCGAGGATCGCGAAAACACGTGCCGGCATCGACACGGGTACCGAAGTCCATCGTCCCGAGGGCGAACTGAGGATCCGTGATGTCCATGACGCCCATGCTCCGACCTGGTGCGCGCTCCGGGTCAACAGCCTTCGTGGCGGGGACGCTTCCCTCTCGGGGGCCCGTTCCCTCTCGATCTTCCGCTGAGGCGAGGCTGTCCCGCATACTCCCGCCATGAACATGCTCGGTCTGCGGCTGCTCCTCGCGGTCCTGCTCGTCGGAACCACGCTGACTGGCTGCTCCGCACTCTCCCCGTTCGACACGTGCGAGGACACGGAGTCGCCCCTCAGGAAGCTGGACGCGGTGGAGGTGCTGGATCTGCGTCCCGCGGAGGCCAGACCGGTAGACGGCGGATCCCGGGCCTACTGCACCGACGACAGCGGCGACGCCGGGCTGAGGGCCGAACGGCTGTACGTGTTCCACGGGACCCGCGACGAGGTGCTGGAGTACTACGGCCGTGCCGCGCCGGCGGCGGGGTGGCGCCCCGTACAGGACCTCGACACGGGGCCGGACGGCCGGAGGGCCGTCTTCTGCTTCGACGCGGACGCGCGTCCGAGCGTCACGCTCGCCTTCGACACCCCGGAAAGCCTTCGGGAGTTCTACGGACTGGATCCGGGACCGGAAGCCGCCGACCCCGGCTCCCACGTCTGGTTCTCGTTGTTCGCCGAGTCGTCCACCGACGGTTCGAGGTTGGGCTGCCTGGACTAGAGGGAGTCCGGGCGGCCGGGGAGCCCGCGGCGTGGCCGCTTCCGCCACACCCCCGAGCCCGCCCCACCACCGCCCCACCACGGAGCCGAGCCGAGCCCAGCCGAGCCGAGCCGAGTCGAGCGGCGCGCTGTCAGGCCGCGCCCACGTCGGTGGCGCACGCCGCCTCCCGGACCTCCTGCTCGCCGTGGCGGCGCAGGGCGACGACCGCGGCGCGGCAGGTGTCGGGCCAGCCGTGGCGGATGCCGAGGGCCGTGGCGAGGGCGACGGCGAGGAGGCCTTCCACGAGGGCTCCGTCGTCGCCCAGTGCGCGGACCGCGGCGAGGGCGGGGGTGAGGTCGGCGAGCGGGTCGCCGTACCGGTGCGACTCCTCCAGGTCCTCGGCCACCCGGGCCGCGAGAACGGGACGTCCCGCGATCGCGGCGGCCAGTTCGCGGAGCGACAGCAGCAGTTCGGGCTCGGCTGCCTCCAGGTCGACGGTCCGTACGAGCAGCGCGGTGCGGGTCGAGCTGACGGCCGGTTCGGACATCAGCTGCCGGGCCAGGACGGCGCACATCGCGCGGTCCCGGATCGAGGAGCCGAGGAGGGAGTGCAGGCGGCGCCGTGCCGGCAGGTCCCCGCCGCCCCCGCCGCCCTCCGGTTCGCCGGCCGCCACGAGCGTCAGGAGCCGGTCCACGACGTCGTGCGTCAGGCTCCCGGGCTCCACACCACCGATCGGGTGGGGCAGCCGGGACTGGGCCAGCTCCGTCAGCCCGTAGCCGGCCCGCCGCTCATTCAGAGGCGAGGCGAGGTCGGTGTAGACGTCCACGAGCGCCGTACCGGCCGCGGGCGTGTAGCGCGCCCAGTCACGGAGATGGAACAGGGCCTGTTCCGCCACGTGTTGCTCGGCGACGAAGGGCATCCGGGCGATGAGCCCGCCGTACCGCGACCGGTGCGCCGGAGCCAGTGCCGACGGGGTCACGTCCAGGAGCGCGCGCCGGGCGGCATCCGGCCCGTCGGTGGTCGTCGCCTCCAGCAGGGCCCACATCTCGTCGGCCGGCAGCAGAGCCGGAGCCAGCCCGACGATGGTGGCGTGCACGTCCGGATGGATGCCCGGCGCGCTGCCCACGGCGGACAGGAGGGCGGTGGCGGCCCCCGGCGCCAGGTGATCGGCGGCGAGCCGGGCGGCCGCCTTGCGGACGGTGACCTTGACTCCGCTCTCGCTGGTCAGAATCTCCCGGAGCAGGGCCGCCACCTGGGTGGGACGGGCGTGGGCGGCGGCGCGGCCGGCCGAGGACCACACGGCCGCGGCCCGGTCGTCGCCGGCGTGGTCGAGCAGGGCGCCGAGGGCCGAGCCCGGGTCGTCCGTGCGGGCGGCCGCGTCCAGCGCGGCTGCCCTCAGAGCCGACTCGGCATGGCCGGTGCAGGACTCCGCCGTGTCCCCGTCCCCGTTCGGTCCGGAGGTGGCGTACCGCCGGAGCAGGGCCCGCCCGTACGTCGGCACCGGGGCCACCGCCCGCAGCAGCGCGGCACGTTCGTCCAGGCCACGGCCGGGATCGGCCACGACGTCCGCCGCCAGCCGGACCGCCGCCCGCTGCTGCCGGGGCAGCCACCGGTCGGCGAACCGGAAGGGGGGCAGCGGCCGGGGAGCGCCGGCCACCGGGAAACGTCCCCCCGGGAGGGGGTTCTCGGGCAGCGCGCGGTCCAGCAGGTCCGTGCGCTCGGCCGCCAGCACCGCGAGCACCGGAGGCAGGAAGGCCGTGGAGGGCTCCCACGCCAGCAGCTCGGCCACCCGGTCGCCGCGGGTCGCGCGGTCGGCCAGCCAGGCCGCGGCGATCTCGCCGAAGGGCCCGTCCGGGCAGGTGCGCAGGGCCTGTTCGAGGCGGCCCTGAAGTTCCGGGATCCGGTAGGCGCGGCGTCCGCAGGACCGGACCAGTGCGAGCAGCGGCGCCACGTCCCCACGGGCGGCGGCCCGGTCGAGCCACGGTCCGAGGGCGTCGAGCACGGCGTCCGTCGCCCTGCCGCGCGGCAGGTGGTCCAGTCGGCCGAGGTCCACCGTGCCGGTGTGCGCGGTCAGCGCCTCCACGAGGCGTACGGCGGTGCGCAGGGCGGCGGCGGCGGCCGGGTCCGTGCGGGTGGCCGCGTCCGTACCGGTGGGGCTGTTCGCGGTGGCCGCGGCGTCTCCGACCGCGGCGAGCAGGGTCACGGCGAGGGTCCGGACGGTGTCACGGGTCCCGGACGAGCAGTCCCGGGCCCGCAGGGCATCGAGGCACAACCGCTCCAGCGCGTCGGCCCCGGTGGCGCCTCCGGCGGACCCGCCCTCGGCCGCCAGGGCTGCCACGATCAGCGGTGCCGGCAGGTCGGCGAAGGCGGACAGGGCATCCCCGCGCACGGGGTCGCGCTCGTTGGTCAGGCGCCCGGCGGCCAGTGCGAGGACCTCCGCGACCTGCCGCGGATCACGGGTGTGGCCGGCGTTGGCCGCCAGCCGGTCCCAGAGTGTCCCGCGATCGTCGGAGTCACCGGTACCGAGGGCGGCCAGGAGTTCGGGGCGGGCCTCGGCGGGCGGCAGCAGGGCGAGCGCGCCCCAGAGGTTCCAGCCGGTCTCCTTCTCGGCGCGCAGTGCCTCGACCGCGGCCCGGGCCCGGCTGTGCCGGTCCTCGGCCGGCAGCAGGGCGAGCACCCCGTCGTGCGCGCGGATGTTCCTGCGCGCACTCCCCGCGGCGACGACGGTGTCAAGGAAGGCGGCCCGGCGTGACGGCGGGACGGACCGCAGCAGGACTCCGAAGGCTCCCCGGTGGAACCACCGGGCCCCGAGCCTGGGCAGGGACGGCGGATCCGCCGCCACCAGCTGCCGCATGACGGCCCGTCCGGGTGTCCGCTCCCATCGCGCGGCCGCCCGGCCGGGGGCGGCGAGCCAGCAGGCCACGCGCTCGGCATCCGCCGCCACGAGGTCGCCCAGCCGCTCGTGCACCGGGCCGGGCAGGTTGTCAGGGCCGAACCGCTCCAGCAGGTCCAGCACGCGCCCCGGGGCGGCGGGCAGGGCGGCGGCGATCCCGGTGGCGTGCCGTTTCCACCAGGGGGCACGCAGCTGCTCGGGAAGGTCGGCGAGTTCCCGTTCCGCATGGTCGAGGACGGCGACGGGATGGCGGACGGCCAGCGTGCTCCAGTCCTCGTACGCGAGCGATCCGGCGAGTTCGGGCAGCAGCCGTGCGGTGAACTCCGTGGAGCAGCCGGGCAGCAGGCGGGCCGCGTCCCGGTCGCCGTACTCGGTGCGCACCCGAAGCGCCAGCCGCTCGGCGAGTCCCGGCCGCCGCCCGTCGCGGAGCAGCCGTGCGAGGTCGCCGCGGACCACGGCGGGCGCGTCGTCGTAGGCGGCTTCGATACGCGCGTCGGGGACGGGCAGCCGCCGGGCGCAGCGGAGCGCGTACCGGCGGACCACCGGGTCCGGGTCGCCGAGCCGGGCCGCGAGGTACTCCCACGCGCCGCCGGTCAGGGCCGCCAGCGCGGCGAGCCGGCGCTCGTAGGAGCCGCGCGCGTCCAACGCGGCCAGTACGGGCCCCAGTCGGCCTCGGGCGGCGAGGCGGTGAGCGTGGACGGCGGTGCACCGGAGCCGGGCGGCGTGCGGCAGGGGTTCGAGCGCGGCGAGCAGCTCGTCTGCAGTGGAGATCATCGCGAGCATTGTGCCCGAGGGCGTGGCCGCGCCCCATCGATTATCGGACCGGTACCGGGAGGACGGCGGAGGAGTACCGGAGAGCGGGCCGCCGTTCCCGGCGCCGAGACCGCGGTCCGACGCTACGCGGGGAGGCGGAACCCGTTGAACAGGTCGTCCATCCCGCGCAGGGCCAGGCGGTCGGGAGTGGCACGGATCGCGAGGTCGCGCACCGCCGCGGCGAGCGGGTTCCGGAGGGCGCCCAGGCGGCCGACCCTGCGGGCACGGACGCGCACCGCGTCGGTGCGGTCGCGGCGGGCGGCGGTGTACGCGGCGAGAGCGGCCGGGACGGAGCCCGCGCCCTCCCCGGTGTCGTCCTCGTCACCGAGGTCTCCCGCGGGCAGGAGGCGGGCGAGGATCACCGCGTCCTCGATGGCCTGGCAGCCGCCCTGGCCGAGGTTGGGTGCCATGGCGTGGGCGGCGTCGCCCAGCCAGGCGACCCTGCCGTGGTGCAGGCGGGGGAGCGGGGCCGCCAGATCGTACAGGTCGTTCCGGAGGACGTCGGCGGGATCGAGACGGTCGACGTGGTCCAGCAGCGCTGGAATCGGGTCGTGCCACGAACCGAATCGCCGGCGGAGTTCGGCACGGTGGTCGGAGGACCGGCCGCCGGCCGGAACGGTCGCGGTGGCGTACAGATAGAACCGGCCGTCGGAGAGCGGGGTGATCCCGAACCGCTCGCCCCGCCCCCAGGTCTCGCTCATCGACGGTATCCGGAGGTCCGGGGCGTCCACGAGAGCCCGCCAGGCGGTCTCGCCGACGTAGTGCAGGCCGGGGTGGGCGGGGAAGTACGCACGGCGCAGCGGACTGTGGATGCCGTCGGCGGCCACGACCAGATCGACGGGACCGCACGGACCGTCCTCCGCACGGACGGTCGGGCGGCCCTCGGCGTCCTCCACGGCGGTCACCTCCGCGCCGTAGCGGATGGCCTTCGGCGGCAGCGCCGCGGCCAGCGCGGCGGTGAGGGCCGGGCGCGGGACGGCGATCGGGGGCCGGCCGTACCGGGCCGCCATGGCGGCGGTACCGCTCCGGGTGAGCCACCGGCCGTCGGCTCGGCGTACCCCCATGGTCTCGGGGACGTGACTCCCGGCGGCGTAGGCGGCGTCGACGCCGATGGCGTCGAGCGCGCGCAGGGCGTTGGGGGCCAGGCCGATGCCGGCGCCGGTGGTGGGGGGCTCGGGGGCGCGTTCACGGACCGCGACGTGCCAGCCGCGGCGGTGCAGCGCGACGGCGGCCGTGAGGCCCCCGATTCCGGCCCCGACCACCACTGCGCGACGCTCCGGCATGGACCACCCCTCCGTTCGGCCCGAGCATCCTTGCACAGGAGGGCCGGGGGTCGGATCGCCCGGAGCGGCGCGACGGACGACGGTAGGGCGGCCGGTCGAACTCCTCAGTCCCGTCGGCCCCAGTCGCCGAACGTGTCGAAGAATTCCTCGACCGTCCGTGCACCGGTCTCCGCGAGCCTGGCCCGCTGCTCCTCCCAGTCGCCGGCGAACGCCTCGACCAGGACCTCGGCGGCCCTCGGCGTTCCGATGATCCTGCGAAGGCACGCCTCGCGGCGGGAGCCCGCGAAGTGGACGAGCGCGACCCGGGCCACGTTGTAGGCGCGGCTCGCGGAGCCGAGACGATACGGCGGATTCGGCCGGAAGCGGTGCTGCAGTCTCGCCGAGGGGACGGCCAGCACGTCGATCCCCGCACGCCATGCACGGAGGCTGAAGTCGACGTCCTCCAGGCCGAGTTCCCTGAACTCTCCGAAGCCGCCCAGGCGGTCGAAGGTGGCCCGGCTCAACGCGATGCATCCCCCCGGCGCGATGGGCAGCGGGTACGGAACGTCCTCCGGGCCGGGCGGCAGCCAGCGGTACCGCAGCGCGGCGTCGACCAGTCGGACGCCGCAGCCGTACTCGGTGCCGCCGACATCGCGGATGGCGGGCGCCAGGACGGCACGGGGCTCGGTGACCAGGGCGGCACGCAACCGAGCGAGACAGTCGGGTTCCAGCCGGCAGTGCGCGTCCAGGAAGACCAGATGCGCCCCCTTCGCGAGCCGGGCACCGGCGGTCCGCGCCGCCGCGACACCGCTGCGCTCGACGCGGTGGACGACGACCCCACGCGCGCGCCACGCGTCGCTCCGCAGGGCGGCGCAACTGCCGTCCGTGCCTCCGTCGTCCACGACGACGGTTTCCGCGGGAACGACGGATCCGGCGTGGACGGACCTCACCGTCTCGAGCAGCTCCACGCCCTCGTCGAGACTCGCCACGACCAGTGACAGCGGCGGCGGCTCGGCCGTCGGCTCAGGCACGGGTGGACCGGTCCTCCGGTCGCCCCCTCCGCGACGCCCTCATCAGGCGGGGCCGGGGGTGCCCGGCGGCACCCCGCCGGGCGGCAGGGTGGCCGCCAGATCGATCAGCCCGGGAAGGAGCGCCGCGTACCGGAGGGAGTCCCGCAGATAGGCGGTCAAACCGGTGGTGAGGGCGAAGTGGTAGGCACTCAGACGATCGAGTTCCCGGTCGTCCAGGGCGAGCGCCAGGAGGTCCCCGATCCTGACCTGACCGAGGTTCAGGGTGTCGAGGACCTTCCGGGGCGTGGCGGCATGCTCCCGGTACTCGGCGTGGTCGGTGGTCGACTGGAGGTCCGACTCGGCGAAGCCCGCCTGCTCCAGGGCCCGTTCGAGACCGCGATCGCCGGCACGGACGAGATATCCGGCCGAGGACACGTCGGCGTCCCGCAGGTGCTCCAGGAGGTGCTTGGTCACCGCGCCGACCAGGCCGAGGTTGGTGGCATGCGCGCGGTCCGTCAGGACCGGAGTGAGGTGGGCCCGCCGCTCCGTGCCGATCAACGCCATGCCCACGGCCTCGACCGTCTGCGAGCCGATCCCCTTCGGCGGCCACGGCCTGTCCGTCGTCGCCAGCACGAGAACGAGGCCGCTCCGGGACAGCAGCGGTTCCAGGGTCTCGAAGTACAGGTGCGGGAAGCGGTTGCGGCGGCAGAACGTGGCCAGCGCGGTCTTCGTCTCGACGGGAAGGTCACCGGCCGCCACCTGGATGCGGATCGACTCGTTGACCACGGCATGGTCGTTCATCGCCGGCCTCCCAGGGCATGCGCACTCGAACTGGACATCCATCCCGCGACCGCGTACCGGGTGCCTTCGCGGACGGTCGCCACCTCGTGCATCAGGGACGACCGGAACAGCACCAGCATGCCGGGCTCCGGGATGATGACGACCCGGCGATCGCGCAGGGTCGGGTCGGTCTCGTAGAGGGTGAGCGCGCCCCCGTCGAACGTCGGCAGATCCGTCGTGGCCTCGCGTCCGTTGAGGTAGAGCAGGAGCGACCAGCGGTGTGCGGCCAGCCGGGGCGGATCGTCCTTGTGGTTGGCGACGTCCCGGTGCGCGCGGAAGTAGCTCCCTTGCTCGTACGACATGAAGTAGGGGCCGTACAGGTGGTCCGCGTCGGATTCGAACTCGACCCGGTGCGTGTCGAAATGGGAGGCCAGGCGGTCGCCGAGCGCTCGCGTGACGGCGTCGGGGCAATGGTGGTCGAAACACCGGCGGAGCGACGGATCGAGGACCGACTGCCCGGCGCGCACGACCTGCGCCTGCTCCCGCGGCGCCTCCTCCATGGCCCGGATGATGTCGCGGCATTCGGCGACCGACAGGAAGTCGGACGCCGACGCGACGTTCCGTGTTCTGAACCGCAGGTCCATGGTGAGGCCCCCTCGGCCGCATACGTAGGGGCGTGCAAGAGACCTCTCCACCAAAGCCGCGGGCATCCCGCCGCGCACGCCGGGGGAGACCGGGCGGGTGAGCCGGAGGCCCGGCGTGGACCGGGGAGGTGGCGAATCCGGCCCGTACGCGCATCCTCCGGCAGCGGAAGCCGTCGGGGCGGCCCGCGCCGCACGCTCTCGGGGAGGGGGTCCGGACGGGCCGTGGAGCAGGTCGGCGTTCCGTCACCCGACCGGCCCACCGGGACCTAGAGTGTGCGCGTGACCGAGCACAACTCAGAACTCATCGCGGGCCGGTACCAGCTGGTCGAACGCATCGGCCAGGGCGGGATGGGCCGGGTCTGGCGGGGTGTCGACCAGCAGCTCTTCGGACGCGAGGTCGCCATCAAGGAGATCGTCTTCCCGCTGGGGCTGGACGACGGCGACCGTGCCACCCTGCTCAGGCGCTTCACGGGGGAGGCCCGTGCGGCGGTCACCCTCAGCCATCCCGGGATCATCACCATCCACGACGTCGTGGAACACCGGGGCGCCCCCGTGATCGTCATGGAGTACATCCGGGGGCAGTCCCTCGCCGCGGCCATCCGGGGGCAGGGCCGCCTGCCCGTGCGACGGGTGGCCGAGATCGGCGCCGCGATGCTCGACGCACTGGCCGAGGCGCACGCCGCGCGGATCGTCCACCGCGACATCAAGCCGGACAACGTGCTCGTGACCAAGGACCGCGTCGTCCTCACCGACTTCGGCATCGCGCACCTCGCGGACGCCACCACCAAGCTCAGCCACAGCGGGATCGTCATCGGCACCCCGCAGTACATGCCGCCGGAACAGCTGGAAGGCAAGCGGCCGACCCCTGCCAACGACCTGTGGGCGCTCGGCGCCACCCTCTACCACGCCGTCGAAGGGCAGCCCCCCTTCGACGCCGAGGGGCTCCACGCCCTCGCCGTGGCCATCCTCACCCGCCCTCACCGGCCCCCGACCCACGCAGGTGCCCTGGCGCCCGTGCTCGACGCGCTCCTGGCCAAGGACCCGGCGGACCGACCCGGAGCCGGCGAGGCCGCCGAGCTGCTGGCGTCGGCGCTGAGCTCCACGCCGTCCCCGTCCCCGTCGCGCTCTCGGGTGGACGCAGCTGCCGAGCCCGCACCCGAGTCCGTGCCCGAGCCCGCACCCGAGTCCGTGCCCGAGCCCGCACCCGAGTCCGAGTCCGTGCCCGCACCCGTGCCCGAGCCCGCACCCGGGTCCGTACCCGCACCTCGGCCCACCCCGGCGTCCCTGCCGGACGCCGTGACCGGCGACGCCCGCCCCGAGACGGACGGGGAGGCAGCACCGCCCTCCCCGCCGACGCCTACCGTCGCGGACTCCGTGCCCACCGTCGACGCCCCCCGCCGGCCCGTACCGGACCGGCCGCGCACGCCGCCCGTGCCGCCGGCCGAGGACACGGTCCGGCTCGGCGGGAACGCCCAGGACGGCCGCGACGAGGAGCCGGCCACGCGGCGGCGCACCCTCACCCGCCGCTCCAGCATCCTCGCGGCCGCCCTGGCCACGCTCGCCGTCGGCTCCGTCCTCACCTGGACCCTCAACCACGACGACCAGCCCGGCGGAGGCGACGACGCGGGAGGCAGCGGTTCGGGCGCCACCCCGGTCACCGTCGTGATCGGTGTGGACGCACCGCTCAGCGGCGGCCTGGCCTCCTTCGGCGCCGGCATCAAGAACTCGGCGGACCTGGCGGCCAAGACCGCCAACCGCACCGGGCACGTACCCGGCGTGAAGTTCACGATCGAGGCCCTGGACGACGAGGCCACTCCGGCCAAGGGCCGTCTGAACGCCGCGCGGTTCGCCGCCGACAAGCAGGTGCTGGGCATCGTCGGACCGCTCAACTCCGGTGTCGCCCAGGAGATGCAGGAGCCGCTCGCCCAGGCCGGTCTGGTCAACGTGTCGCCCGCCAACACCAACCCCCTGCTGACCCTGGGCCCCGACTGGGCTCAGGGCACCAAGGCCCGACCCCACCCGACCTACTTCCGCACCGTCGCGACGGACGTCGACCAGGGGCCGGTCGCCGCCCGCTACCTCCATGGCGAGGCCGGGAAGCGCAAGCTCTACGTCGTCGACGACAACAGCAGTTACGGCACCACTCTCACCTCCGGGTTCACGGCCGAACTCACCAGGCTCGGCGGGACCGTCGTGGGCGCCGGCCACGTCACGCCGCAGCAGGGCGACTTCACGGAGATCACGTCGAAGATCCGGGCGTCCGGTGCGGACGCCGTGTACTTCGGCGGCGACTACCTCACCGCCGGGCCGCTCTCCCAGCGGCTCAAGCAAGCGGGCGCGCGGATCCCCCTGATGGGCGGCGACGGCATCTTCGACGAACAGTTCCTCACGGTCAACACGCAGGCAGAGGGCGACCTCGCCACCAACATCGGTGTACCCGCCGAGAGCCTGACGGGAGGGGGCGCCTTCCTCACGTCGTACCGCGACGCGGGATACCCCGAGACGGCCGGCCCGTACGGCCCCTACGCCTACGACGCGACCTGGGCGGTCATCGAGGCGGTGAAGTCCGTCGTGAAGGCCAACGGCGGCACCCTCCCCGAGAACGCCCGGGCGAAGATGCCCCAGGCGGTGGCCGGACTGGGATTCGACGGCGTCACGGGCCGCGTGGCCTTCGACGCCTACGGCGACACGCTCAACCGGGGACTGACGGTCTACGCGGTGAAGGACGGCAGGTGGACCACCGTGACGACCGCCTCCGGCGCGCCCTGACCCGCCCGGACGGACCCGCCCCGGCCGCCCGGACGGATCGGGCGGTGCGTCCGGCACGGGCGGCGGCAGGCGCGCCACCGCGTACGGTCGGTAGCGCTGTGTGACCTCCGCGGGTCGCGGAAGGCATCGTGGGACACCGGTCGACCGGGTGAAACGCGCGTTCGAATGAAGAGGGTGGTCGTGGCGGGCCGGAACCGGCCCCCTGCCCGGGCCGGCCAGGACCGATCGGCGGCAGCCCGGGGGTGCGCGGCGCGCCCCGTGGGGGCGCTCATCGACCGGGGGAGCGGGAGGGGCGGGCGGCCGGCTCCGTTCGCCAGAGCGCTATGCCCGCATTGCGCGGATATTGTGGGAAGCGTGATCGAGTCTGGACGGCTGCGGCTCCGTCGGCGCTACGGCCGGGGGATGCTCGTGCGGCTGTCGCCGGTCATCCTGACCGTCGTGATCGCCAGCCTGGCCTACGCCACGCCGCCGGAGATGGCCTTCAGCCGCCTCCTGCCCGCGGCGCCGGCCCTGGCTGCCGCCATGTGGCCGGTCCTCCCGACCATCCTGCTCGGCACGGTCTGCCTCCTGCTGATGATCGGCCTCAGCCTCGTCTTCCCCGACCTGGGAACATGGTGGACGGTCGCGGGAATCATCGCGGTCACCGTGGCGGCCGCGTACGGAAGCCATGTCCGGCTCCAGCGGGAGCGCACCCTCTTTCAAGTGCGGCTCGTCGCCGACGCGGCCCAGCAGGTGGTGCTGAGCCCCATGCCACGCCGCTTCGGCAACGTCGAGATCGAGTCGCTGTACCTCGCGGCCGCTGCGGAGGCCCGCATCGGAGGGGACTTCTACGAGGTGGTCGAAACGCCGTCCGGCGTCCGGCTGCTCATCGGTGACGTGCGGGGCAAAGGCCTGCCCGCCGTGGGGGCGGCCGCGGCGATCGTCAACGCCTTCCGGGAGGCGGCCTACGGCGAGGCCGACCTGGTCGAGGTCGCGCGCAGGCTGGACGCCAGCAGTACGCGCTACAACGCGGCCTTTCCCCCCGAAGGCCCGATGGAGCGGTTCGCCACCGCCCTCCTCGTCGAGATCTCCCATGAGGGCAGACGCATCGACATCCTCAACTGCGGCCACCCCCCGCCGCTGCTCCTGAACCGCACGAGACTCCGCGTCCTCGAGACCGCGACACCCTCGCCACTGCTCAGCCTCGCGGAGCTGATCGGCGATCACTACGCCGTCGACACCTACGACGTCGACCCCGGGGACCTGCTGCTCCTCTACACCGACGGGATCGCCGAGGCCCGTGCGCATGACGGCGAGTTCTTCCCGCTGACAGCCTGGATGGGCCGGCAGCCCCCGACCCCACCCCGCGAACTGCTCACGGCCCTTCACCGCGAACTCCTCCACTACACCAGAGGGCGCCTCGACGACGACATCGCCGCCCTCGCCGTACGCCTTCGTGAGCCCTGAGGCACGGTCGCCGGTGAGCGGCCCGCACCGCTCACCCCGTGCGGGGCCGTTCCCGGAGCCCGGTCATGGCGTCCCAGGGGCGAAGGACAACATCCTTGCTTCCGGGTTCGCGTCGTCGCCGCTCACGCCCGACGGTGTGATGACGATCCGGCCGTTCACGTAGGCGACGACGCCGGCGTCCATGCGGGCCTCCGTGGCGCGGGCCGATGCGGGATGCCGCAGCACCTGCTTCTTCGTGTCGACGCCGCCCTTCCCGAACCGGATGATCCCGCCCGGCCGGTTCGACGAAGTCGCCTCGTAGACGAGGGCCGCGGACCCACCGCCCTCCGCACGCAGGGGATGGAGGGTGCTGTCCTCGGACTTCACGCCCCAGACGAGCTTCCCGGTGCCGAGGCCGTACGCGCCGACCCTGTCGTTGCCGCCCAGGAAGACGGTGTCGTCGCCGACGACGGCGTCCTTGCAGTTCTGGATGTTCTCGCCCGAGTCTCCGGTGTCGGCGCAGTACTTGAAGCCCTTCGGTCTGGCGTCGACGGTGGTGCGGAGCTTTCCGCCGGGGCCCAGGGCGACCACCCGCCAGTTCTCGGTGCGCTCCTCGGCGTGGAACGTGGTGACGACCACCGGCAGGACGGAGAGCACCTTGCCCACCACCCAGCCCTGCTGGGTCCGGAAGCGCCATCGGACCTTGCCGGTGCGCGGGTCGATCTCGCGGAGCTGGCTGTAGTTCTTGCTGCGGTCGACGCCGATCGCGCAGTCGGACTTCACCAGGAGCCTGGGGCCGCCCGCCACGTCGTCGGGGTAGCACGCGCCCGGGTTCTCCAGGGGGATGTCGTAGAGCTTGGCCCCGTCGCCGACCCGGTAGGCGGCGGCTCGCATGCTCTGGACGATCGCGAGCACGTCGCCGCTGATGGCGGAGTTCACGATGATGGTGTCGTCCATGGAGCCGGTCTCGGTGAGCTCCTTGTGCCAGCCCGCCTTCCCGGTCCGAAGGTCGATCATCTGCAGCTGGTTGCACCGGTTCCCGTGCACGGCCTGACTGCTCTTGTACACCAGGACGACCTTGCCGTCAGGGGTCGGGTTGACCGGCGTCTCGCAGACCGGGGCGGGCAGCGGCACGCTCCACACCTCGGCACCGTCCGTGAGGCGGCGTGCGGTCACCTTCCGGTGCACGGCCTGGACGACGGTGTCGCCGACGACCCACAGATCGTGGAGCTTGATGCTGCGTCGTGGCAGGTCGGTGGGGTCGTCGACGATCCACGCCGTCGCGTCCCCCGGCTCGCGGCCCGCGTTGATCTCCTGCGACGTCGGGATCCGACCGGGCCGGGGAGTGCGGACCGCGGGCGTGCGGGAGGCGGAAGGCGTACCGGAGGAATGGAGCGGCTGTTCCGCCACCGGTCGGGACGGTCCGCCCGACCGGCCGCCGGTGACGGCGTACAGCCCTCCGCATGCGGCGAGGACCAGCAGGACGACGACCGCGGCGATCACCGGCCTCCCGCCGAGGCGGCCGCGGCGGTCCGGCGGCACCGGGGTGTGACCGTGCGGGGCGTACGGGTTGTCCGCGATCGGTCGCTGTGGTGGGCGGGGGTTGTACCAGGGCTGCTGCGGGTGCGACATGGTCAGGTCGCCACGCGTTCGCCGGACGGCTCGGCGACCACGATCCGGATGTGCGGTGGGGCGTACCTGCGCGCCTTGTGGACCATCTTCGCCAGATCGAACCGGGCACGCGGAACGGCGACGTGGACGGGTGCGGGCATGGCCGGGTGCTGCGACGGGACGGCCATGCCCGGCGGCAGGGACGCGCCGGAGTGCAGCCGCGCGCCGATGAGTGCGTGCGGGCCGTCCGGCGGGGTGGCCACGACGAACTCGGTGACATCGGTCCACGGCAGCAGGGCCTCGCCGAACCGGACGCCGGCCGCGTCGAACTGGAACGCCGTGCGTCGCTTCTCGAACCAGGAAATGATGAAGGGGGCGGCCGCGACGATGATGACGCCGCCCTTCATGTCGAGGGCCCAGCCGAGCAGGACGGCGAGCGCCACGACGCCCACGATGGATCCCCACAGGGCCGCCTGGTCCTGCAGGGAGAACGGGTGGGCGACCCGGTAGCGTTCCCACCGCCCACCGCGGCGGGTGGGCCCTGTGCCGGGTGCGCGGTTGACGTGCGACATGGTGAAACGTCTCCTCTCAGGGGCCGGCCAGAGGCTGGCTGCCGGCCCGCGTGGCGATGATCACACCGGTGTGCCGCTCGCTCTCCGTTCGGTTCGGCGGCGGCCCCCGACGCGACCGGGCAGACTCTTCCGCGAGGCGCTGCAAGGCCGATGAAATCCGCATGAACCAGGGATTTGAGAGAGTGAGCAGGCACAGGGGACACGGGGGCTTGGCTGTGGGCGTACACGCACGGGGATCCGGCGGAAGCGGGGCGGCGACGAACGGGGACCTGCGGATCGACCTGCTCGGGCCGGTCAGGGCCCGGCGCGGCGACACGGCGCTCGCGCTCGGCCCGATACGACGGCAGGCGGTGCTCGCCGCCCTGATCCTGCGTGCGCCGAGCTTCGTCACCCATCACCAAATCCTCGCCGACGTATGGGGAGCGGACCCGCCGGCTACGGGCCGTCAGGTCCTGCCGAGCTACGTCTACGCGCTGCGCAAGACGCTCGACGCGGCGGCAGCCGGGCCCGACCGGTCGGTGATCCACAGCGGACGCGGCGGCTACCGGTTCGTGCCCGCCGAAGCGCGGACCGACCTCGCGGAGCTCGCCGAAGAGGCATCCCTGGCCCGGCAGGCGAAGGTCACCGGAGACCTCGACACCGCACTGGAGCTCGGCGGTCGGGCCCTGGAGCTGTTCCGCGGCGAACCCCTGCCCGGCCTGCCGGGTCCGCTGGCCGACAGCGAGCGGCAGCGCCTCGCCCGCCGGCGACGCACGCTGCACCAGGACCGGGCGGAATGCCTGCTGGCGCTCGGCCGCTACCCGGACGCGCTGGACGAACTCCTGGCCGCGCCCCTGGCCCAGCCGCACGACGAACCGCTCGCCGCACTGCGGATGCGGGCGCTCTACGGCAGCGGCCGGCAGGCCGAGGCGCTTGCCGTCCACCAGGAGACGCGGCGGAGACTCCTCGACGACCTGGGCGTCGAGCCCGGCGAGGAACTGCGTGGAGTCCACCAGGCCGTCCTGCGCCGCGACGACCGGCTGCTGCTCGGCCGGGCGGCGGGACCGCACGCGGCTGCCGTCCTCGCGCCCCGGAGCAACCCGCCCGCGCAAGCGGTGCCGGACCTCGCGCAAGCGGTGCCGGAACATCGGCTCGGCGACGGGTCCGATCAGGCCGTCGTTCCCCGTGCCCGTCACAGCGACCTCCCCGGTGACACCGCCTGTCTGGTCGGCCGCGCGAGCGAACTCGCCCTGCTCACCGCGCCCATGTCCCCGACGGCCGTGTCCGTGGTCGCGGTCGACGGCACGGCGGGGGTCGGCAAGACCGCCCTGGTGGTGCGCGCCGCCTGGTCGCTCGCCGACGCCTATCCCGACGGGTGCCTGTTCGTCGACCTCCACGCGCACGGCGCCCCCCATGAGAGGGGCGGCCCGCGACGCGCACTGCGCCGGCTGCTCCGCACGGTCCGCGCCGGCGGCGACGCGCTCCCCGACGCCCCGCACGACGCGGAGGACTTGGACGACCTGGTCACGGCCTGGCGCGCCGCCACGAGCTCACTCCGGCTGCTGGTCGTCGTCGACGACGCCCGCAGCGCCGAGCAGGTGCGTCCCCTGCTGCCCGCGGGACCGGGGAGCCGGGTCCTGGTGACAGGCCGGCAGCGGCTGCCCGGCCTCGACGCCGATCTGCGGCTGACCGTGGAGCCCCTGGGCACGGGCGATGCGGTCGGCCTGCTCCGCGAGCTCCTCGGAGAGCCCCGCGCGGACCACGAGCCCGAGGCGGCTCTCGAGCTCGCCCGGCGGTGCGGCGGCCTGCCCCTGGCGCTCCGGATCGCGAGCGCCCGGCTCCAGAACCGACCGTCCTGGAGCCTGGCCTTCCTGGCCGGCCGGATGTCGGACGACGCGCGCAGCCTCGGCGAGCTGCGCGCCGAGGACCGGAGCGTGGAAGCCGCCTTCCGGATGTCGTACGACCAGCTCACGCCCGAACAGCAGCGCACGTTCCGTGCCTTGGGACTGGTGCCGACCGCCGGATTCGACGCGCTCACCCTCGCGGCGATGCTGGGCGACTCCCGGGAGAACGCCGAAGATCTCCTGGAGGGCCTGGTCGACGCGAGCCTGCTGCAGCAGCCGCACCCCGGCCGCTACCGGCTGCACGATCTCGTACGGGCCCACGCGCGGCGCCTCGCCGGCGAGGCGCCCGAGCAGGCGGACGCCGACCGCGCAGCCGTGCTCCGGCTCTACACGGCCGCGGGCCGCATGGCCGGTGACTGGGGCCCCGAGGGCTTCTCGACCGGCCCCGACGTCACGACGTCCCTCTTCGGCAGCTGGCGGGAAGCCTCGGCATGGCTGCACGCAGCGGGCGGAGAACTGGTCGACGTGGTGGCCTACGCGGCGGCCGCCGACCGGTTCGACGAGGCCTGCTGGATCGCCGAAGCCCTGATCGAATACCTGGTCCGGCAGGGTCAGTACCACGAGTGCCGCGCCGCGCTGGACCTTGCGCTGCCCTGCGCGGACCTGGCCACCGACCGGCGGATGCCCGTGTCGCTGCGCAACTGGTCGGGCATGGTCGACCTCTACCTCGGGCGGCTCCGCCGGGCACGTACCTGGTTCACCGAAGCGCTGCGTCACGGCGGCGATCGGTGCGACCCGCGGGAGAGGGCCCGGTCGATCGCCGGGACGGGCGTCACCGCATGGATGCTGGGAGACATCGAGGCGGCGGTCACCCACCTGGACGAGGCGGTGAGCCTGACGGCCCGGCTGGACGACAGCTGGCTGGCCGGGATCTCGCTCTGCAGCCTCGGCGCGATCCGCTCCCAACAGGGCCGGCACGAGAAGGCGTTCGAGCACAACGCGGCCGCCCTCGCCATCGCCGAGAAGAACGGCCGGCCCAGAACGATCAGCAACGTCCTGTGCTTCGCCGCCGACACCCACGTCGCCCTCGGCCAGTACACGGAGGCCAAGGACCTACTGCGGCGGGCGGCCGAACTGGCCCGCGAGGCCGAGGACCTGCCCCTGCGCGCCGCGAGCCTGTCCCGCCTCGCGACCGTGGAACAGCTCGAAGGCAGGCTGCACGCCGCGGTCGAGACCCACCACCGGGCCCTGGCCGCGCTCACCCCGCACGCGAGCGCCGGCCTGGAGATGGAGGTCCGCATCCGTCTCGGCAGCACCTACGCGGCGGCGGGCCGCCGCACCGAGGCGCGGCATGAGTTCCAGGCCGCCCTCGCGCTGCCCGGAGCCGGCGACCACCCACGGCAGTTCGGCCTGGCACGCGACGGACTCAGCGACATGGGCTGACCGGCGGGGGAGCGCGTCCGCCGGCCGCGATGGCGTGAGTTCCGCTTCGGCGACTCCCGCACCACGCCGCCCGCACCGCGAACCCGCCCGCACCGCGAACCCGGCGGCTCCACGCGCCCCCGGGTTCCGCGGCGGTCAGTGCCCGACAGCCCTTAGCCGGGCGTCGTCACCTTCTGGGCTTCCGGTCGGTCCGGCGGCCGGCCTTCCGGTCGGCCTCTTCCAGTGCTCCGCAGAACGGGCACATCACGTGCTCATGGTCGGCGGGGTCGGGTGCGTCCGCCCAGTCGTCGCCCAGAAGCTCGGCACGGACTCCGGAGACGTACTCGTCGTGTTCGTGTGCATGCTTCGTCATGTGCCGCAAACGGGACGAGTCGCGCCCAGGGGACGGGTCGTGACGGCGCGTTGCCGAAGAGCGACATCCGCACACAATCGATCCGGCAACGTCACAGCACTGACATAGAGCGTGTCGATGCGAGCCGGATCGGACCATCCAGGACCCCCACCGGTCGGTGGGGGAGCAACGGCCACCCCACGCAAGGCCGACCGGGTCACGGCTGCGGGGGTTCCTGCCGCCGTGAGACGGGCTGCTCCGTCCAGATGGTCTTCCCCGAGTCGCTGTAGCGGCTGCCCCAACGTGACGTGACCTGAGCCACCAGGAACAGACCCCGCCCGCCCTCGTCGGTACTGACGGCCCTGCGCAGCCGCGGGTGGCTGTTGCTCGTGTCGGTGACCTCGCACACCAGCACCTGGTCACGGATCAGGCGCAGACCGACGGAACCGCCGGCGTAGCGCATCGCGTTGGTGACCAGTTCGCTGACCACGAGTTCGGTCGTGAAGACCAGATCGTCGAGACCCCATCGGACCAGCTGCGCGCTGACGAGTCGTCGCGCCCGCGCGACCGCCTCCAGATCGTTGGGGAACTCCCACTCGGCCACGTCGGCGGAGGCGATCGCCCGAGTCCGGGCCAGGAGCACGGTGGTGTCGTCGGCGTGCCGACGACCGTGGGCGGCCGAGGCGGCGAGATCCGCACCCGCGTCCTCCAACGGCCGCCCCGGCCGGCACGCGTCGCGCAGGCGGGCGATCAGATCGGCGTCGACGGCACTGCCGGAGCCCGCGCCGGCGGCGTCACCGGTGAGGAGCCCGTCACTGTACAGAGCGATCACGCTGCCGGGAGCCAGTTCGACCTCGACCATCTCGAACGGCATTCCGCCGACCCCGAGGAACGGGCCCGGCGTGACGTCGACCAGGGTCACACTCCCGTCGGGAGCGACCACGGCCGGTGGAGGATGGCCCGCGCTGGCGAACCGGCACAGCCGCGTCACCGGGTCGTAGACCGCGTAGAGACAGGTGGCGCCGACGGCGTCGGGGTGCTCCGCCTCGGCGGCCATGCGCTGGACCAGGTCGTCCAGCCGGGTCAGCAACTCGTCGGGCCCGAGGTCGAGATCGGCGAGCGTGTGGATCGCGGTCCTCAGCCGTGCCATGGTCGCCGTCGCGGGCAACCCGTGGCCGATGACGTCACCGACCACCAGCGCCGTCCGCAACGACGACAGCGGGAGTGCGTCGAACCAGTCCCCGCCGACACCCGTGTCCCCTGCGGCCGCCTGGAAGAAGCCGGCCGTGTCCACGGCGGCGGTGCTGCCCGAGACCGGTGGCCGGAGACTGCTGCGCAGCGCCGCCACCGTACGGCGCTGATGGGTGTAGCGGCGGGCGTTGTCGATGGCGAGGGCCGCGAGGTTCATGATCTCCTTCATCAGCTTCGCGTCCTGCCCGTCGAAGGGGTACGGCCGCCGCGCGCGAAACACCTGGGCGTACCCCAGGACGTGCCCGCGCGCCACCAGCGCGGCCCCCATGGACGCGTGCGCGCCCGTGGGAGTCATACGGCGCACGCCAGGGCCGTTGCCGAGGAACTCCAGGTAGTCGCCGGGCCCGTTGCCGACCAGCACGTCCCCTCGCTCCAGGTTGCGGAAGCCGGGCCCGTCGGGGACATCCGGCAGCAACTCGCCCACCGCCACCTGGTCGTCGGGCCAGGGGCCGTGCAGGTTCTTCACGGCCGCGCGCCGGAAGTCGCCGCGCAGGCCCTCCACACGGCGAGGCGGCTCCGCGCCGGAACCGAGCCCTTCGAAGAACTCCACGGCCGCGAGGTCACCGAGGGCGGGCACGAGGAAGTCCACCAGGTCCTCGGCGATGCGTTCGACCACCAGGCTCCGGCTGATTCCGCGAGAGGCCCGGTAGACGAGGTCCAGCCGGTCCGCCGACCGGAAGCGCTCGGTGACGTCGATGAGCGAGGAGAACGCCCCGTCGATCCGCCCCCACAGGTCGCGCACGGGGGCGGCGGTCAGCGCGTAGACGCGGTCCCGGGCGTCCGGCCTGGCCCCACGGAGGAGACCGGACTCGTCCACCACGGACACTCCGGTCGCCATGACCTCACGCAGTACGTCGCTCGCGGATCCCTCCCCACCCAGCCGCGGCATCTCGCGGAGCAGATCCCCGCCCGCGCTCAGCCGCCCCGCACGGGCGACCTCCGGGCTGCTGCGCCGCACCCGCAGGTCGCTGTCGTGAAGGGTGATCTGGAACTCCTCCTGCCGCAGTGCCGCCAACCCGATGGCCAGGCTGTCGCGCCAGTCCGCCAGGGTGTCCATCGGGAGGCCGAGTACGAGGACGCCGTCACCCCCGGGGTGCGAGGCGAGAGGCATGAGCCGCACCCAGACGTCCACGGTGCCGCCGTCCCGACGGCGCAGGCCGAGCACCCTGCCGCCCGGGGCGCCCCCGCAGGGCTCGGGTCTCCCGAGGGGGCGGCGCACGGCGACCAGATCCCGTGCCCGACGGCCCAGAGGCGCTGGATCCGGGCCCTGGTGACCGAGCAGGCGCGCCGCTCCGGGGGTCCACGAGACCAGGATGCCGTTGCGGTCCACCACGGCGGCGACGGTCCCGTCCAACGGCGTCGGCGGGCTGGGGTCGGCCTGGCGGGGACCGTTCATGAGACCTCCGGAGCACCTCGGGATGATCGCCCTATTGTGGTCGCATCGGCCCGCCCGACTCGGTAAAGAGACACGCCGAGTCGCCGCTCGGGGTACACGACCAGCGCGGCCCCGGCGGCCACCTTGCGGGCGATCAGGATCGGAGAGCGAGAGAGCCTGCTCCGCATCGTCGCCGGGCGACGTCGCCCTCGCCCGGACGGGCTTCAGCGGTCTCCTGCGGTCGCGCGGTCCCTGTCCTCGACCGCCGCGCGATGAGGCCGGTGCGCGCCCTCCTCGCCGGGCGCAGGGGCGGGCCGCTCGGCGACCGCTCGGCGCTCGGCCTTGCCGCGGGAGGGAGTGGTGAGCACGGCGAGACAGCCGACGACCAGGGCGATGCCTGCCCAGCCCGGCAGGGGGAGGTGCTCGCCGACGACGAGGACGGCGAGCACGGCCGCGACGGCGGGTTCCAGCAGGGACAGCGTGGTGGCGGTACTCGGCGGGACCTGGGCGAGGCCCCAGCCGAACAGGACGTAGCCGAGGAACATGGGGACGAGGGCCATGTAGGCACCGACGGCCGCGTTGGGCCACGACTCCAGCAGGGGGGCGCCGGTGGCCAGGAGTACGGGGAGGAGCAGCACTCCGCCGATCCCGAAGACGCTGCCCATGGCCGCGGCGGAGCTCACGCCGCGGTGGATGAGGCGATGCGCCGCCCAGGAGTAGAGGGCGTAGGTGAGCCCGGCGACCAGGCCGAGGCCCACGCCGAGCACGGTCGTGCCGGCGGAGCGGGCTCCGGGACCGGAGGGCGCTCCGGCGGATTCGGCCACGCAGAGCAGGACGGTTCCGGACAGTCCCAGAACTGCCCCCGTGATCCAGCGACGGGTGAGACGGCGGCCGTCGACGACCCGTTCGATCAACGCGGAGGCGAGCGGGGCGGAGCCGATCGAGACCACCGTTCCGGCGGCTACCCCCGCCAGGTGCATGCTGCTGTAGAACGCCAACGGGTACGCGGCCACGGCCAGGGCGCCGAGCAGCACCGCACCACGCCGCGCACGCAGGCGGCGGGCCTCGCGCCGGATCCGGGGCGCGGCGATCAGGGCCTGGAGCAGCCCGCCCAGGCCCATGGCGACGGCCCCGATCGCCAGCGGTCCCACGGCCGGGGCGAACGTCGCGGCGGTGCCGGTCGTGCCCCACAGCAGCGAGGCGGCCAGGACGCACACCGACCCCATGCCCACGGACGCGGTCCTGCGTCCATCAGGCCCGTTCACAGCCGCTCCAGCAGGTCGGCCGCCATCGCGCGGGCATGCTCGACCCGCGTTGCCGAGCCCTCGAGGCCCGCACGTGCCATCGCTCCCTCCAGCAGGAACGCCAACTGCTCGGCCGCGACGCGAGCTTCCTCGGGCCGGTCGGGCACCAGCCGCCCGACGTGCTCGGCGAGCAGGGCCTCGACCTCTTCCTTGTGACGGCGCACCACGTCCCGGCCCTCGTCCCCGGCGGGCAGTTCGGCCGCCGCGTTGAGCAGTCCGCAGCCACGGAATCCGCGCTCGTAGGCGGAGCGGGCATGGTCGGCGTAGGCGTCGAAGACCGCCAGTACTCCGTCGCGGCCGTCCCGGGCGCCCTCGAGCCGGTCCCGGTACAGGCCCAGCCATTCCTCGTGCCGAGCGTCGAGGTAGGCCAGCACCAGTTCGTTCTTGGAGGAGAAGTTGTTGTACAGGCTCATCTTCGCGACGCCCGCCTCGGCGGTGATCGCGTCGATGCCGGTGGCCGACACGCCGTCCGCGTAGAAGCGCCGGGCGGCCGCGGCGAGCAGCTTCTGTCGCGCGGCTCCTCGCCGTCTCGCGGGCTGCGGTGTCGCGGGGGCGGTCTCGGGCATGCCACTCCTCCTTGATTAGGTAGACCAGTCTACCTAATCTTCAGGCAGCGCACGTCCAGGGACGCTGAGCGTGCGAAGGGGGCCGGTGAGGCGAGCGCGACGGACGGATCGCCGCGTCGTGGGCCGGGGGGTCGGACGCCGAGGTCGACCGTGTCGAGGGGGAGTCGTTCACACAGGGCACGGAGCGCCCGCCGGTCCACGGACGCGGAAAATGCAAAAGGCAAGGAGAGTTGTCTCCTTGCCGCTCTCAACTTATAGCGCACCGGGGGGCTTGCCACAAGGCCCCGGTCAGGGCGCACAATCGTCGGCCTACGCCCACAACCTGCGGAAACGGGGTCACGACGTGTGTGTCTCGTTGTCGACGTCCGCGGGATGTGGTGACGTCGAACGGTGGCGGGACCGGAGGGCGGCCACGGGTGCTCGATAAGGGGGTGCGTGCGCGGCGTGCCGTCCGATCGGGGCGCGGCGGCCGGCCCGCCAGAGGCAAGGCGACGAGGGATGGGGACGTGCGCGACAACAGGTTCGACGGAGGGGAAGGTGCCGGTGACCCGATCGGCCACGGCAGTGACACGGAGCACGGCAGCCTCGGAGGTACCGCAGTGATCGAGCAGTACGTGCTGGACCTTCAGGAAGCCGACGCGGCGCAGGTCGCGATCGTCGGCGGCAAAGGCGCGCACCTGGGCGAACTGTCCCGGATCGAAGGCGTCCACGTGCCGGGCGGCTTCTGCGTGACGACG
Organism: Streptomyces sp. NPDC048338; assembly: GCF_043201055.1. NCBI lineage: Bacteria > Bacillati > Actinomycetota > Actinomycetes > Kitasatosporales > Streptomycetaceae > Streptomyces > Streptomyces sp. NPDC048338. The sequence continues at coordinate 298,453 of NZ_JBICYQ010000002.1, forward strand.
GACGCCTTCCGGCGGGTCATGGCGGAAGCGCCGTCGATCGACGATCTGCTCGACCGGTTGTCGCGCGTGGACGCGGACGACCGGGAGGCGTTGCGCACGCTCAGCGCGCGGATTCGCCGGACCATCGAAGGGACCGCCGTCCCGGGCGACCTCGCGACGGCGATCACCCGCGCGCTCGCCCGGTGCGGTGAGGAAGCCGCCTACGCCGTCCGGTCCAGCGCGACGGCGGAGGACCTGCCGACCGCCTCGTTCGCCGGCCAGCAGGACACCTACCTGAACGTCGTGGGGGCGACGGCGATCCTCCAGCACGTCAGCCGGTGCTGGGCCTCGTTGTTCACCGAGCGAGCCGTGACCTACCGCCGGCGGAACGGCATCGACCACCGCACGGTCCACATGGCCGTGGTCGTGCAGCGGATGGCCTTCTCGCACGCGGCCGGCATCCTGTTCACCGCCGACCCCGTCACCGGCGACCGGAAGGTCGCCACCGTGGACGCCGGCTTCGGTCTCGGCGAGGCCCTGGTCTCCGGCCTGGTGAACCCGGACGTCTTCAGGGTACGGAACGGCGAAGTCGTCGCCAGGACGATCGGCGCCAAACAGCGTGCCGTTCACGCCCTGCCGGCGGGCGGTACGGAGGAAGTGGCGATCGCCCCGCAGCTCCAGGAGCAGCCGGCCCTGACGGACGAACAGGTCGTACGGCTCGTGCGGCTGGGGCGACGGATCGAAGCGCACTTCGGCCGCCCGCAGGACATCGAATGGTGCCTGGTCGACGACGACTTCCGGATCGTGCAGAGCCGGCCGATCACGACGCTGTTCCCGATCCCCGAGACCGGCGATCAGGAGAATCACGTCTACGTCTCCGTCGGCCACGGGCAGATGATGACCGACCCCATGAAGCCCCTGGGGTTCTCCATGTGGCAGCTGACGGCCATGGTGCCGATGCACGAGGCCGGCGGGAGGCTGTTCGTCGACGTCACCCGGCGCCTGGCCTCGCCCGCGAGCCGCGCGGCCCTCCTGGACGCCGTGGGGAAGGGGGACCCGCTGGTCAGGGACGCGCTGGAGACCGTCCTCGAACGCGACGATTTCATCCCGTCGCTCCCGGACGCGGTTCCCGGCGGACCTCCGGCCGCCGGTGCGCCCGCCCCGATCGAGACCGATCCGGCCGTCGTCACCGAGCTGATCGAGCGCAGCGAGGTGTCCGTCGCAGCCCTGGAGCGCGACATCAGGACGAAGAGCGGACCGGCGCTGTTCGACTACCTGCTGGAGGCGTTCGAGGAACACAAGCGGGTGCTCGGCGATCCGCTGAGCCTTCAGGCGATCATGGCGGGGATGGAGTCCACATGGTGGCTCAACGACAAGCTGGGGGAGTGGCTGGGCGAGAAGAACGCGGCTGACACGCTCACGCTGTCGGCCCCCGACAACATCACCTCGGAGATGGGACTGGCGCTGCTCGACGTCGCGGACGTGATCCGCCCGCACCCGGAGGTGGTGGCCTTCCTGCAGGGCGTCGTGGACGACGGGTTCCTGGACGAGCTGCCGAAGCTCCCGGGCGGCACCGAAGCACGCGACGCCATCGAGACCTACCTCGACCGGTACGGCGTGCGCTGCGTCGGCGAGATCGACATCACGAGGCCGCGCTGGCGCGAGCGCCCTTCCACGCTCGTGCCCGTGATCCTCGACAACGTCAGGAACTTCGACCCGGGCGCCGCCGAACGGCGCTTCGAGCAAGGGCGGGAGAAGGCGCAGAAGAAGGAACAGGACGTGCTGGCACGCCTCCGCGCCCTGCCGGACGGGGAGCGGAAGGCCGACGAGACCAAGCGGATGATCGATCGGGTCCGCACCTTCATCGGATACCGGGAGTACCCGAAGTACGGCATCATCAGCCGCTACTTCGTCTACAAGCAGGCCTTGCTGGAGGAGGCCGAGCGCCTCGAACGGGCCGGTGTGCTCGTCGAGAAGGAGGACGTCTTCTACCTCACGTTCCAGGAGTTCCACGACGTCGCGCGCTCGAACCGGGTGGACGGCCGGCTCGTCCAGCAGCGCAAGGAGGCGTTCCGGTCGTACCACGCGCTCACGCCGCCCCGGGTGCTCACGTCGGACGGTGAGGCCGTCACCGGCTCGTACCGGCGCGACGACGTACCGGCCGGCGCCCTGACGGGCCTGGCGGTGTCCGCCGGGACCATCGAGGGAAGGGCCCGCGTCATCCTCGACATGGCGGACGCCGATCTCGAAGCGGGCGACATCCTGGTCACGCCCTTCACGGACCCCAGTTGGTCGCCGCTCTTCGTCGGTATCGCGGGCCTGGTGACGGAGGTGGGCGGCCTGATGACCCATGGCGCGGTGATCGCCCGGGAGTACGGCCTGCCGGCCGTCGTGGGCGTGGAGCAGGCCACCCGGCTGATCCGCGACGGGCAGCGCATCCGCGTGCACGGCACCGACGGGTACGTCGAGATCCTGTCCTGACCGAAGGCCTCCAGGATGCCGGGCCGGCGGGGCACGACGGCTTCACACGGTGGGTGACCCGGCTTGGAAGTCGTAGCAGAACAGGCCTTCCCCGCCGCCCGCGAAGAGGGCGTAACCATCGCGGCTCCAGGCGCAGGACATCAGACGGGAGTCCGTGCGCATCATGGTCAGTGGCTCGTCGCTGCCGGCTTCCCAGACGAGCAGCGCACCGTCGATGCTCGTCGTGGCGATGCGTGCGCCGTCGGAGCTCATCGCCACCGAGGTCACCGCGCCGCCGTGTCCCCTCAAGGTCCTCGTCACCGTACTCGTGGCCATGTCCCAGATCCGCACGGTGCCGTCGTCGCCTGCGGTGATGATCTGCCGGCCGTTCGCACCGACGATCAGTACTTCCACCGAACCCACGTGCCCGGTCTGCAGCTGCTCGTGGGACCCCGTGTCGGGGTCCCACAGCCGAACCGTGGCGTCCTCGCCCGCGGTGACGAACCAGCTGCCGTCCGGGCTGAACGCCACGGCGTTGACCGCGCCACGGTGGCCCCAGAAGCGGTGGACGGAGTCCCCCGTGGCCGGATCCCAGAGGCGCACCACGCCGTCGTCACCCCCACTCACCAGCAGGGTTCCATCGGGATGGTAGGCGACCGACTTCACCGCACTCGTGTGCCCCGTCAGGGTTCGAACGGCGCTCCCGGCGTAGGTCAGCCAGAGTCTGATGGTGTCGTCGTCCCCGGCCGTCGCGAGGTAGACCTCGTCGGGGCTGAAGACCACGGCGTTGACCGCGCCCGTGTGACCGGTCCAGGTGTCGACGCACGTACCCGTCGACGCGTCCCAACTGCGTACGATGCCGTCCTCGCCGGTCGTGGCGAGGATGCCCCGTGCGCCGGCCGCCACCGTGGTGATGGCGCCGGCACGCCCGGTCAGAGTCTCGATCGGGGTGCCGGTGGCCGGGTCCCACATACGGATGGACCTGTCGTTGCCGGCGGTCGCGAGCCACGTGCCGTCCGGGCTGAAGGCGACCGCGTTCACGGCACCGGTGTGGCCCGTGAGCGTCCTCAACGACTCACCGGTCGCCGGATCCCAGATCCGGACCGTCTTGTCGTCGCTTCCGGAGGCGATCCGCGAGCCGTCCGGGCTGACGGTGAGTGCCCTGATCCAATCCGTGTGGCCGGTGAGTGTGCGGAGGAGCGTGCCCGTGGCCGGATCCCAGACGCGGACGGTCCTGTCGCCACTCGCGGTGGCGAGCCACGTTCCGTCGGAGCCCGAGGCGACTGCGTTGACGGCTGCCGTGTGTCCTTCAAGTGTGCGCAGCAGGCTGCCGGTGGCCGGATCCCAGATGCGGAGGGTCCGGTCGTTGCCGGCGCCGGCGAGCCATGTGCCGTCGGGGCTGATGGCCACGTCGGTCACCCAGCCCGTGTGTCCTTCAAGTGTCCGGAGGAGCCTGCCGGTGGCGGGGTCCCAGATCCGGACCGTCTTGTCGTTGGAGGCGCTGGCGAGCCAGCTGCCGTCGTGGCTCACGGCCGCTGCGTTGACGGCTGCCGTGTGTCCGTCGAGTGTGCGGAGAGCGGTTCCGGCGGCCGGGTTCCAGAGACGGATGGTGCCCTCGTCGCCCGTTGTCGCGAGCCACGTGCCGTCGGGGCTGATGGCCACGCCGGTCACCCATCCTGTGTGGCCGCGAAGACTCCGCAGGGTCGTGCCGGTGGCGGGGTCCCAGATACGGACGCTCTTGTCGTTGCCGGCCGTGGCGATCCAGGCGCCGTCCGGGCCGGCGCCGACGGAGTTCACGTATTCCGTATGACCCGTCAGGGTGCGGATCAACGCCGGGTCCGGCAGGTCGGGAGGGGACCATCGGTTGACCAGAGCGGGGGCGACCGCGAGCAGCGCGGCAGGGTCCCAGTGCGGCGCATCCGTGATCCTGCTGCACAGGATCGCGTCGAGGGCATGGCTCGGACTGGTGGGGGAGAGGAGGTGGGCCGCGCGCGCCAGCTGCCTCGACAAGGACAGCGCGGTGCGGGTGCCGATGCGCTCCAGATCACGGCAGATCGCGGTCGGGCCCCGCTGATGCAGCCGAGCACGCACCCACAGCAGACTGCCTGCCGCGGCCTCCGCCTGCACGGTGTGCCCCGCATCCACCAGGTGCTCGATGAGATGGTCCTGAACGTAGCCCTCGGACGACTCCCACCACGCCGCGCCGGCGGCCGGATCAGGAGGGAGGGTGGCGGCGATCGCGCTCAGCAGCGCGGCGTTCACCGCCGGAACGTCCGACGCCAGTTCGGCGCGCAGATAGTCGCGCACGACGTCGTGCAGAGCGACGGCTCCGCCGGGGACGCCGGCATCGATCGTCAGCAGCGACAGATCCGCCATCTGCTTGCACAGCAGCCTCGATCTCGCCTCGTCCAGTCCCCCGGTGACCCTCCACAGGAGCGCGATCACGGGGAGCGGGATCGCTTCGTCCTCCGCGAACACGCCGAGCTCGGCGAAGCGCCGGTCGCCCTCGGACGGAAGGAGAGTGGTCGCCGCCCGGATACTCGCCCGCACCGCGGTGTTGCGGCGGTCCGGATCATCGAGGTCCAGGAAGCCCTGCGGGTCCTCGCCGGCAGGACCCGCGTCGCGGAGTCTTTCCAGCACCGCTTCACCGGCGGCCGTGGTGTCGGCCCCCGTGGACACCTGGGCGGCGATGACCTGGTTGATCAGACGCAGCAACAGCGCCCACCGACCGGTCGCTCGTACCAGATCATCGACCAGCTCCTGGGGCAGCGAGGGACGCAGACCGTGCGTGAGGACCGCCCGGGCTTGCTCAGGCGACATGCGGTCCACCTTGATGTGCGTGGCGCTGGGCGGCAGCATGCTGGGTCGGCGTGTGGTGACCAGGCGCACGCAGCGGTCACTCGCCCCGCGCAGAAAGGGGTCCAGCTGCTCCGGTTCCCAGACGTCGTCGATCACCAGCAGCGTGGGCGGGCGCCGGCTCAGCAGTCGGCCGAGGTGATCCCCGGCCTTGTCCGGATCGGTGCCGACCTCGAGAGTGTCGCCGGTGATGAAACGGGTCGCCTCCGCGACCTTCGCCGCGACGGCCGCTCTGCCGCGGACGTCCCGGCCGACCTTGACGACGTAGATCCGCTCCCGGAAATGCTGCCTCACCTTGGGGTGGGCACACACCATCAGAGCCAGGGTCGTCTTGCCGAATCCACCGGCTCCTTGCAGGCCGGTGGTGATCCCCACAGCACCCTGCCCGTCGCGCCGGCAGACGGCGGCGACGACCTGGTCGACCTCGTTCCGGTTCACCACCCAGTCCGGGACACCCTGCGCGGCGGGAGGCGGGGGATCGCTCTCGCCGGCGTCGCGTGCTCCGTTGCCCTGGCGCAGAGTGATGGCCAGCGCGGAGATCCCTGCCAGGCCGCCGAAGACGCTGGCCACCGGATCCGCTTGGCCCCACCCGTCGGAGACGGCCGTGAGCAGGAGCCACATGGCCCCGGCCGCACAGACGGCGATCGCGACACCCGCGGTCCAACGCCCCCAACGCCCCATGGGGGGATCATTCCGTCGCGCCCCTACCCCCGCCACCGGTTTCGCTCAATCCGGGACGGGGCCGATGGCTCGACTGCCGGACGCGCGGGACGACGGCACGCACGTCACGAGCCGGTGGTGCCGGCGAGCAGAGGGAGCTCGCGGCGGATCGGGTCACGGCTTTCCGGGGCGCGGCCCATGTCGGCCGTCGACCGGGCTGTGACGCAGGCGTCGCGGGCGAGCGGGCGGCGGAGATGCCGTCGTGCCGCTCCGGCACCGTCAGGGCGGTACGCGCCCACCGCGCCAGTCGGCGGCGCCCCCTGCGCCCAGGACCCCCGCCGACTGTTCGACGGCGGCCGGGTCGACGCGCGCCAGGGCACGGCGGGCCACACGGGCGACGACGAACGGGAAGAGGGGGCGCAGGGGTTCCATGAGCCGGAGCCAGGGAGGGCAGTAGACGCTGGTCGCGCGCCGCTCGACCCCCAGGCGCAGCCAGCGGGCGACCTGCGCCGCGTCGTGCACCCGTCCGGCGAAGCGGGGCTGCGAGGCGCGGAGCGCCACCAGCACCGGATTCTCGTCGATGTCCTGGGTCATCGCCGTACCGGTCCAGTGCAGGTACGCGATGCCGACGCCGATCCTCCGCGGCGCGACCTCCGCGCGGAGCGACTGGGCGAACGACTCCGCACCCGCCTTCGAGGCGCAGTAGGCACTCATCATCGGCGCCGCCCCGAAGGCCGCGGTGCTGGCGATCTGGAGGAAGTACCCATGGGTCCGGGCGAGCTGGGGCAGGAAGACGCGCGCCGTGGTGGCGCTGCCGAGGAGGTTGACGTTCACGACGCGTTCCCACAGGTCCGGATCGGCGGTGGCGAACGGACCCGTCGCGGCGATACCCGCGTTCGCGACGACGACCGAGGCCGGGCCCATGTCGTCCGTCACCTGCTCGGCCACCCGCGCCATGCCCGCCTTGTCGGTCACGTCCACCGCGTAGCAGTGCGCCTCTCCGGGCAGCGTGCGGGCCACCGCGTGCAAGGTCTCGCACTCCCTGCCCAGCAGGGCCACACGCATGCCCTCCCCGGCCAGCTCCCGTGCCAGCGCGGCCCCCACGCCCCGCGCCGCCCCCGTCACGACGGCGACCCGGCCGCGCAGTACCCGCTCGTGCATGGCGTCTCCCTTCGGCAGCCGAAGCCTTCAGTCCACCACGGACCTCCGGACCACGCCGCTCGCGACACCTTGGGGCGGACCGGCGGGCGCCGCGGCAGCGAGCCGGGTCCGCGGGCGCCCGGCCGGCGTCGGTGCCGCTGCGCGCCGAGGGCCCATTCGGCCGTCGCGAAGCGGTGCTCCGTCGGCTTCGGCCATTCGTGGCTGTGGCCGGAGCACTCGGTCTCCGGGCCGACGGAGAACCTCGTATCCCGTACCCGCTCGTGCCCGCGTCACAAGGCGATCACGGCCCGCACCAGCGTGCCCCGGGCGTCGCACAGCACGGACCTGTCCACGGCGTAGGCGTCGACGAGGTCCAGCCCCCGGCCGAATTCCACATCCATGTCGACCGCCTCACAGCGCGGAGCGCTGCGCTCCCGCCACCGCCCGTGGTCGCGCACCCCGACGGTCACCGAGTGGTCGTCGGCCTCCAGCGCCACCACCAGATCGGGGCTGCCGCTGTGCAGGACGGCATTGGTCGCCAGTTCGCTGACGATCACACCCAGCGCCTCCTCCGCCGCCGAGGACAGGCGGCGGGCGCGCGCCACCCCCGTCATCAGCCGACGCAGGCACGGCACGGCTCGCGGACACGCAGGGAGTACGGCCACGGCCAGGACGCATCCGGAACCGGACGTCACCCGCTCGAAGGGCTCCGTTCCCAGCGGCTCCTGCCCCGGGCGCGCCCCACCGCGGCTCGAACACGTCACGTCTCTCACGCGGGACTCCTGCCTGGCAGCCGACTCCGTCGGCGGCGGGCCCACCGTCCGGCGGACGACGAGGCCTGACAGACTCCACGGTGCCCGCCGACCGGAGCGCGGGGCAATCAGGGCAGACTGAGTACGTATACGCAATCAACGATGAGGCGCGTGAGGACTCGTGACAGCCAACCCGGACCTCCCCGGAACAGCGGGCGACGCCGAGGTCACGCTGCGCAGGCGCCTCGAAGCGGCTCTCGCGCAGGACGCCCCCGCACGGCCCCTGCTCCTGCTCGTCGAGGGCGCCGCCGGGACCGGCAAGAGCCGCCTCGTGCACCGGCTGACGGCGGACCTGCCGGCGACCGTGCACCGGACGACCCACACGACCCGTAGCACTCCGGACGCGCCGCTGCCCCGCACCGGGCCCGTCCTGCTCGTCGCCGAGGACGTCCACCGCGCCCGCGCCGCCGACGTCGCGAGCCTGAGCCGGCTGCTCGCCGACCCGCCCCCGCACCTCGCCTGCGTCCTGAGCTACCGCCCCGAGGAGCTTGCCGCGCCCGGGCTGGTCCTGGGCCCCGGCACCGAGTTTCCCGCCACGTTCACCGTCGTGCGGCACGTCCTCGCGCCGCTCGACCTGACCGCCGTGCGCGTGACGGCCGAGGCCGTGCTCGGAGCCGACCGCTGCACGGCCGACCTGGTCGACCGCCTGCACCGCGTCTCCGGCGGCGTCGCCCAGACTCTGACCGACCTGCTCGACGAACTGGCCGCGTGGTCGCCGAGCGCCGCGGGCGAACCGCTTCCCGTCGCCCTCGACCGCCTGGGCACGCCTCCACGGCTGGAGGCGCTGGTGCTGCGTCGCACCGCCGCCGTGCCGGAGGAACACCGGCCGATCGTGAGCGCCGCAGCCGTTCTCGACGAGCCCGCGACGTCCCGCGACCTCGCCGCCGTGGCCGGTCTCACGGGCCGTGCGGCCCACGACGCCCTGGCCGCGGCCCTCCGGGCCGCCGTCCTGCAGGAGCACGGCGACGGCCGGTACGGCTTCACCTCACCGCTCGCCGCCGCTGCCGTCCGCACCGCGGCGACGGGGCCCGATCGCGAGGTACTGCACCGGCGGAGCGGACGCCTGCTCGCAGCGCGCCAGCCCGTCGACTGGGAACGCGTGGCCGCCCATCGCCTCGCCTGCGGCGACGAGCGGGGGTGGCTGCACGCCGTCGAGCGGGCCGCCGAGCGGTTCGAGGAAGCCGGAGAGCAGCAGCGGGCGGTGAGTCTGCTGGAGTCGTCGCTGGCCACGGGCCCCGTCCCGGGCCAGGCCCGGTCCCGGCTCGCCACGCTGCTCGCCCGCTGTGCCGTGGTGGGCCTGCGCTCGGACGAGACACTCCAGGTCCTCCGGCACATCGTGGCCGACTCCGGGCTTCCCGCCGGAGTGCGGGGCGAGATCCGCCTGGACCTCGGGCTCCTCCAGTGCAACCAGATGGGGCAGGTCACCGAAGGGCGGGCCGAGCTCACCCGCGCGGTGGGCGAGCTGGAAGGCAGGCCCGTGCCGCAGGCCCGGGCGATGTCCGCCCTGGCGATGCCCTACGGACCCGGCCCCTCCCTCACCGAGCACGTCGTCTGGATCGAGCGTGCCGTGGCGGTCGCGGAGGAGTCGGGAGACCCGGTCGTGCAGACCGCGGTCGCGGCGAACCGGGTGAGCGTCCTGCTCAACACGGGCGATCCGACAGCATGGGAGCTCGTCGAGCGTCTGCCTCGTGACAGCAGGCTCGTCGGCTGCCGCCAGCAGACGGCCCGCGGGCTGTGCAACGCCGCGGACGCGGCGGTCTGGCTCGGCCACTACGAGAAATCGCGGGCGCTGCTGGCCGAAGGCGTCGCTCTGGCCGCTCGTAGCGGTGCGGCCTACGCCGAACGGACCGGCCGCGGCTGCACCCTCGTCCTCGACTGGGCGACCGGGGCGTGGGCCGGCCTCGCCGACCGGGCCAGGGCCTTCGCCGACGAGGCCGGCGACATGCCCTACCTGGCCTCCGATGCCCGTATGGTCCTCGGACTGCTGGCCCTCTCCCGAGGAGAGTGGGCCGACACGGTCACCCACCTGACCGGTCCGGAAGCCGCGGACCTCGACACCGGCCCCGTGCCGGTCTCGGCCACCGTGTCCGGTGCCCTGATCAGACTGGCCCTCGCCCACGACGACCTCGCCGGCGCCGCCGCCGAGGCCACCGCCGCCTGGAAGCGGCTGCGGAGCAAGGGGATCTGGTCCTGGGCCGCGGAACTCGCACCCTGGGCCGTGGAGGCGACCCTGCGAGCAGGGGAGGAAGCCACCGCCGCCGCGATGACCGACGAGTTCGCCGCAGGCCTGGAAGGCCGGGACGCGCCGTCCGCGGAGGCCGCCCTCGCCTGGACCAGGGGCATCCTGGCCGAGCGGACGGGAAAGACGGCCGAGGCCGTGGACTTCTACGAGACCGGCGCCGCCGCCTACCGCGGACTGCCCCGGCCCTACCACCAGGCCCTCACCGCAGCGGCCGCCGCCCGCTGCCGCCTCACCCTCGAGGACGACAGCGGCACCGTCGTCACCGAGCTCACCCGTTGCGCCACCGTCTTCGACACGCTCGGCGCCACCTGGGACGCCGCCCGCATCCGCGCCGACCTGCGCCATCACCAGCCCGCCGCGGAACGCCGGCCGCCCGGTCGCCCCCGATACGGAGACCTTCTCTCGCCCCGCGAGGCGGAAGTCGCGGAACTGGCGGCCGCCGGCATGTCCAACCGCGAGATCGCCACCACGCTGCACCTCTCCCCGCGCACCGTCGAGCAGCACGTCGCCCGTGCCCTGCAGAAGACCGGTGTGCACTCCCGCCAGCAGCTCGCGGACGCCCTGGAAGCGGCGTCGAGTTGAATAGGTATCCGTAAACCCCCGCCTCCGGATGCTCCGATAGCAGATTTCACGCCACGATCGGTCCGGGCAGCGCCGCATTCCACCCCCATGCGGCGCTGCAACGGGGCTCGCCCCGGTGTTTCGGCAACACAGCGGGCGCGCGCCCATCCCCCACGGGCGCGCGCCTGGCCGTTGCCCGGGGGAATCGGTCAGCCACCACCGAGCCCCGGCACAGGCCACCCCGATGACCTTCCTCAGTCTCCCCGGAGCGCTGCCGGGCCCGGGCGCCGTGGCCGAAAACCCTCGCCTCGCAACGGCAGCATCAGCCGGACACTTCCTTCAGGCCCACCACGGCGAGCGACACACGTCGACGGCCGACCGGCCGCCCTCGCCGTCTTCTCGGCCGTGAGCGGTACTCGCCTCTTCACCCCCCAGGCCGGCGCCGCGGTGCCGGACGGTCCGGAGTGGGCCGTGACAACTACCGGAGCGTGTCAGCGGGTTGACGCGGCCGGACCTCGCCACGACGAGGGTCCCGGCTCGCGTATTTCGAGGCCACGGCGATAATTGAAGGAGAGCCCGGTGCCTGCCTCGCCGGCATTCGGAGGCTCTCCGAGGGGGCAGGTCGAACGAGTGGCTGCACAGCGCCGCCCCTGACTTCCATGGCGATCTGCCGTTCTGGCGAGCGATGCCGCCATGCCGGAACGCCGCCGGGCGAGGATGCCATCCGAAGGGCTCCACCGGCACGTCGCCTCTGGTGGTCGGCAGGCGCGGACGCGGTGCGGAAGGGCTACGTGATGTCGGATCGAATTCTGTACTACAGCGCGTCCAAGGGCCGTGGGGTCATCGGTACGGTCGACAGCGGCAATGTTCTGAAGGATGTGACCGTCATTCCGGACGGGTCGTTCGCGAAGGACTGGACGCAGATCACTGCGCTGAGTGGTGACCGGATTCTGTACTACAGCGCGTCGAAGGGTCGCGGTCTGATCGGCACCATCGACAGCGGCAATGTTCTGAAGGATGTGACCGTCATCCCCGACGGGTCGTTCGCGAAGGACTGGACGCAGATCACTGCGCTGAGTGGTGACCGGATTCTGTACTACAGCGCGTCGAAGGGTCGCGGTCTGATCGGCAC